>NZ_DATNBA010000031.1:0-15649 GCF_035572195.1 Hyphomicrobium sp. | reverse complement strand
CAATTATTCGACGGTCGGCAATTTGATGGGCTTCATCTCCGGCAAGTCGATGCGCATCGAAGGCTGGTTCGCGAAAATAATGTATCGCTCGTTGTATAAGATGCACGAAATGGCGCTGCATGGCCCCATCAAGGTGGCGCTCGATAGCGTCTCGCGTCTGCTGACGCGGCGTACCGAGCCGCAAGTCAAGCTGCACTAGAGCAGCGGCCAATTCGTTCAATCTCGTGGCTGGGCTGGACCCGGCCTTACAGAGCCAAATGAAGACCCTAACGGGAGAGGCGGCCATGACGTCGTGACTGGACGCCCGGCCGCTCAACTCACTCGAGTGAACTCTGGGTCCGGCCGCGCAGGGCATTCAGCAATTCGGCGGTGGGGTAGCTATCCGCCGGCAGGCCAAACTTAATCTGCATTTGTTTGACGGCCTTACGCGTGCCGGCCCCTAGCTTGCCGTCGATCTCGCCGACGTCGAGGCCACGCCGCCGTAGGAGTTGCTGCAGCTCCTTGGTCTGCTCATAACTCAACGAGTCGACGTTGCCGCCGCTGGAGCGGCCTAGGCTCGGTGCACCGGCCATACGGTCCGCGAGGTGCGCCGCCGTCATCGCGTACGTCAACGACTGGTTCCACTGCGTATAGACGCGGAAATTGGGGTACGCGAGGAAAGCCGGACCATTGCGGCCCATCGGAAGCAGCAGCGAGGCTTGGAGACCGTCGGCCGGAAGCTTATTCGCTACCCCTTCCACACCCCATTCGACCCATTGCGAGCGCGGCAGCAGGATGTCGAGATCGGCCTTGTCCCAAGGCAGCTCTTTCGTCAGATGAACTTCTTCCAGCCAAGGCTCACCGCGCTGCCAGCCCATCGAGGCTATGAACTTCGCTGTCGATCCGATGATGTCCGGAATATCGCGGATAAGGTCGCGACGACCGTCGTTGTCGTAGTCGACGGCGTAATTGTAATAGTGCTGCGGCAGGAATTGCGTCTGGCCAAGTTCGCCGGCCCAGGAACCGATCATTTCGTTGGGCTTGAGGTCGCCGCGCTCGATGATCTTCATTGCCGCCTTCAGCTCTCCGCGGAAGAGATCGCCCCGCCGGCAGTCCCAGGCAAGGGTCAGCAGTGAACGCATGACCGGAAGGTCGCCCATGCCGCCGCCAAAGTCGCTTTCGAGCGCCCAGAAGGCAGTGATGACCGGGCCCGGCACTCCGAAATCTTTTTCAGCGCGTTCAAAGATCGGCCGGTATTTTTTCAAGTAGACGCGACCGGTCTGCTCACGGCTTTTCGTTGCGATCTTGAAATAAAATTGGATGAAGGTCTGCGTGAAGAAGCCTTGCTTGCGGTCGCGCGCAATGACGCTCATATCCGGCGTCATGCCACCAATGGCCGCTTCGATCGTGCGTGGTTGAATACCCTCGGAGACGGCTTCGCGCTTAAAATCCTCGATCCAGCTGCTGAAGGGCACCGTGTTCTGACAATTCCGCTTGTTGGCCGCCGGCGGCGGCGTGTTCTCGGCGCTGGCGTTCCCGGCCATCGTTGCAAGCACGAGCATCGCGAACGTTAAAACGTGAAAAACTGCGCGCATGGGAATGCCTTCACCCGTTGAATGGCCGGCACTGTGCCACCGGCGGCGACTGCGTCAAGAGACTATGGCTTCAGTGAGGCTTATCGCGGCGTAATGTCTGGAACACGGCCGAATTAGACAGTGACTTCGCGTCAGATATTTGTTCCACCGCGTTTTCTTCAGACGAAGCGCTCTTAGGCGTTGCCGATCAGGACGCCGACCGCAAAGACGATGGAGCCGCCGACGACCACCTCGAGCGCAGCCCTGAAGAACCTAGTATCCATAAATCGGGCGCGTATTCCGGCGATGATCCACAGCTCGACGAAGACGATGGCGATAGCGATCGTCGTCGCTGTCCGGAAGTCGGAGATGAGATAGGGCAGCGTGTGGCCAAGGCCGCCGAGCGCGGTCATCAATCCGGTAACGCCGCCACGAACCCACGGATTGCCGCGGCCGGAAATCTGGCCGTCGTCGGCAAGAGCCTCGGCGAAGGCCATCGAAATTCCCGCGCCGACGGACGCCGCGAGGCCGACAAGAAATGTCTGCCACGTGTTGTGAGTTGCGAACGCCGCGGCGAAGATCGGCGCGAGAGTTGAAATCGAGCCGTCGATCAAACCGGTCAAGCCCGGCTGCACATACTGGAGGACAAATGCGCGGCGTTCTGCTTTCGATTCTGCAGCTTTCGCATCCTTCGTCAGCTCGTGCTCCGACAGCTGATGCGCTAGGCCGATGTGTTGATCTTCCGCGGCGATCAGATCGCCGAGCAGCTTGCGAATTTCCGCATCGGATGCGCGCTCGAGCGCTGACCCGTAAAAGCTGCGCGTCTCCAGTTCGATGGCTTCGGCTTGCTGGCGCACTTTCGCGAGGCCCAGCGGGCGGACCGTCCAAATCGGATCGTGGCGCACGAGACCGGACACGTCCTGGCGCCGGATCAGCGGGATGTGGTCTCCGAATTTCTGACGAAAGAGATCGATTAGCCAACGGCGGTGCAGGTTCTCCTCGTCCGCCATCTCGGTGAAAACCTTGGCCGATGCCGGATAGTCGGCCCCGAGGCCGGCGGCATAATCAGCGTAGATGCGGCCGTGTTCCTCCTCGAGGGAGATGGCCAGAGCCAGGATTTCGCGCTGATCAAGGTCGGTGAACCGCCGCCGCATCGAAAGACCTTCTGAAAGGCACGGAACGCATGCCGAGCGCAGATTAGAATAGTTCTAATCTCTATCCCACATCTTGGCGGGACGCAATCCTCGAGAAGGCCGGTAATGTGGACGCGAACGGCGAACGTTTCCTTGAACAGAAAGTCGTTTCGCCTTGCGACGCGCCAAGCGCCTCTGAAGGCTGGGGGCGATTTCACAGCTTGCCCACACGCGGCGAACTGGATGCAAGACGGCACGGGTCAACTGGCACGCGGACAAATTAAAAGCGCCGGTCCTTGCGAAACCGGCGCCCAAATCTCAGAACCGCGTTTAACGGCTTACCTCGAGTTGGTCTTATTGCTCGAAGAGCTGCCCTTGTTCATGGCGCTTTGCTGCGCATCCATCCAAGTCGACATCGCCTGCTGCCAGCCCTTCTGCCACATCTCGGCGGCCTGCATCCAGAATTGGATCGGAGCCATCTGCGCCGATCCGAGATCCGGCATTCCAGGGAACATGCCAGGACCGACCCCGGGGAATTGCGAAGACGCGTTCGCGGCTCCAAAGCCCGGTATATTCGGGAAGTTCGGGAAGTTTGGAAATTGGGCCGGCGTTCCAAGCGATTTTGCCTGTTTCTCCCAAATGCCCATGACCTGATCGACGGCCTGAAGCTGCATTCTTGACGCGTTCTGCATCTGCTTGCGGCTGAGTTCGACAAAATCAGTGGGCCAGCCAAGCGCCTTGGCGGCCTCCGACATCTTGTCGAACACGGCGTCACTGTTTTTCTCGCTGATTTCGGCAAGCTCCGAGCGCCAGTTCGACATCGCATCGAAGGCTTGTATGACGGCTTTACGGCTATCCTCGCCAAGCTTGGTGAAGGCGGGATTGGCATCGAACGGTGAATTCGCCATATCGTTCTCTCCCGGCGTTCTATGCATTGGTCTTGGTCGTTTGTCGCACACGGGCGTCAAACTGGCCAGCCTTAGCGTGATGGGGCTATGCCGCGATGCGGCGATGCGGCCGGCGCGCGAACGGGCTACCTGGCGTAACGCCCCTTTTGCCCTGTGGTTCCGGGTGCTATGAGCCCCGCCCATGACCGACATCGCACGCATTCGTAATTTCTCGATAATTGCTCACATCGATCACGGGAAATCGACCCTGTCCGACAGGCTAATCCAGCTCTGCGGCAACGTCACCAATCGCGAGATGAAAGAACAGATCCTCGATTCGATGGACATCGAACGCGAGCGGGGCATCACGATCAAGGCCCAGACCGTTCGTCTCGACTATCTCGCGAAGGACGGGAACACCTATCAGCTAAATCTGATGGACACTCCCGGCCACGTCGATTTTGCCTACGAAGTCTCGCGGTCGCTCGCGGCGTGCGAAGGCGCGATCCTCGTCGTCGACGCAAGCCAGGGCGTCGAGGCGCAAACACTCGCCAACGTCTACCAGGCCCTCGACAACAATCTCGAAATTCTGCCCGTGCTGAACAAGATCGATCTTCCGGCCGCCGACGCCGATCGCGTCAAACAGCAGATCGAGGACGTCATCGGGATCGACGCCTCAGGTGCCATCGGGGTTTCGGCCAAAACCGGTCTCAACGTCGAGGCCGTGCTCGAGGCCATTGTCGAACGTTTGCCGCCGCCCAAGGGCGACGGATCAAAGCCGCTGAAGGCCATGCTCATCGACAGTTGGTATGACGCTTATCTCGGCGTCATCGTTCTGGTTCGCGTTATCGACGGCCACTTGAAGAAGGGCCAGCGCGTTAAGATGATGGCGACGGACGGCAGCTACCAGGTCGATCGCGTCGGAATTTTTAGACCGAAGCAGGAAACCGTCGATCGGCTTGGGCCTGGCGAAGTCGGGTTTTTCACCGCGGCGATCAAGGAAGTCGCCGACACGCGCGTCGGCGATACCGTGACGGACGAGAAAAATCCGACGTCGGAAGCCCTGCCTGGATTCAAGCCGGCGCAGCCCGTCGTCTTCTGCGGACTTTTTCCCGTCGACGCCGCGGATTTCGAAGACCTGCGCGACGCCATGGGCCGCTTACGCCTCAACGACGCAAGCTTTTCATTCGAGACGGAAAGCTCCGCCGCACTGGGCTTTGGCTTCCGTTGCGGCTTCCTCGGGCTGCTGCATCTCGAAATCATCACCGAACGACTCGAGCGCGAATTCAATCTCGATCTCATCACAACCGCGCCTAGCGTCATCTATCATCTGCATATGAACGACGGCACGATCATCGAAATGCACAATCCGGCCGACATGCCGGACGTCGTCAAGATCGATCATATCGAGGAGCCCTGGATCGAAGCCACGATCCTGGTGCCGGACGATTATCTCGGCGCCGTTTTGAAGCTTTGCCAGGATCGGCGCGGCCGCCAGAAGCAACTGACTTACGCCGGTTCGCGCGCCATGGTGATCTACGAGCTGCCGCTGAACGAAGTCGTGTTCGATTTCTACGACCGCCTGAAAAGCGTGTCGCGCGGCTACGCATCGTTCGATTATCACATCGTGGGTTACGAGGAAGGCGACCTCGTCAAGTTGTCGATCCTCGTCAATGGCGAGCCAGTCGACGCCCTCTCGATCATCGTCCACAAGGCGCGGGCTGAAAGCCGCGGCCGCTCGATGTGCGAAAAGCTGAAGGATCTGATCCCGCCTCACCTCTTTCAGATTCCGATTCAGGCGGCGATCGGTGCCAAGGTCATCGCGCGCGAAACGATCCGGGCGCTGCGCAAGGACGTTATCGCAAAATGTTACGGCGGCGACATTACGCGCAAGCGCAAACTTCTCGACAAGCAGAAGGCCGGCAAGAAGAAGATGCGGGAATTTGGCAAGGTCGAGATACCGCAGGAGGCGTTCATCGCCGCGCTCAAGATGGACGAGAATTGATAGGAGCGCTTATCGTCCGGCTCTCCAGTAGCGGTATTGCGCGGCCCGGCGCTGGCGAAACTCGATGTCCGGAGGGCGGGACGAACCCGTATCGCACCACGGATTACCGTAATAGCCGTAGCGACCGTTGATCGGCGTGCAATCGCGTTCGACGCGATCGGCATGCAACCGCTTCGCCTTATAGCCACCTGCCTCGGCCGGCGCCCATCCGAGCGACATGGCCGCCATCGCGCCAGCTAATACAAAAACAATCCTGAACATTTTCGCGCTGACCTTTTCGCCGTAGCCGGTCACGGACACACCCTCCGGCACATAGGGACACCGGCGCCGGATTGCCAGAGCGCCGGTGTCGCGGCATCGCCGATTCAAATGGTCCGGCGCGAAAGGCTTACGGCAGACGCCCGAAGCTGAACAGACCGTAAAGCCAAGCCGCAACGGCCCCAAAGCCGGCTGCGATGCAAAGTATCGGCACGATCTCGCTGACGTTGCCATCGAGCAAAGGCGACGACCTGTGAGCCAGATACGGCACGGTTAAAAATGCCGCGATCAGACCTGGGCCGATCAAGCCGAGGATAGCGCCGCGGATGGTCATCATGCCTTGCGGCTTCCACCCGAGTATCAAGCCGAAAAGAGCGCCCCAGAGGCCACCGGTCACCGCGGTACTTGCGATCCACGGCAGAACGACTTCCGGAACGACCAAACTCTGCACGGGCTCCGTGCTCCACGGAATTTCGCTCCAGCCCGTCCAATACTGCACAAAGAGCCAGCTTATGAACTCCTGCACCGTCACTGCCGCGATCGCACCGGCGATGAATCCCACCACGATACTTTTCAAGGCATTCATAGTCGTTCCCCTTCTTGACCGTTCCCTGTGCCCGCCGTTCTAGCGCGACCATAATGCTCTGTCTTCCCCGACCGCTCCAAAGTTTGGTGTGTGATCTACAAAATCGAGCCGACCCGATTTGCGGTTTCGGCGCTGACTTTTGCTCGGTGTGACACGACCCGCCTCATTTCCGCCCTTTGCATCCCGCTTTGAGTGTGCGCCGCACAACCGGGCCGCATGTCGCCACGCGACGGGGCTCCACCCAACTCGACTTAGAGCTGGCCGCGGCATCCGGGTAGCTGGCGCTCGCGGCTTCCCTTCACCCTGACAACGCCGTTGCAGAGCTTCGGCCACTGCTGCCCGCCCAAGGGCGTGGCCAGGCGTTGATTTGGGTTTTTTCCATCACTGAACAGAACGAAGGACTTCCCATGCGTAAGGGTTCTATTGCTGTGCTTTCACTACTGCTTGCGGCCGCATTTGTACCGACCGCCGTCGAGGCCAGGTCGTACTCCGACAACGGCTACCGATACTCGCGTCACGCGAAAACCAGTCACCGGCACTCCGGCCACCGGTATTCCAGAAATACCTCCGGTATCTCCACAACGTGCCTGACGTCCGCCGCCCGCAACCTGCTCGGCCGGATTCGAAGCCACTTCGGAAATGTCGAACTCGTCTCGACCTGCCGTCCGGGCGCTCGCATCGCAGGCACCAGGACACCGTCGAAGCATGCTTCCGGCCAGGCCATCGATTTCCGCGTACGGGGTAGAAAAGGCGAGGTCGTCAGATGGCTGATCGCTAACCACCACTCCGGCGGCGTCATGACCTATAACGACATGGACCACATCCACGTTGATGTCGGCCCGCACTTCGTGGCCTTGAACCGTCCAAGCGGACGCACCTGACAGGCGCCTGGCGGGCGCCTCAGGGGGGCCCGCCAATTCTTCCTTCCAGCGTCGTAAACGGTATCCCCGGGGCGCCGTGAAACCGGCGGAATTTCAAGGCTCTGGGCTCGGTCGTTCAAGCCGAAATGGGCCTGCGGCGATCTTGCCTTTCCCGCGGGAGCAAGGCATATAGTCGCCATCGAACACGCCTTGGCTTACTCTTCGACAGCGCTACCGCCTGCCTCTAAGACGTCTCCATCGCGCGATTTGATGGCCTCCGTCATTCTGCCGGAGGACGCCTGTTTGCTTTGGAGGCAATTGATGTCGAACGGGACGGTGAAGTGGTTCAATGGCCAAAAAGGTTACGGCTTTATTCAACCGGAAGAAGGTGGCAACGATGTTTTCGTTCACATTTCTGCCGTTGAGCGGGCCGGCCTTCAGTCGCTGCGCGAAGGCCAAAAGATCTACTTCGAAACCGAGCGTGGACGAAACGGCAAGATCGCTGCCGTGAACCTTCGTCCGCTCTAAGGATTTCGAGACCACTCCACGCATGCGGGGAGCAGCTCGTCTGCTCCCCGCTTTTCATATTTAGGTTCAGACAAAAGAGGGTTCAGGAGACCGGATGGCGAAAGAAGAAATGCTCGAGTTCGAGGGCGTGGTGGCCGAGGTTCTGCCCGACGCCCGTTGCCGCGTGAAGCTCGACAACGGGCATGAGGTGATCGCGTACACCTCGGGACGGATGAAGAAAAACCGCATCCGTATTCTTGCCGGCGACCGTGTGACGGTCGAGATGACGCCATACGATCTCACCAAAGGCCGCATCAACTTCCGTCACAAAGACGGGCGTCCGGGAAGCAGTGGTGACGGCGCAGTTGCAGGCACGGCGCGTTCGAGCGGCGGCCCACCGCGTCGCGGCGGGCGCTAATCCGCCCGCTCCGAAGGGCGTTCAATAAACTTCTGCAAAACGACGTTTAAGCAGCCTAACCTTCAACTGATCGCAGCTTCGTGCCGCCGGTGGCCGGCGCCGAGACGCTGGGCCACCCAAAACCACGCGAGCACCATCGGCATCGCGACCGCTGCAGTGGTGCTCGCAGCGAAGCCCGCCCCTCCGCTTAGAAATGCATATAGCCACCCCGACGTCGCGTCGCCGCCACGAAAGACGACGGTGTCGATGAAGTTCTGAACCTTGTATTTTTCATCCGTCGTCGCGAGCGTGTAGAGGACCTTTATTGCCGGATTTGCGAGCGAAAACGCCACGACGCGCTCGGCGACCATCACGGCGGCTACCACCCACAGTGCCGCATCGAAACTGAGAGCGAGCGTGCCGAGCAGCGCAGTTGCCGGAAGCGCGATCAACGCCGTCGTCAATCCGAAGCGGCGCAGAACTCTGGCCGTGCCAAAGACCTCGATCAAGAATGTCGCGACGCTGACCGTCAGATCGCGGCCCGAAAAAAACGCGATACGCGCGGCGCTGCCCGGAATCGAAAGAGCGACGACGCGCGCCTGTTCCAAATAAAAAAACGTACCGACGACGTTCGCCAGAAAGACGAACAGCGCAATGCGTGCAAATATCGGCGTCGTGAAAACCTTTACGGCACCTTCGAGGATGCCGCCGCCTGCAGGCTCCATTTCGCGTTCGTTTCTCTTCGGCCGCAGAGACCGCACAGCAAGACCCGCACTCATCGATGCGAACAGCAAGGCGGCCGATACGAGCAGCAAGTCAGGCGGCGCCAATAGCCTGACGAGCCCCCGCGTCAGCAAAGGTCCGGCAAGAGCACCTGCGGTGCCACCGGCTGAGATAAATCCGTAAAGCCGTTTCGCTTCGTCCTGCGACCAGAGCTCCGACATCAGGCTCCAGAAAAGCGAGACGACGAAAAGGTTGAAGACGCTGCCCCAGACGAAGAACGTGCCGGCAGCCCAAAGGTTGTCCGGAGCCGCTCTCATCGCAAACCAAAAGACGACAAGATTAGATGCAAAGAAAATGTAGACGGCGGGTAGAACGAGCCGTCGCGGAAAGCGCGAGGCGACGAAGCCGAACAGCGGCACCAAAGCGACCATCACGAAAAAGACGACCGTGAAAAGCTGGTGCAGCGCCTCCTTGCCAAGCGTCACGCCGATCTCGTCCCTGACAGGGCGGATGATGTAGTAAGCGGACAGAAGCGCGAAGAACATCGCGAACGAGGCCAGGAGGGCCGCAACCTCGTGCGGCTCGACGCTGACAATGCGCCGCAGCCGAGACACTGAAGCCGCCGGGGTGGGATCCTGCGTTGTCATGGAAGTCCGTACAGGAATTGTCCGGGAGGTCGTGGCTTCAATTAATCAATTGCATGGCTGTTCACAGCCGCGAAAGCAGATGACGCAGCGCAGCAAGGATTCGTACTCACAGGTGTTCCCCACGGGACTGTACCTTTCCTGCATGTGTGCGCGTTATCATTAGGTACGCAAACGTTTTCTGGATTGTGACATAAGTCGAACGGCCTATACTAATCGCAATGCAGCAACAACATGCTGCTTTGCGATCCGGAGACAGGCCGAAAAACGGCAAAAAAACAAGGATTCGGAGTGAGATGAACTACTACGCCTATGAAATGGCTCACGCGTTCATGTCTCCCGTCCGATTCGGTGTTCAGGCCCTCCGGCAGACGGTTGGGTGGCCGCTGAACCCGATGGGTTACACGACCGTCGGCAAGAACATGGTCGCGGCTTGCGAAGTGTTCGAGAACATCACGCGGCGCTACGGCAAGCCGGAATTCGGCATCAAGAGCGTGGCGATCGGGGGGCTCGATGTGGCGATCCACGAAGAGATCGTCTTATCAAAACCCTTCTGCAACCTCATTCATTTTGGCCGCGACGAGGCCGAAAGCGGAAAGCGGAACGACCCCAAAGTTCTCGTCATCGCACCGATGTCGGGCCATTACGCGACGCTGCTGCGCGGCACCGTCGAGGCCATGCTGCCGGAGCATGACGTTTACATTACGGATTGGGCCGACGCCCGCAACGTGCCACTCGCCGCCGGACGCTTCGACTTCGACGACTTCGTCGACTATCTCGTCGATTTCATTCGCTTCATCGGCCCGAACACGCATGTGATGGCCGTCTGCCAGCCGGCGGTACCGGCGCTCATCGCCACGGCGGTGATGGCAACGCGCAACGAGGATTGCCAGCCCGCCACACTTGTCCTGATGGGCGGCCCGATCGACACGCGCCGCAACCCGACGAAGGTGAACGATCTCGCGGCACGGAAATCGATGGCGTGGTTCGAGAACAATGTCATCTTGACCGTGCCCTTCCCTCACGCAGGATTCATGCGGCCCGTTTATCCGGGCTTCATGCAGTTGACCGGGTTCATGACCATGAACCTCGAGCGCCACATGAACGCCCACGTCGATCTCTTCAACAACCTCGTCAAGGGCGACTGCGACAGCGTCAACCAGCACCGAACGTTTTACGAGGAATATCTCGCCGTCATGGATCTGACGGCGGAATTCTACCTGCAGACGGTGCAGACCGTTTTTCAGGATCATCTGCTTCCCGACAGGAAATTGATGCACCGTCACGAATACGTCGACTGCTCGGCCATCAAGAATACTGCGCTCATGACGGTCGAGGGCGAACGCGACGATATTTGTGGACTTGGCCAAACCGAGGCCGCACACGATCTCTGCACGTCGGTTCCGGACGATGAAAAGGTCCATTATGTGCAGCAGGGCGTCGGCCATTTCGGTGTGTTTAACGGCACACGCTGGCGCACCGAGATTCAGCCGCGCATCCGCGAGTTCATTCGCACGATCGAATACAAGCGGCTAGCCGGCAGCGAAGACACGCGCAGCCCTCAGCCGATACGCATCGCAAGAGACACTTTGGAGGTCACGGCCGCGGCGGTGGTCACGCCCGCATCGGACGTCACGCCCGAGTGGCGCGCGAAGCCGAACGGTGCGCTCAACGGCGCCAATGGGGCCAACGGCAAGCATCCGCCATCGCCATTCGTCGACTAGTTTTTCGATTACGTTTTGCAGCAGTCGACGATTTGCTAGACTGCGCCGGCCATGCTTGCGCCTTCCGATATTGATGTCGTTCTGCGTCTCGCGACCGCTGTCCTCTGCGGCGGCGTTATTGGTCTTGAGCGCGATTTGCGCCGGATGCCGACCGGTTTTCGCACGATGGCAATCGTCTCTCTCGGCGCCTGCGTGGTTGCTGTTGCAGGGCTCAGGACCGGCGATCCCGACGCCTTCAGCCGCATCGCTCAGGGCGTCGTCACCGGCATCGGGTTTCTCGGCGCCGGTGTGATCCTGCAGCGGGATAAAATTCGGCAGGTCAAAGGACTGACGACTGCTGCCGCAGTGTGGCTCACTGCTGCGATCGGGCTGATGTGCGGGCTCGGCGAGCTGAAGATCGCGATCATCGCGACGGCGCTTGCCATCGGCGTTCTGCTTCTTGATTTCGTCGGCGATAAAATTTGGCCAAAGCCGCCGAAAAAGGCACCCGACGAAACCGAAGACGTTTTGCACACGCGCGACGACGATTGAGTTCTCTTCCTCTCCCTGCACTCACAATAGTTGTCATCCCGGACGCGATGTGCCGCGCTCTACTCTCTCCACGTCCTCACGGGAGAGGGAATCCAACTCAGTGCGCTTCGTCCCAATTCGCGGCGGCTTTGGCGTCGACATGAATTGGAACTGAAAGCTTGAGTGCGGGCTCGGCGGCGGTTTCCATAACCTGACGTGCGACTCTGATCAGCAAAGTTGCCTCGGCGTCCGCCACCTCGAACACAAGCTCGTCGTGCACCTGCAGCAGCATTCGCGCCGACGCGAGCTTGGCCCGCTCGAGCGCCGCCGGCATGCGGATCATCGCGCGCCTGATGATGTCGGCCGCCGAGCCCTGAATCGGCGCGTTGATCGCGGCGCGTTCGAGGAAGCCACGCATCGACGGGTTCTTGGTGTTGATCTCGGGAAAATGCATGCGCCGCCCGAAAATCGTTTCAACGAAGCCGTGCGCGTGCGCCGCCTTCTTCGTCGCATCCATGTAGTCGCGAATGCCGGGAAAGCGCTGAAAGTACGTCTTGATGTAATCGCCCGCCTCTTCGCGGCTGATGCTCAACTGGTTCGCGAGCCCGAACGCAGAGATCCCATAGATGATGCCGAAGTTGATCGCTTTGGCGCGTCGGCGCACCTCACTCGGCATATCCTTCACCGGCACGCCGAACATTTCCGATGCCGTCATCGCGTGGATGTCGAGACCTTCCGCGAAAGCTTTCTTCAACTGCGGGATGTCTGCAACATGGGCGAGCACGCGCAGCTCGATTTGCGAATAGTCGGCCGAGACCAGCTTCATGCCGTCGTCGGCGATGAAGGCGGTGCGGATTTCGCGACCTTCCTTGGTGCGGATCGGGATGTTCTGCAAATTCGGATCGGACGAGGCGAGGCGTCCCGTCGACGTCGCCGCGAGCGCGTAGCTCGTGTGGATGCGGCCCGTGCTGGGGTCGATGTATTCCGGCAGCGCGTCGGTATAGGTCGACCGGAGCTTCGTCATCTGCCGCCATTCGAGCATCGTATTGATGAGGCGGCGGGCGTCGCCGTGAAGCTCTTCGTTGGCGGCGAGGTCATCGAGCAGGTTGGCGCGCGTTTCCCACTGTCCTGACTTCGTCCGCTTGCCGCCGGGAAGCTTCAGATTGTCGAACAAGAATTCGCCGAGTTGCTTCGGAGATCCGAGATTAAATTTGTGACCGGCAAGTCCGTAGATTTCTTCTTCCAAGCGAACAGCGCGTTGAGCGAACGAACTGGAGAGGCGGGAAAGGATGGCACGATCAACCTTGATGCCGGCGTGCTCCATCGCCAGGATAGACGGAACCAGCGCTCGCTCGAGCGTCTCGTAGACCGTCGTCATCCGTTCAGCGGCAAGACGCGGCTTCAGCGCCATCCACAAGCGCAGCGTCACGTCGGCGTCTTCGGCAGCGTATTCGGTTGCCTTGTCCAGTGGCATGGCGGCAAACGTCTTCTCGGATTTCTTGGCGCCCGGCGCATGTCCCATCGCCTGGGAGAACGACATGCACGTGTGGCCGAGGTGGCGTTCGGCCAGAGTGTCCATTCCGTGCGCGTTGCGGCCGCCGTCGAGCACATAAGAGAGCAGCATCGTATCGTCGAATGGCGCGATATCGATGCCGTGGTGCTTCATTACCAGCGCGTCGTACTTGATGTTGTGCCCAATCTTCAGGACGGACGCGTCTGCGAGCAATGGACCCAAGACTTCGAGTGCTTCGACGGTCGCGAGCTGCGGCGGGCGGGTATCGGCGCCGCCGAACAAATCGTTTCCGGGACCCGTATGCCCCAACGGCACATAACAGGCTTCGCCTGGCATAACGGCGAGCGATAAGCCGACGAGACCGGCGTGCATCGCGTCGAGACTGGTCGTCTCGGTATCGAAAGCGACGCGGCCCGCTTGGCGTGCCCGTCGTACCCAATCATCGAGTTGAGCGCGTGTCGTCACCGTCTCGTAACGACTGCGATCGATCGGCTTGGCGCGTGCCAGTGCGGCACCGGCTGCAACCGCTGCCGCTGGCGTTGCGGACTCGGGCGCCGACGCCTCCAGGGCCGCAAGGCTCTTCTCGCCTGTCTGCGATGGCGCTTTGAGGCTGGCACCGACCGAAACGGCGAGCGGCGGCGGCGCCTCTGCGCCCAAGCCTTCCGCGATGCGCTTTGTAAGTGTGTTGAACTCCATCATTCTCAGGTAGCTCAACAGTGTCTCGGCATTGGGATCCTGCACCCCGAACGTCTCGATGGTGATCTGAAGCGGTACATCGTCCTTCAGCGTCACGAGCTGACGCGAGACGCGCGCCTGCTCGGCAAACTCGATGAGCTTTTCGCGACGCTTCGGTTGCTTGATCTCTCCTGCCCGGGCGAGCAGCGTATCGAGATCGCCATAAGTAGCGATCAGCTCGGCCGCCGTCTTAATGCCGATGCCCGGGACGCCCGGCACGTTGTCGATGGAGTCGCCCGCCAAAGCCTGCACATCGATGACCTTTTCCGGCGGCACGCCAAACTTCTCGACCACCTCGTCGCGGCCGATGCGCTTGGCCTTCATGCCGTCGAACATCGTGACGCCGGGGCGCACGAGCTGCATCAGGTCCTTGTCGGACGAGACGATCGTCACGTCGCCGCCGGCATCGACCGCCGCCTTGGCATAGGTCGCGATCAGGTCGTCGGCCTCGAAGCGATCAAGTTCGATGCACGCCACGTTGAAGGCTTTGACGGCGTCACGAATGAGCGGGAACTGTGGAATCAATTCGTCCGGTGGCGGCGGGCGTTGCGCCTTGTATTTCGGATAGATGTCATTGCGAAAGGTGTCCCGGCCGGCGTCGAAGATAACGGCGATGTGCGTCGGGGCCTCCGAAACCTTGCTCTCGCGTAAGAGCTTCCACAGCATCTGGCAGAAGCCGTGCACGGCGCCGACCGGCAGGCCGTCGGACGGTCGGGTCAGCGGCGGCAGCGCGTGGAAGGCGCGGAAGATGTAGCCCGAACCGTCAATGAGGTAGACATGACTGCCCTTGATAACGGGCAATTTTTCGCCATCGGGGACGGTCGAGGTCGAGGAAGATTTCGCGTGTTGCATTTTTTCAGGATTCGTCATGAGGCGGCACTATAGGGAGATCAGGCGTCGTGACCAGCCGGTCTGGAAAAACTCCCGAGAAAGCCGTCGAAACACCGCGACAGCGCGAAATCGCGGCCGTATTCGCACATTACTGCAGTAATCCGCATCTTACGTGCGGCGTCCGTTGACAGGGGCGCAGGCGCATGGCTGATGTCCGCCGATGTTCGTTTATTGGGTGGCCAAACAATTACATTCACGAGGGAGTTTTGTCATGCGCACGACTACGAAAATGGCGGCCGTTGTCGCCGCCGCCGCCATGATCGCCGTCGGGTTCGGTTCTGCGGACGCCAATGCCGCACCGCGCTGCCGCGCCGCGGTCGAGGGTGCCGCGACGGCCACCGGCATTCTGGGCTCAGGCTCTGCCAAAGCCCGCGTCGAAGCGCGCGCCAATTGGCAGGCGACGGCAAGGAGCCTCTATGGTCCTCGCTACGCGAGCTTCTGGAGCGCACAGAACAAGCAGTGGGACTGCAAGAAAGGCGCGATACTTCTTGCAAAATGCGTCGTCGTCGCCAAGCCATGCCGCTACTAATGGCGGTCAACTTCGCGTAATTGGCGGGTGAGGCCACCGCCTCACCCCGGCTGGACCCGATGTGGCCCGCTGCAATTGCGGGCGAATGCCGGATGGGTTATCAGTCTCGCCTTCAGCACCCGTAGCTCAGCTGGATAGAGCGCTGCCCTCCGAAGGCAGAGGCCACAGGTTCGAATCCTGTCGGGTGCGCCATT
>NZ_DATNBA010000030.1:0-10331 GCF_035572195.1 Hyphomicrobium sp. | reverse complement strand
TCGGGTTCAAGGGCACAATCGTCAATGATCCGTCAAAGCCCGACGGCACACCGCAAAAGCTGATGGACGTGTCTCGGCTGTTCGCCAGTGGATGGCAGCCAAAGTACGGCCTGAAGGACGGTCTCAAGCAAACTTATGTCTGGTACTGCAATAACATCGAAAGTGCGCGGCTTAGCGGCTAGCTACGCAAACGAATTGAACGCCGAGCAAGAAGACAAAAACCTACTGCGTCGACCGCGCATTTGCCGCCGGCGTTTTGTTCATTTGCGCTTCATCGGCGCAAAGTTATGCCATGTGTGCTTCGAAGGTTTTCGGAGGTTTGCCGCAGAAATGCCGTAGCGCCCCGCTTCTGCTAACACGATTGACGAGCCGCGCCCGGGCGATGCGGGCGCTTGGGCCTGGAGCCCGAACTCACGAGGACAGTATGATCTCTTCCCGACAGGTGGTTGTTGCAGCCGCCTCGCTGTTTGCGGCTCTTGCCGCCATGCCGCCTAGCGTCCAAGCGGACAACAAACCGTCTTCCGGTAACGCTGCGACCAACGCCGACAACGACAATGATAATAAGCGCCGCGAATCCAAGGGCCGCCGTGACGACGATCAGAGAGAGAAGCGCGGTTCGTTTGGAAAATCGCAGGGCGGACAGAACTCAAAGGGTGAAAAGCCGTCAGGGTTCCAATTCGACAATAAAAGGACGGCGCCCGAGCCGAAGACGTTCGGCAACCAACCGCAGCCAAAGCCGCCGGTCGTGAACGAGTCCACCAAAAATGCGCCTCCGGGCACGTTCTCGAAGACGCCGCCTAACACCGAAAAATTCAAGGCTGAAGACAAAAACAAACGGGGCTTCCAGAAACATTTCGGAGATAAAGACAATAACGGAGCGAAGTCGCCTCCGACGAACACTCCCAACACGTTTTCCAAGACGCCGCCTGCTGGCGACAATTTCAAAGCGGAAGATAAGAACAAGCCCGGTTTCCAAAAACATTTCGGAGACAACGACAAAAATCGCGGGCCTGGCGACAAACCTGTCGTCATCAATCCGAATTTACCGGGTAAGCCGCCTGCAACGGGATTCGCGAGGACGGCCCCGAAGGCTCTGTCGGCTGGAGATGCTCGAAAGAGATTCGATAATCTGCGCAGCTCCCGCAAGGAGAAGGTCGAGGCCGGCGGCAAGGTCGTCATCGAAGAACCCGGCAAGCGTACGATGTTCAAGCAGAACAATCGCCTCTTCATTCAGCACGACGAAACCGAGCGCCTGCGACGTGTTGCTCCCAATGCGCGCTTCCAGAAGGGCGCCGGCGGCTCAACCATTTCGATCATCGATCGACCCGGCAACGTGAAGATCTATTCCGAGACGGACGCTAACGGCCAGCTTCTGAGGCGCTATCGCCGCGGACCCGATGGCCGCGATGTGATCATCATCGACAATCGCCGCAGGCGGGGTCACGGCGGCGGTAGAGATATAGCGACAGGTATCGGCATCGGGCTCGGCGTTGCGGCCGGTGCTGCAATCTTGAACTCGATCGTCGACGTTCCGGAACCTCGCGTCAGAATTCCGCGCGACAAGTACATCGTCGAATACGACAACGCAAGCGAGGACGACGTTTATGACGCGCTGAGCGCCCCGCCGATCGAAGACTTCAGGGACCGTTACACACTCGACGAGATCCGTGCGACCGCGCGGTTGCGCGACCGCATGCGCCGCGTCGACCTCGACGATATCAACTTCGAATTCGGATCGTGGGATGTCGACCCAAGCGAATATCACAAACTAGAACGCATCGCTCGCGCCATGATGCGGGTGGTCCGTCGCAATCCAAACGAGGTCTTCCTGATTGAAGGCTATACGGACGCGGTCGGCTCGAACGAGGACAACCTGTCCCTTTCCGATCGGCGTGCCGAGTCGGTTGCCGAGGTGCTGAGCGAGCAGTTCCAAGTTCCGTTCGAGAACCTGACCACGCAAGGCTATGGTGAGGAGTATCTGAAAGTGCCGACCGATGCCGCCGAGCGGCTTAACCGTCGAGTCGCTGTCCGACGCATCACGCCCCTTCTGGCGCGTGGCGACGGTCCGCCGCCACCGCCAGGCGCCAATCAGCGCGGTGGCGACAGTCGCGACGGTGCCTACGATGGCAACGGAGCGGATGGTCCGGATAACGCCGACGGCCCACCAGACGATGGCGGCGACGATCAGGGCCCTCCGGGTGACCAGGGAGATCAAGGCGCCAACGACAACGGCGGCCAGGGCGATGGCCGCGGTTATGAATACCGGCCTTACAGCGGCACAAATCCGGACTGAAGTCTTTGCCGTCAAAGTAATCCAAAGGCGCGTCTCACAGCAGACGCGCCTTTTTTTTGTTGAAGCATCGGTCCCCTTACAAAATAGGGCGAACGGTGAAGATCGGCCCTCTTGCACGAAGCCGTTTCATATCATATATTTCTGTAATGACAGAAATTACTAAAACTTCCGATCGACTTCCGCCCGCGATCGAACACTTCATTCTGAAATGGGGGGATATGGGGAGCGCCTGGGGGGTTAACCGCTCAGTCTCGCAAATTCACGCCCTGCTTTATCTGGCGGGCCGCCCGCTCACCGCGGAAGACATTTCCGATGCGCTCGGCATCGCGCGGTCCAACGTATCCAACTCGCTGAAAGAACTGATGACCTGGGGCCTCATCCGCCGCGTTCCGATCCTCGGTGACCGGCGCGACCACTTCGAAGCCGAAGGCGACATCTGGGAGCTGGTGACGCGCATCGCAATCGGACGCAAGGCGCGCGAGATCGATCCCGTGCTGGAAACGCTGCGCGCCTGTCTAGCCGACGCGCAAAGCGACCCTCGCGTCGACGCCTTGGCCAAGAAACGGCTGACCGAAATGTTCGAATTCACGAGCGCGGCGGATCGCTGGTTTCAACAGATGCTGAGCCTGCCGCGCGGAAAACTCAAAACGCTAATGAAACTCGGCGCCAAGGTCGCGAAGATCCTGCCGCCCGCAAAGCGGTGAGCGAGGCATCACATGTCTGCCCCTGCGGTTGTTCGCGAGGTTTGGCTACAAACGGCTGACGCCGATGTAGCCGTTGCAGAGCGGAGCGGCGATTTTCGATTCCGCGAACTTCTTTTAGCCGCCGAATGGGCGGCGCTGCCGCAGGCTGTGCGTCATCGCTTTTCGAAGCGGCTGTCCGGTGCAGCAACCGCCGTCTATACCGGACACGTCACGATGTGCACCATGAGCCGAACCGGATGGCTGCTCGCGCAAGCGCTGCGCGTCATTGGCGCGCCGCTGCCGCTGGCTCGGCAAATCGGACTGCCGGCCGTCGTGACCGTCACGGAAGACCATGCTTCGGATGGCCAGAACTGGACTCGCGTTTATGCGCGAGACAGCGGCTTTCCGCAGGTCATCCATTCGACCAAGCGGTTTTCGGGTTCGACGGGACTCGAGGAATACATCGGCCATGGAATCCGAATGGCGCTGACGCTCGGCGTCGAGAACGGCACGCTCGTGTTCACGAGCGCTGGTTACTTCATTGACTGCAGCGGGTTTTGTTTCCGCCTGCCGCATTGGCTGGCGCCCGGCAAAACGGTCGTGACGCACAGCGAAACGACGGGGAGCGAGTTTCTGTTCACGCTCGAACTTTCGCATCCACTGTTCGGGACGCTGATCCGCCAAGAAGCTCTCTATTCGGAGGTGCGAGCATGCTCCGGCGAATCCTCTTGATCGGCGCCACCGGGTTCTTCGGCCGCCGTCTTGCCGAACATTTGGCGGCCATTGACAGTATCGAACTCGTTTTGACCTCGCGCGATGACGTGCGTGCGCGTTCAGTTGCACAGGCGATTGGCGATACGCACCCAAGCGCGAGAATCGATGCAATGGCTTTCGATCGGGATGATCGGCTTGGCTTTGAACGTCTCATCAAGCTTTCGCCGTGGCTCGTCATCGACGCGTCCGGTCCGTTTCAATCGGTCAGCTACGATCTGGCGCGCGCCGTGCTGAACGCCGGCGCACACTGGATCGACCTCGCCGATGCGCGTGACTATCTGTTAGGTTTCGCCACAGCGCTCGATCCTATCGCGCGCCGTAAGGGTCTCGTGGCACGCGCTGGTGCCAGTTCAACGCCGGCCCTTTCGGCTGCGGTGGTCGAAGACTTGACGCGGCACTGGCAACGCCTCGACAGCGTTGATATTGCCATCATGCCGGGAGGGGCTGGGCGCGTCGGTACGGCCGTCATTCGCGCCATACTTTCCTACGCGGGAACGGCGATCGAAACATACCGGGAGGGCGCACGAGCCGAGATTACGGGATGGGGCAGCGCCCAGCGCACATGCGTGCCGGGTCTCGGCGTGCGGTATCTTTCACCGGTCGAGACCGCCGACGCGGCGCTGTTGCCGGAGCACTTCGACGTCACGTCGCGCGTCGCGTTTTACGCCGGGCTCGAGTCGCGTCTCGAACAGTTCGGACTACTGCTCCTCGCCAAGTTGAGGCAGCACGGTGTTATCAGAAGCATCGAACCATTAGCACCGCTGCTTCACTCCGCGCGCCGCGTGACGGGTCTTTTAGCCTCCGATCGCGGTGCCATGACAGTCGATTGCGCGGGGCTCGATGCAGACGGTCAACAAGTCTCGGCGCGATGGTGTTTGCTCGCCGAGAGCGGCGCAGGTCCGAACGTGCCGCTGCTTCCGGCCGTGGCGTTGACGCGCGCGCTGATCCACGGCGATATGCAGCCGGGCGCGGACATTGCCCTGCTGCCGCTTCAAGCGATCGAAGCCGAAATGCAGGCGCCGGCGCTCAAAATTACCCGCACTGTAATCAAGGCGGGCGAGCACAACTCGTTCGAATGTGGTTTGGGCTTCAAACCTCGCGCGAAGCGACGAAACGCGGCGAAACGTGCCGAGGCTGCACGCCTCTAAAGCGCGCCGGTCAGCTCTGCGGGCTAACGGGGAACGTACGCACCCAGCTGCCGCCATCGGTATCTTTCGCCGTGACGGTGAGGTCCTGGACATTGGTGCGTCTGAAATCGAAAACGATCGAGGGGTCTTGCGACAGCGCGATCGAGCCTTCGGTGCGGAACACCAGATCTCCGCCGTGCCTCACGGTGATTTCCGACACCATTCGGATCGGCGTGTAGAGCAGCGTCTGCTGGTCCATCACCATGCCGGTATGGTTCGGATGGCTGAGGTCGAGCTTGGCTTGAGCGAGCATGGGCGACGCGACGCCATCGGCGGGAAGCTGCGCCATTTGCATCTTGCCCATGTTGGCGGCGATTTCGTCGGGATTTCCCTGCGGCGGCGCCGAACACGACGCCTGGCCGCCCGCGAACTTTACAAGCTGGCTGACCATGTAGAGCTGGCCGTCGCTCGCCTCGACGATGGCGCGCACGTCCGATTGGCGATCGACGCGGAAGTTCGACGTGATCGCGACGCTGTCACGGCCGACGCCCACGTGAAACACGGCGACAACCGGCGTCGGGTTTTCATCGATCAGGAATGTAACGGTTTTTACGGTGCGGCCGTCGTGGAAGGCGGCGCTGACGCCTATCGGCACCTTGCGCATGTCGTCGGGCCGGTAAGGCGCGGTCAGCTTGATGACGCCGCGACCGTCGGCGATGGCCTTGGTGCCATAGACGCTGCTGCGGATTTCGTCCCAGGCGCTCGCGTCGGCCGTCGAGGCTGAAAAGCAGAGGCACACGGCCGCAATCACGGCCATCGGCCGAACCGCTGATCTCATCTCAATGCCCACCGGGTAGCCGAAAAGCTGGCGCTTACGGGATGCTTTCCAAAGTTATCCGTGCGCCGGCATTGGCCGTCAAGACATTGGAGGCTTGGCTAGTTCGAAGACACCGGGCGCCAGCCGGCAGCGACCGCATCTGCTTCCGAGCAGAACCAGCGCTCGCCGCGCGCTTCGTCGATGCTGACCCGGTCGTACCAGGGACTCCAGGGCAGATGATAAATGTGGCCGTGAGACGAGATATTGCCTTTGATCGAGCAGTTCTTCGGTGCCGCTGTTTCGGCGACTCGCCATTCGCCGTGCCTGAAGTCCCATGGTGCTTCGGCCGGACCCTGCCAGACGCCGATCTTGCGGGCTTTCGCCTCGGCTTCGACGCTGGCGAACTCAGTCGAGTATTTAATGAAGGCCCAAGCCAGCCCGGCGCGCACCATCGCTTCATTGACGTTGACGCCGTCTTCGTAGCAGACGGCCAGTGTACGCCTGTATTTATCGACGCCGGTGCGATCGCACGCGAGGTCCCTCTGCTCGGCAAGAGTTCTGAGCAGGGCTGCCGCCTTACGCCCGCAATCCCAGCTTTCTCCGGTCGCGGTTTGGCAGGTCTGCGCCATCTCTGGCGCATCGATGCCTTCGAGCCTGATGCGCGTGTGCCCAACGTCGAGCGTATCGCCGTCGACGACATGTCCAGGCCCGGCGATCACGGCCGGCTCACCCGTCTCGGGGATGGTCAGGGCGATGGCCATCACCGGCAAAAGGGCCGCGGAAAGAAACGCACCGGCTGTCAAACCGGTGCGTCCAAGTTTTTGAGACAGGAAGGACGTGGCTGTCATGGCCACGGAAGTCCTCACTGAGTCGTGTGGCACAACCTAGGCGGACTCGTGGCAGGTTTACGCAACCTATTGGTGCAACTGCAACTCACACGATGGAAAAAGCGCTCGTGGCGAGCTTGGCCTTAAGGCACCGCAGCTATGCCGACCGCAGTGCTGACCCCACGGGCGGTCTTCAGGAATGCGCCCCGCATGTCGGCGCCGGTCAGGTCGGCGCCGTCAAGGTTGGCATTTGAGAAGTCGGCCCCGCCGAGACGCGCATGACGTAGATTTGCGCGCGAGAGATCGGCGCCGACGAACCTCGCATTTTCAAGGGCATCGTTACTGAAGTCGGCGCCAGCGAGGACCGCTCCGGTGAAGTTGGCGCCCGCTAGACTCATCATCGGCGTAATCAAGACTTCCTCGCGCGGATCGCGCGGCCCGAAGAACGCGGCCGTCAAATCGGCCCGCTCGAAATCGACGCCGTCAAATCTGCCGTTGAAATTGGCTCCGACAAGACGCGCGCCGGCAAAGCTCAGGCCCGATCGCCTTGCCGGAGCCGCCATGTCGGCAAACACATTGGGCCGTAGCAGGCTAGCGCCGGACATATCGGCGTTCGTGAAGTTTGCCCCGATCAGCGTTGCGCGATCGAGCCGCGCCGACTTCAAGCTTGCGCCTGACAGATTGGCGTCCGACAAATCCGCGCCGTAGAAATTGACGCCGTCGAGCCGGGCCTTCTTGAAGTCGAGACCGCTGAGATCGAGCCCCGAAAGATCCCTGTTGGAGAGATCGGGAGTGATACCCGCCGCCGTCGCAAACAGGAGTTGCGTCACCTGCCGCGCGGTCATATCGGCCGCATGCGCGGCCGACGCGGAAAGCGCTAAACTCAGGGCGAATCCACAGGGAATCAGGCGTGCACAGAGTTTAATCACAGTATGTTCGCCCTCTTTGTGGGTGCCGCAATTGACCACGAATGCGTGCCATGTCCAAGGCGCTAGGGGCCTTTGCGCTGTGCGGACACTGTGAACGCCGAAGTGACACAATCCGCGCATGATATAATGCCCGGTATTCCACGCGCGGCCAGATCGCCGCGCCGACGAGGATTGAATGGCTCCGCAGAACTCCGTGCCACCGCCGCCCCCGCTCTCGACGTACCGGCCAAGTTTCGAACGCGCACCGCTCGGTTCGGGGCCGAGAAAGGGCCCGCGCTCTCCCGCACCGCCTCGTCGCGGCGGAGGCCTGCTGCTTGGCGTCGTTTATTTCTTTCTCTTTGTCATTCTCGTCGCCGGCGGCGGTGTCGCCTATCTTCTTGTCAATCCGCCGAGCGACCTCATTCGTCAGAAGATCACCGAGCAGGTCAAGACAAGGACAGGTCGGGATCTCGTCATCGCCGGCCGCGCCAATTTCACATTCTTTCCCGTTCTCGGCGTGTCGCTCAAAAACGTGTCGCTGTCGGGCCCACCGGGCATGGACGGCAAGCTTGTCGAAATGCAGGCGCTCGACGTCAGCGTGAAGGCGATGACGCTTTTCTCGCGCCAAATCGAAATCAATTCGATTGTCCTGAGGAAGCCGATATTCAACTTTCGCCGGGACGCTGCCGGTCACAACAATTGGGATTTCGCAGCACGCGCGACGCCCGTGCAATTCGCTGAATTGCAACTCCGAGGATCACTGCGCGACGCCGAACCGGTCGTCGTTGCCGCCACCGATGACACTACCGTCTCGTCGAATCACGAGTCCTCAGGTTCAGCGTCTTCAAGATTACGCGGACAAGGCGATTTGCAGATTGATGATGTGAGGGTCGAAGACGGGACGTTGCGCTTCACCGACGAGCGCTCCGGAAAGGTCCAGCAAGTCTCCGCCGTCAACCTCAAACTCGGCCTCGCCTCGTTGCAGAGCCCGCTCACCGGCAGCGGCAATCTTTCTTGGCGCGATCAGCGCATCGACTTCGACGGCAAGCTGTCGGACGTCCAAAGCATCTTCAGCCATAAGCCGGGTCATCTCTCGTTCAACGCCCGGAACCCGCTGATTGCGGCCTCTTATGATGGCGGCATCCTCCTGACCGACCGCGCCTACCTCGAAGGCGAAGTCACGGCCAAGTCGGACTCGGCGCGCGCCCTCGCCACCTGGTTTGGAACGACGCTTCCTCCGGTCTCGGGGTTCGGTCCGCTATCCATCAACGGCCGACTTAAAACGAGCGGCAACGTCACGGATTTTTCGAATGCGGAATTCGGCCTCGATGGCGCCACCGCGAAGGGTTCGATCAAGGTAACGACGGGCGGTGTGCGCCCCCGCGTCGAGGCGACCCTCGATGTCGCGGAGCTCGATCTCAACAAGTACCTGACGAGCGCGGTAACCGGCGTTCTTCCTACGGAGAGCGAGCCCGAGCCGGCGGAAGACAACGCCGCGCCCGCCGCACCGGCCCAGAAGAACGGTGCGGGAAGCGGCACGCCATCAGCGCCCGACGAGATCGAGAAACTTTTGAATGCGCCCGGCTCCAAAGTTTACGGCGCAGTCCAACGCGCCGGATGGTCGAGTGAGCGGCTGAACCTAGCGCTGCTCGGAATTGCAGACGGCGACGCCCGCCTCCGCGTCGGCAAACTGCACTTCAAAAAAGTTTCGATCGGGCAATCCTCCGTTTCAGTCGCCGTGCAAAACAAAGCGATGACCGCGACGTTCGATGACGTTGAGCTCTATCAAGGACACGGCAAGGGCGTGCTCACGATCGACGGCTCGGCGAATACCGCTAATATCGGTGCGAATTTTGATCTCGACGGCATTGCGGCGCTGCCGTTTCTGAAGGATGCCGCGGGTTTCGAGTGGATCTCGGGCAAAACCAAGGTCGGTTTGCAGCTCACCGCCAATGGAACGAACCAGCTGCAGCTCGTCGAAACGCTCAATGGCAAGGCCAACTTCAAATTTTCAAACGGCGCAATCGTCGGCTTCAATTTGCCGGGCGCCATCCGCGGCGTCGCCAACGGCGATTTCTCGGGCCTTAGGAGAGCACCTTCGCAAAAGACCGACTTCAGCGAGCTTAGCGCCAGCTTCGATATCGCCAATGGCGTCGCGCAGAATCACGATCTTCAGCTCGTCAGCCCAATGCTGAGGGTGACAGGCTCGGGTACGGCCCACATGCCGGAGCGCACGGTCGATTATACAGTGAAGCCAAACATAGTCGCTTCGCTCGAAGGACAGGAGGGTGGCGACGACAAGCTCTCAGGCATCGAGGTGCCGGTGCGGATCAGCGGTTCCTGGGACAAGCCGAAGTACCAAGCCGATCTCAAAGGCGTGCTTTCGGATCCGCACAAGACGGTCGAAACGATCAAGGAAATCGGCAAGAAGTTCAAAGGCAAGAATGCCAACCAGATTGTCGATCAGCTTTTCGGCAAGAAGGACGACGACGATGGCTCGGCGGCGAGAAACAAGGCGAAAGCCAAGGAACTTCTGAATAAGTTTCTCGGCAAGGAGCAGGACGCAAATTGACGGCAATAATCCGAAGCGCTCGCGGCGTTTTTCGCGCCTCTTAAAAGCCCTCCGGTTCACCACGCGCGAGCCGCTCGTCACGCCGCACAAATAGTTCCATTAAGTCGTGGTAAAGCCGCGACAAAAAAAATTGGCGCTGGTGGCAAAAAAAATCTTGCGCAGGAAGGGCCTTGGCCTCATATGCAGCTTTCTCGTCTGTCCACCTGCCAACATGGTCGAGGTTTTCCAGAACCAATGAGGTAAGGAGCGGGCGAGTCAAACCTATCTGCTGGTTGGGGAGGGTCATATGGCCTTTAATGACACCCTCTTCCAATTGGGGATGGACTTGAC
>NZ_DATNBA010000029.1:0-15271 GCF_035572195.1 Hyphomicrobium sp. | reverse complement strand
GCGGGCTTCGTCAGTGAAGATTTTGGCGCGCCGATGGATGTCATGTGGTTTCGATTGCCGCGTCTCGAAGGCGATACCGACCAGACGCAAGCTCGCTTCGATGCCGGGCATTTGTTCGTGATGCTTCAACGCGGCGACTATTGGCAGTGCGCCTATGTCATTCCGAAAGGCGGCGATGCACGCGTGCGTGCGGGCGGGCTCGACGCTTTCCGCAAATCGGTCGGTCGGCTTCTGCCGTTTGCCGCCGAGCGGGCCAACGACATTCCAGATTGGGACCACGTCAAACTGCTGACCGTCACGGTCGACCGGTTGAAAGAGTGGGCACGGCCGGGACTGCTGTGCATCGGCGACGCCGCGCACGCGATGAGCCCGGTTGGTGGCGTCGGCATCAATCTGGCAATCCAAGATGCGGTGGCGGCGGCCAATCTGCTGTGGAAGCCTCTGAAGGAGAAGCGGTTGCGCTTCGAGGATCTCAAGGCGGTTCAAGCGCGGCGCGATTTTCCGACGCGAGCCACCCAGCGCCTACAGCTCATCATGCAAAACACATTGATCGCGCCGACGCTGGCCGCGACGTCGAACGTCAAGCCGCCGCTGTTGCTGCGATTGCTAACCGGAGTGCCGTACGTCTCTCGTATTCCGGCACGCCTTTTGGGACTCGGGTTCCGTCCCGAGCATGTTTCGGCGGAAATACGCGCGGGGCAGGCTGCGTAGCGCAGGCAGCCGAACATGTGGCCTTGGATGGCCGGGTCGAGCCCGGCCATGACGTGGTTTGGTCACGCGTGCTTATCGATCGCCTTTGCTTCGTCCCAGAGCGCATCCATTTCGGCGAGCGAAGATTCGTTCGGCGTTTTGCCGTCCTCGGCGAGGCGCGTTTCGATGTGCGCGAAGCGGCGGATGAACTTCTGGTTGGCGTCCCGCAGGGCGGCTTCCGGATCGAGCTTCAGATGTCGCGCAATGTTGGCCATTACGAACAGCATGTCGCCGAATTCTTCTTTGATGGCCGCTTTCGACTCGCCTTCGGCGAGCCGGCCGGAAGCGGCGGGCTTGTGGGGTCCTTCTTTTTTGCCTCTCGGATCAGACGGCAAAGCCACCTCTTCGAACTCGGCGATTTCTTCCTTGAGCTTGTCGAAGACGGGGGCCAGGCTTGGCCAGTCGAAGCCGACTTTGGCGGCTTTGTCCTGCAACTTGATGGCTCGCGTCAGAGCCGGCAGGCCGACCGGAATGTCGGCGAGGATCGAGGCCGGAATCACTTCTTCCCGTAAACGGGGAGAGGGGGGAGTAAGCCGTGCATGCTCTGCTGCTTTCTCGGCGCGCTCTTCGGCCTTGATGCGTTCCCAGCTGCCTTTGACTTCGGCCGGATTGCGCGCGGCACCGTCTGCGAAGACGTGCGGATGGCGGCGGATCATCTTCTTCGTGATGGCTTCGACGACGTCGCCGAAAGCGAACGCGCCTTGCTCCTCGGCAAGACGGGCGTGATAGACAACCTGGAGCAGCAGGTCACCAAGCTCGTCCTTCAGATCGATCAGGTCGCCGCGCGCAATGGCATCGGCAACCTCATAGGCTTCCTCGATCGTGTAGGGCGCGATCGTCGCGAAGGTTTGCTCGAGATCCCATGGGCAGCCGGTCACCGGCGTCCTGAGCGCCGCCATGATTTCGATAAGACGCACGATGTCGCGCGAAGGTGTCAGTGCCTCTGTCATGTCCGTCCTCTGCGATTGGCGCGGACACTAGACGATGGCGGCGGGATCGACGAGGGGAGGCGGTGCGGCTATCGCGCCAACGCGCTCGCGACCAGCCGTGGGTTAGCAAGCACCAAAGCCAGCGGCGCCATCCAGCCGATCCAGGCAGAAAGCGCGTAAACCGGTTCGAATGGCAGGTTCAGCGCAATCGCCGTTCCCGTCATCAGGCGGAACCAGACGGCGCCGGTGGTTACGGCGACCATCGCGATCATCAATCGGGCGTGGCGAGGAATGTTGCGCGCGCGGATCGCGGCATAGGCGGCTCCCAATAGGTAAAGCCAAACGACACCCTGCACGAAAAAGCCGGCGCGCGCCCAAGGCGTCGAGTGGCTCATGATGGCGACGGGAAGGGCCGTCAGCCCACCAATCACCACAAAGCCGCCCAACAGCCGGCCAAGCGGTCTGTGAAGCTTAGGCCGTTGTCTGACGATGATCACCACGGGTGCCAAGAGTAGCGCCAATGCCGACGACAGCATGTGAGTGGGAAAAAGTATCGGCGCGCGGCGAGCAAGTTCGAACATCTCGTAGGGCAGTGCGATGAGGCCCGTTCCAGATCCGATCGCGACGAGGCCGACAGGCATAATGAGGACGACGGGTATGAAAAGAATTGCGATGCGGACGCCGTGCGAAGCCAAACCGGCGCGGCGTTCGCGCGGAGGCATTGCGGCCGTGGCGGCGTTGGCTGTCATCACGGTGTCGGTCATCGCGACCGGTATCATCGCTTCGAGTTTTGTCGGCTCTGCGGCGGCGAACGAAAGCGATAGTGCGACTTTAGCCGACCAGCCGATCTCGCTTGCTGGCCGATGGAGTGGTCCGCACTACGGCTATGGCCGCCAAGGGGGCGGCGAGCATTGCGCGGCTGGGTGCGCGCTGACGTATGACATCGTGGCCTGCAAAGACGGTTGGTGCGGGATCGCGGTCAACGCGGACAAAACGTGCGGGCGGGTCGGCGTCCACCTCGCTGCCGCTGCGAAGTCCGAGGGCGGAATCGAGTTCGACGGTAAGCTCGAACTCGCCAAAGGTTCGGCGCCCTATACCGTGAAAGCCTGGTACCGTTCGAAGGACGGTAGCGCCAGTTTGCACGTTCTCGGCGACACTGGATCGGAGCTTCTTTTGATGCGCCGGTCGTTCCCGCTCCAGGCCGATCTGGCCCGCACGGGCGATGCAACCTGCACGCTCGACAAGGCGACGTCTTGAAAACCGCTTCGCCGGTCATCCGCGGCGAGCGTCCGGATGACGTCCACGATATTGAACGTGTGCTTCGACGCGCCTTTGAAGATCATCCTCACAGCCAGCAAACCGAACACTTGATCGTCGCTCGACTGCGGGCGGCGGGCCTGCTGACGTTGCCACACGTCGCGATAGTCGACGGCAACATAGCCGGCTTTTCGACCTTCTCCCAGGTGAGCTTAAGTTCTGGCCGGGACGGGTGGTATGGACTTGGACCGGTAGCGGTCGAGCCGGAGCTGCAGGGCAGGGGCATCGGCCGGACGCTGATCGAGCACGGTCTGGAACAACTTCAAAAGCTCGGTGCCGTCGGCTGCGTCGTCCTCGGCGAACCTGCGTTTTACCAGCGCTTCGGATTTATTCAGTCTGCCGGCATGATGCTCGAAGGCGTGCCGCCCGCATATTTTTTGACGCGATCTTTCATCGGTGCGGCGCCCGTCGCCGACGTCTCCTACAACCCAGCGTTCTTTCTGACCTCCTGATGAACAGCGAGCGTTAGAGTCTCGCCAAAAGTAATGCTAGTACTGCCATGACCGTGGATCGCGGAACGGGGCAGCATGCACATCCTCTTCAACGGCCTGATGATGGCGCTGGAGCTGGCCGCCATTTGCGCCGTCGTGTGGGTCGGTTTCACGGCGCCGCTGCTGTTCGCCGGCGGCACGGCGTTGCTGGCACTCGGCGTCGGAGCGGCGCTCGAGATCGCGCGACTGAAATACGAATTTCCATTCTATTTCGATCGAACGCCGGGGCGGTCGATCTATCTGATCGTTGCCGTTGGAACGATCGAATCCGTGACCAAGGCTATCCTCGCGGGCGTCGTCGGTCTTCTGACGTTCCTCGGGACCGACCATGAGCGGCTGAAGTGGGTCGCGGTGATCTTCGCGGCGAGCCTGTTTCTCGGCGTGCAGGCGGTCCGCTTTCTGATGTATCGCCTCAAGGCACGGCCGCTGCGCTGGGGCTATTTCCGGCTTGCAGCGCCGCTTGGGCTTTTGTTCTCGGCCGGGCTGACCTTTTTGCCGGCACCGGGCATTACCGAGCTTGCCAAGCGCGCCGCATTCGATTTGCCGTTGAAGCCGACGATGGAGCAGGCGAGCGAATTCCTGTTTCTGCTGAAGCAGAGCTTCGACGAGATCGTCGTGCGGATGTTGTCGTGGGTTTTCGACCCGGCGTTGGCACAGGCGATCGGCGCGGTCGTTTCCGTCAACATGCTGTCGGGCTTCGTCCTGGCGCTCTACGCGGTGCTGATCGCGGAAGGTATCAGGACGCTTGAAAGCCGGGCGTGAGGCTCGAAGGTTTGGGCGGCTGCAGCCGATGGCCGCGTCGCGCGGGTCGATCTCACGCTCTAGTTCTAGCCTCGCCTCGTTGCGCAAAGGGGAGGGGTGAGATGATGGCGGCTGACGAAACGGCGATGCGGAGGACGGCAGCGCACTCATGGCGGATCGCCGTTGCGATCGTGGTTGCCGCTGCGACGCTCCCTGTTGTGGGCCGGGCTTCCTTCGCGGAAGACATCACGCACGTGAAAGCGAATGGGACGTCCCGCGTTTTCGTGATGGCGGGTTTCAACCCGGATTGCACGTTCAAGAGTTTTCCCGAGATACAGGTCGGCGTCGCGCCCGCGAAGGGACAGGTGTCGTTCAAGCCAGGCATACCGACGACGGTCAAATACAGTTCGAGCGGCAATTGCGTCGGCACACGGGTTGAGGGCACCGGGATCTATTACACGCCGACGCCCGGGCAAACCGGTGAGGACACTTTCACGGTTACGGTTTTGCTCGACAAGGCTCAGCCGATGACGCGAACGTTTTCGGTTATTATCGACGACAAAACTCGGAGGCGCTGACCCGTCGTAGGATCGGCGCATCCAAATTCCGTGACGGCCTCGCAGAAACCGGCTCGCCGTGTCCGCAAGCCGATCCCAGACTGGCCCGCATTCAATTTCGCATAATGGATATTATGGAAAAAAGCATAGTGGTATGCAGGCGTATCAATGTGATACGCCTCTTTTATTTTACGACGTTATCAAGATCGAGCCGAGGTTGGGACGGCGCGCGCCGCCTTACTTTTCGCTTTTCTCGTGATGCTCGGCGACAAACCTGTCGAGCAACCGGACGCCCCAGCCGGCACCCCAGCTCTGGTTGATGTCGTTGCGGCTACCGTCCATCGCGGTGCCGGCGAGATCGATGTGGCACCAGGGCGTGTCCTTCTGAACGAAGCGTTGCAGGAATGCGGCGGCCGAGGCGGCGCCACCCCAACGCCCGCCGGTGTTCTTCATGTCGGCGTTCTTCGAATCCATCATCTTGTCAAAGGCTTTGTCGAGCGGCATGCGCCAGAGTTTCTCGCCGGTCGACTTCGAGGCCGAAAGGAGCTCCTCGGAGAGCTTGTCGTCGTTGACGAACATGCCGGCGTATTCCTTGCCGAGCGCAATCATGATTGCGCCGGTCAGCGTCGCGAGATCGATGACGAGCTTCGGCTTATAGGTTTCCTGCGCATACCAAAGGACGTCAGCGAGCACGAGCCGGCCCTCCGCGTCCGTGTTGATCACTTCGATCGTCTGTCCCGACATCGATTTCACGATGTCACCGGGACGCACGGCGTTGCCCGACGGCATGTTCTCGACGCAACCGACGAGGCCTACGGCGTTGACGTTGGCTTTGCGTTCGGCCAGCGCGTGCATCGTGCCGATGACCGCGGCCGCGCCGCCCATGTCGCCCTTCATATCTTCCATGCCGGCGGCGCCCTTGATCGAGATGCCGCCGGTGTCGAAGACGACGCCCTTACCGACGAAGCATATGGGCTTCTGCTTCTTCGCGCCCTTGGCTCCGTTCCAGACCATGACGGCGAGACGCGAGGGGCGCGCGCTTCCCTGCCCGACGCAGAGAAGCGAGCCCATGCCGAGCTTTTCCATATCCTTGACGTCGAGGATTTCGACCTCGACACCGAGTTTTTGCAGCGCTTTTGTCTTTTCGGCGAGTTCGACGGGGCCAAGGACATTGGCCGGCTCGTTGACGAGATCGCGGGCGAAGTTGACGCCGTTCGCAACGGCTTTGAGAGGGTGGAACGCGGCCTTCGCCTTATCCGGATGAGCGACGTGAATGACGAGCTTTTTCAAGCCGTCCTTATCTGGCGCACCATCATCGCTCGACTTCTTCGTGAAATACTTTTTGAAGTTGTAGTGACGCAGTAGCGCGCCTTGCGCGATGTTTGCTGCGAGCTGCTCGGCGCTGACGTCGCCGGCGCCGTCAACGTCGACGATGACGCTCGCCGACGACGTCTTGCGGTTCTGAACGGCGCCGAGAAGCGCTCCGCCCAGGTCGACGCACTGCTGCGGCGTCAACGTGCTCGTCTTGCCGAGGCCGGCGACGAGGAGCCGATCGATCCCAAGTTTCGCGGGAGCCAAAATTTCGATCGTCGACTTGTATTTGCCTTTGTAGTCGGCGGCGGCCGCGGCTTTGCTGACGGCGCCCGCAGATTTGGACTCGAGTTCGCGCGCTTTCGTGCCTAGCGCCAGCCCGTCGCCCGCAAGCACGACTGTCACCGTCTCAGGATCGGCATTGAGCGGTGCAAAGGTTATTTCCAGGCGATCGGACATTTCGCATTATCTCCGGTTGATGCTGTGATCGGTGAGCGGACGAGTTTGGATGGAAGCGGACGCCGATCCGCGATCCGTGCCCCGCGTTGCCTCGGGAGAGGCCACGGTGAGGTGAGAAGTGGTGGCTGAGCGGCCCAACTTAATCCTTCGCGGCAACGAGGCAAGCCGGGCTTTCTCCGGCGTCGTTTCCGTACACCTTGCCGGGAGCCTAACCAACTGTCCATAAACGTTGATTCGAGCCCTCTCAGTACCACGCGACGGCCCTCAACAGCCGGAATTCCGCCACGGTGCTATGGGAGCCCGGAGAACAGAGGGTTTTGACGCACGGCCGAGGGTGAGACGCTTCGGCAGGCGTGGCCGGCGGGGGAACGGCGGACGCATGCGAATTTTCTCGAGATACGTGTTCCGGCAAGCCGCCGGCTCGTTCCTGCTCATCCTCGTGTCACTGACCGGGGTGGTCTGGATCGCGCTGGCGCTGCGCCAGTTCAATGTCGTGACGAGCGAAGGCCAGGATACCTGGATGCTCATCAAGATGACGTCGCTCGCGCTTCCCAATCTGATGGCGATCATCGCCCCCTTCTCGTTCTTGATCGCGGCACTTCACACGCTCAACCGGCTCAACACCGACAGCGAGCTGATCGTGCTTTCGGCCTCGGGCTCGAAAGTCTGGACGGTTGCGAGGCCACTTCTGCTGCTTGCCTTTCTCGTCAGCATCTTCCTGGCCTTCGTCAGTCATCTCGCTCAGCCGTGGAGCATGCGACTGCTGCGCGAGTACATGGTGCAGGTCAGGACCGATCTCTTGACCCAGGTCATCCAGCCGGGGCGCTTCTCCAGCCCCGAAGCCAATCTCATGTTCCACATTCGCGATCGCGCGGCGGATGGGCGGCTCATCGGACTCGTGATGCACGACACGCGCGACAAGACGCAGTCGCAGAGTTACCTCGCCGAGCACGGAGAAATCGTAAAGCAGGACAAGACGGCCTATCTCGTCATGTCGACAGGTCACATCATCCGCCGTACGGACGCCAACGAGCCGCCGCAGATCGTCGCCTTCGACAAATACGTCGTCGATCTCGATCGCTTCGAACCGCAGGACACGGGCTCGACTGAATTGAAGCCGCGCGAGCGCTACTGGAGCGAACTTACGGATCCCGAACCCGACAGCAGGCTATACAAAACGCAGCCGGGGCAATTTCGGTCTGAGTTGCATGAGCGGCTCGTCAATCCGTTGTATCCGATCGCGTTTGCGTTTCTTATCGTAGCCTTTGTCGGTCAGGCGCGATCGACGAGGTCGAACCGGCTCCAGGGCCTTCTCGCCGCCTTCCTGATTGGAGCGATCTGCAGACTTGTGGGGCTCGCATTGACGAATGCCGTGGCGCGCAATCCGGCGCTTGTCGTTCCGCTTTACGGCTTGCCGCTCGGCGCCATCGGTTTGTCGTTGATGATGATCAAGGGCACGGACCATCAGAAAAAGGGCCTGGCGCTGGTCGATAAGGCCGTCGATGCGTGCGCGCCGGTCTTGAGCGGCGTGCGGCGGCTTTTCAGCCGGTCTCGGAGGCGAAGAGTGCTTCCATGACCGGCGCCTTCACCCTATCGCGATACATCGCCAAGCTTTTCGTCGTGTCGATCACGGCGACCCTCGGCATTTGCGCGCTGCTGATATTCATGATCGATTTCGTCGAGTTATTGCGGATGTCGGGAAAGTTCGGCTCGGTCTCCGGGACGACGCTGGTCCACATCGCGCTGCTCAGGCTTCCGGCCTACATCGAGTTTCTGATCGGCTTCGCCGTGCTCGTCGGAAGCATCTCCACCCTCGTCTACCTCAACCGGAAAAGCGAGCTTGCGGTTATGCGCGCCGGCGGCATGTCGGTCTGGCAGTTCCTGACGCCGGGCCTTCTTGTCGGTCTCGGGATCGGCCTTTTCACGATGATGGTCTACAATCCGCTGGCCTCGAGCGGGCGCGCCCGGTCCGACAAGCTTTTTGCCAAGACATTCGGCACCGAAACCAATCTGCTTCGCGCGCAGGGTGGCGGCTCATGGATCCGGCAAGACGGTGCGGACGGGGAATCCATCCTGGGTGCGGCCGCTGCCTCGAACCGAGGCCTGACCCTGACCGGCGTCATGATCATCGCTTATGATCATCAGGGGCATTTCACGGAGCGCGTCGATGCCGGCCAGGCCGTGCTGAAGAACGGCTACTGGCAGCTCAAGGATGCTTGGGTTTCGCGACTTGGACAGGTGCCCGAAAAGTACGGCTCTTATCTCGTGTCGACCTATCTGACGCCCGAGCGGGTGCATGATGCTCTGGGTAATGTTTTTTCAATCTCGTTTTGGGATCTTCCAAATCTCATCCAAGCCGCTGACAAGGCGAAGCTTTCAACTGAGAAGCTGCGCATCCAGTACGAGACACTTCTGGCCCGCCCGCTTCTCTGCCTGGCAATGGTCCTTTTGGCGGCCACTGTGTCATTGCGGTCATTCCGCTCTGGGGGCATCCAGACTATGGTCACAACGGGCATGATCGGGGGCGTCGTTTTCTTCTTGTTCTCGGAAATCGCGAGGCAAATTGGCATCGCCGGACTTGCGCCTGCGTGGGTAGCCGCTTGGCTGCCCGTGCTATTGGTTTTGGTCATCTCAACGACGGTGCTGTTGCACCAGGAGGACGGTTGAGTGATGCGTAAAGCGCGGACACCGCACGAGGGTTGCGGCTTGTCTAGCGGGGGGGCTTGGCGCCGAGCGGCGGCCGGGTTCGCCTGCGCGCTTTCGTGCGCCTTCCTGATCGCGTCGATGACGCTACTCACCACCGGCGCCGCTCTTGCCCAAACCAGCGGTGCCACCGGTGATCCGTTCGCGCCCGCTAACAAAAAGAAGCCCTCGTCGTTTCCGAAAGGAAGCATGTTCGGCAAGGTCAACACCAACGTTGACCGCTCGCAGCCGATGCGGCTGCAGGGCGACCAGCTGATTTACGACAAAGCCGGAAACCGCGTCATCGCGCGCGGCAACGTCGAAATCTACTACAACAACTACATTCTGACCGCCGATGAGGTTGTCTACGATCAGGGCGCGGGAACGCTGACCGCCGTCGGCAATGTCACGGTGAAGGAACCGCAGGGCAACGTCGTTCACGCCGATCGCTATACGCTGACGGACGATTTCCGCGACGGCTTCGTGCAATCGCTTTCGGTCGTGACGCAGGATCAGTCGCGCATCACCGCCGAGCGCGCCATCCGGCGCAACGGCAACGTCAACGAATTCGAGAACGGCAAATTCACGCCCTGTAAGAGCGACGGCAACACGCCACCGCTCTGGTGCATCAGTGCGGCGCGCATCATCCATGACGCAGACGCCGCCACCATTACCTATCAGGATGCGTATTTCGAAATCTATGGGCAGCCGGTTTTCTACCTGCCCTACTTCCAGAGCCCGGATCCGTCGGTGAAGCGGAAATCCGGCTTCCTGTCGCCGGTCTACGGCAACTCGTCGACGCTCGGCTACATCACCGGCATACCCTATTATTACGCGCTTGCTCCGAATGCCGACATCACGGTCACGCCCGAATATCTGAGCCAGCAGGGCTTGCTCTTTCAGGGCGAATGGCGGCACAGGCTGAGCAATGGTCAGTACACGGTCAAGATCGCCGGGATCGATCAGGACGCCAATGACCTAGAGGGCACGGTCAGTGATCCGGACAAGTACGACGGCTTGCGCGGCAGCGTCGAGACGCACGGACTGTTTTCGCTTTCGAGCTGGTGGAAATTCGGCTGGGACGCCATCTTGGAAAGCGACGATCAGTTCCGCCGCTTCTACAAGCTCGATAGCGCCCTCGTCGTCGACCGCGTCAATCAGGTGTATTTGACCGGGCAGTCGGATCGCAACTATTTCAGCGCCAAACTCTATCAGTTCGGCGGGTTGCTGACCAACGACACGCCGCAGGCCGAAAGCTCGACGCATCCGATCATCGACTACAACTACGTGTTTGCCGATCCCGTCCTGGGCGGCGAACTCAAGTGGAATACGAATGCTCTGAGCTTTACGCAAAACGATGTCGCGACGATAAATCCAATAACCGGCCAAACAGCCAACTCGAACGTCAATCGTATAGTGAGCGAATTGAAGTGGCGGCGGAGATTCACCGACGCCATCGGCATCACCTACACGCCGTTTGCCGATGTGCGGGGCGACCTCTACCAGTTTGACAACTTCACGAATCCGGAATCGGTGGTCATCGATCCGGCGACTGGAACCGTTGCTTCGTCGTCCTTCGTCGGTTCGGACACGCTCGCTCGAGGCGTCGTCGACGGCGGTGCCACGGTATCGTATCCCTGGGTCGCCAATACCGCGAGCGCCAGCCATATCGTCGAACCTATCGGTCAGATCGTCGTCCACCAGGAGAGCGTGCCGCAACGGCAGTTTCCGGTCCTAGATGCGCAGAGCCTCATCTTTGACGATACGAACTTGTTCAATACGTCGAGGTTTTCGGGCTATGACCGCATCGAAACGGGAACGACGGCGAACGTCGGCGTGCAGTACACATTCCAAGCCCACGACGGCGGATATGCCCGCTTCCTGGCGGGTGAGAGCTTTCATCTCTCGGGTGACAATATCTATCTGAACCCCGGCCGCGACGCTGACGGCAATTTCGTCTATACGCCATTTAGCGGTCTCGAAACGGACCGCTCCGACTATGTGCTTGGAGTTTATCTCGCCCCGATCGATGAGTTCCGCATCATTTCACAAGCCCGCTTCGATCAGTCCTCGCTCGATATCAGGCAAACGAACATCGCCGCGGTTAGCAACTATGGTCCGATTTCGGCCGAAGTCGGATATACCTACAACGCCGATGCGTTCATACCTGATGCGGCCTTGCCCCAGAGCACCGTGCTGATCTCGACTCCGCAGCAGGAACTTCTCGGCCAGGCCACGCTGCGGTTGACGGATCGCTGGAGCGTCGGCGGTCTGGCGCGATACGATATCGACAACGGCGGTCTTCTCTATGACAGCGTGCTGTTGAAGTATGCCGACGAATGCTTCGTGTTAACCGCGTCTTACATCGAATCTAACTTCAATGACGGGACCATCGTGCCCGATCAGACCTTCATGCTGCGCTTCGAGTTCAAGCATCTCGGTGATTTCGCGGCCAAGACCGATGTTACCAATTTCGACTTCGGTGGCGATCAGCGCACGAACTGATGTCCGCGTGACTGTGGCGCGCGTTGAGCCATTGCGCTCTGAGCCGGATTTTGGCCACTCTTCGTGTGGATAAAGCCCGATTGTCGCGTTCGGCTGCGGTAGTCTCGATGGCGCGGCGATTCGAATATATGGACGCATTGGAACATGGTGCTCTCACGAGCCAACATTGTGCGACGTTTATCGATTGCACGATGCGGCGCGGCCGCCAGTCTCATGACGATGCTCTGGTCGCTTTCCGTTGCCGCCCAGCCCGGCACCGTCGCGGTGACGGGCGACGGAACGGCGACGGTTCTGAGACCGTCTGTGACCGACGGCGAAAAAACCAAATCCAAAGCTGCAAAGAAACCATCGGCGCCGGCGCCGACGGAAGAAGACACTGAGACGGCAAGTCGCGAGCCTCCTCCGCCTGCTTCGGGCGGCGGTCACTCGATCGTGGCGCTCGTCAACGACGAACCGATCACCGCTTATGAAATCGATCAACGCGCGATGCTGTTGAGCGGCAGCACAGTCGCAGATAAGGCGAAGGCGAATTTTCAAGCGATCGTCAAGAATCCGCGAACTTCGGATCGCCTGAAGGCCATTCTCAACGAGACGGTCAAGGCCAACGAAGGGAAGTCGCGCGACGCGATCATCGCGATCTTTGAAAAGCGCAAAAAAGAATTCGGCCTGAACCTACAGAAGCAGGCATTCGAGAGCGCACGGGCAAGTGCCCTGCCCGGCATGAAGAAACAGGCGATCGAAGAATTGATCGACGAAAAGCTGAAGCTGCAAGAAGCAAAAAATCAAAAGGTCACGATCGACGACGACGACGTGCAGAAGATTATCAATAACATTGCCGAGCGCAATAAGATGACGCTGGCCGAATTCACCAAGCGGCTCGGTGGCAACATAGGTGTGATGACGACCCGCATTCGCGCGACGCTGTCGTGGAACGAAGTGGTCAAGAAACGTTTCGGCCCCATGATCAACGTCACCAGCAGGGACGTCGACAAACTGGTGGCTACGTCGGCAATTGGTGCGCCGCAGGACGATGTCGAGTTGCGGCTGCAGCGCATCCGCATTACCATGCCGGCGAAACTCGAAGAAAACGGCATCGCGAAGCGCATCCAGGAAGCCGACAATATCCGAACGAAATTCGCTGGCTGTAAATCGACGCGAGACATTACAATCGGCGTCGCGGGCGCGAAATTCGAGGAAATTGGAAAGCGCCGCACGTCATCGTTTCCTGAACCGACGCGGTCCCTGCTTCTCAACGCCAGTGACGGCGAGATGCTGCCGCCGAGCGTCGGCGACGGTGCCGTGGAGCTATGGGTCGTTTGCGATCGTACCGCCGTGACACCGGAGGCCGAAAAGCGCAACAAGGCAGAAGGCGAACTCAAGCAGAAAGAGTTCGAAGTCATGGCCAAGCGCTATCTCAAGGATCTCCGCGAGGATGCCCACATCGAGTACCGCTAAACATGGACGCTCCTCAGACCGTGCCGCGTCTGCCCATCGCGCTGACGATGGGCGATGCCGCCGGCATCGGTCCCGAACTCGCAATTCTTGCCTGGCGTGATCGCAAGTTGCATGGGCTTTTGCCCTTCGCAATCTACGCCGATCTCGACCTGATGCGCAGTGTTGCCGCGAGCCTCGGCTCCGACTTACCTATCGTAGACGTCTCCGAAGTGGGAGAGTGCGCGGGCGTGTTCGACCGGGCATTGCCCGTCGTTTCGGTGGCCTTGAACCAGCCTGCACGAGCTGGCGAGCCGACACCGGCCAATGGCGCCGCGACGATCCTTTCGATCAAGCGTGCCGTCGCCGACGTCGCGGCGAAACGAGCCTCGGCGGTCGTGACGAACCCGATCGCGAAGGCCGTTCTCTATCAGTCGGGCTTCGCGCATCCCGGTCACACCGAGTATCTAGGTGAGCTCGCCAAGGAATTCTGGCCGACCGATACGGCTCAGCCCGTGATGATGCTCTGCTCATCGCAGCTTCGCGTCGTACCGGTGACGATCCATGTTCCGCTGAAGGACGTCCCCGCCCTGCTGACGACGGCCAAGATTGTAGAGACGGCGCGCGTGGTGGCTCTGGCACTTCGACGCGACTTCGGTATTGCAAGCCCGCGTCTGGCGATCACCGGCCTCAATCCGCACGCCGGCGAGGACGGTACGATTGGAACGGAAGATCGCGACGTCATCGGACCTGCGGTCGGGGCGCTTCGACGGGATGGTCTGGACGTCACGGGCCCACAGGCCGCCGACACGCTTTTTCACGCTGCGGCCCGTCAGAGATACGATGCAGCCATCGCAATGTACCATGATCAAGCCCTCATCCCGATCAAGACGCTGGCCTTCGACGAAGGCGTCAACGTCACGCTGGGCCTTCCATTCGTGCGGACATCACCCGATCATGGAACGGCATTCGGGATCGCGGGCAAAGGCATAGCCTCCGCGGCGAGTCTTATCGCGGCGTTGAAGCTCGCGGCAGACATGAGCGCACGCAGGTTTCGCGCGGCCACGGCATGAGCCCAACCGCCGGACCTGACGGCTTGCCGCCGCTGCGAGACATCATCGAGCGGCATGGCCTCAATGCAAAAAAATCATTGGGCCAGAATTTCCTGCTCGATCTCAATTTGACGCGCAAGATCGCCCGTCTCTCAGGTAACCTCGATCATCGCACGATCGTCGAGATCGGACCGGGTCCCGGTGGCTTGACGCGAGCGTTGCTGATGGAAGGCGCCAAGCGTGTCATCGCGGTCGAACGCGATGCCAGGTGCCTGCCGGCGCTCGAAGGGATCGCGGCGCATTATCCGGGTCGTTTGGCGGTGCATCCCGGCGATGCGCTTGAGGCTGATTGGCCGGCGCTGATCGCCGGTTCGGAGCCGGTGACGATTGCCGCCAACCTGCCTTACGGCATCGCCTCCCTGCTGCTTGTCCGCTGGCTCGAGACAGAGCCATGGCCGCCGTGGTTCGACCGCATGGTGTTGATGTTTCAGCGCGAGGTTGCAGATCGCATCGTTGCCGCGCCGCGCACGAAGGCCTACGGCCGCCTCTCCGTTCTTGCGCAGTGGCGCACGCGCGCCAAGGTCGTCATGACGCTGCCGCCCGAAGCGTTCACGCCGGCGCCGAAAGTTGCGTCCGCGGTCGTCGAGTTTATCCCCATTCCGGCGCCGGAGCCGCAATGCCGGGTCTCGACGCTCGCTCGCGTTACGGCGTCGGCTTTCGGTCAGCGTAGAAAGATGCTGCGCTCGAGCCTCAAGCAATTGACCCCCATGCCGGAGCTTCTGCTGCGAGAAGCGGGAATCGCGCCGGAACGACGGGCCGAAGAGCTGACGGTTTCGGAATTTGCTACTCTGGCGAGCATCGTCGAGCGCGGCGATCAAGCGTCCGCTTAAAGCACGGCCTGCATGTCGCGCACGAACGCCGAAAGGCCGAGAAGGCGGGCGCGTTTGAGACGTTCCGCGGTCAGGATCGCCAGCGCCGAATTTACGCTCGTTTCGAGATCACTGTTGACGATCACGTAGTCGTACTCAGGCCAGTGGCTGATTTCG
>NZ_DATNBA010000028.1:0-49446 GCF_035572195.1 Hyphomicrobium sp. | reverse complement strand
GCTTTCAAGGAGAAGCCTGGCTTTGGCCCTCGACATGAAGTCGATAGAAGATGACGGCGTCTTCGAGGGCTACGCGAGTCTGTTCAATCGCGAAGATCTCGGCCACGACGTGATTGCGCCGGGTGCCTTCCGCGACAGCCTGCTGCAACGCGGCGCGGCGCGCATCAAGATGCTCTTTCAGCACGATCCGGCCGAGCCGATTGGAGTCTGGGAAGATATTCGCGAGGACGCACGTGGCCTTTACGTCAGAGGCCGGTTGATGACGGCGGTAGCGAAAGCGCGCGAAGTGTTGGCGCTGATGCGCGCCGGTGCACTCGATGGGCTGTCGATCGGTTTCAAGGCGGAGAAGGGGCGTCGCAATGCGGCGACCGGCGTGCGCCGTCTCGAGAAAGTCGATCTCTGGGAAATTTCGGTGGTCACGTTTCCGATGCTGCCGGGCGCGCGCGTCGAGAGTGTGAAGGCGCGGCCGTTCAAAGCTGCGGCGCCGACCGAACGTGAATTCGAGCGCTGGCTCACGCGGGATGCTGGGCTGACGCGGATGGAGGCCAGGGCGGTGTTCCGCTCGGGTTTCCACGGTCTCAAGGCTCTGCGGGACGCGGGCCGGACCTTTGACGACGATGCCGGGCTTGCCGTTCGCTTCAGAGCGGCGGCACGGCAGATTTCACCGGCAACGTAAGACAAGCCAACTCCGTAGTTGTCATCCCGGGCGAGCCATTTGGCGAGACCCGGGACCCAGGGCAACGAGAGTGTGCTCTGGGTCCCGGCTCTTCGCTGCGCTTCGGCCGGGATGACAACGTGAGTTGCCTGTCAACACCCTAAAACAGGACAACACCATGACCGACACGACTCCCCTCGAAACGAAAGGGGCGGGCGGGGAAACCGCGCGCGCTTTCGAAGAATTCCTCGAAGCATTCGACGCATTCAAGGAAACGAACGACGAGCGCCTCGCCGAAATCGAGCGTCGCGGCACCGCCGATGCGCTGACCGCCGAAAAGCTGGCGCACATCGAGGAAACGCTCGACAGCACCAAGCGGCTGGCCGATGGCCTGGCGCTCAAATCGGCGCGGCCACACCTCGGCCCAGGTGCAGCTGATCCTGCTTCACAACTTGCGCACAAGACGGCGTTCGACGGCTACGTCCGCCGCGGCGACGCGGGGCGCCTCGCTCGCATCGAGGAGAAAGCACTGTCAGCCGGCTCGGGCGCCGACGGCGGCTATCTCGTGCCGGCCGAAACGGAAGCGACGGTCAACCGCGCGTTGAAGGCCATCTCGCCGATGCGCGCCATCTCCGGTATTCGCCAGGTGTCTGGGTCGGTCTACAAGCGGCCGTTCGCGACGACTGGCGTCGGCACCGGCTGGACGGCGGAAACCACGTCGCGCACGCAGTCGGCGACGCCGACTCTCGCCGAATTGCAGTTCCCGACGATGGAACTTTACGCGATGCCGGCGGCCTCGCAAACGCTGCTCGACGATACGATCGTCAACATCGGCGAGTGGCTGGCCGAAGAAGTTCGCCTGGCTTTCGCCGAGCAGGAAGGCACGGCCTTCGTGTCGGGTGATGGCACCAACAAGCCGAAGGGGTTCCTCAGCTACACCGCCGTCGCCAACGGCTCGTGGACGTGGGGCAATGTCGGCTACATCGCAACCGGCGTTGACGGAGCTTTCCCGGCGACGAGCCCTAGCGATAAGCTGCTCGATCTCGTCTACGCGGCGAAGGCGCCATATCGCGCCAACGGCACGTTCGTGATGAACCGCTCGACGGTCTCGGCGGTGCGCAAACTGAAGGACGGCCAGGGCAACTATCTCTGGCAGCCGTCGAATGCACCGGGCGAAGCGCCGTCGCTGATGGGCTATCCCGTTGCCGAAAGCGAGGACATGCCGGACATCGACACGGATACGACGTCGATCGCGTTCGGTGACTTCTCGCGCGGTTACCTGATCGTCGATCGCGCCGGCATTCGCGTGCTGCGCGATCCCTACAGCGCCAAACCCCACGTGCTCTTTTACACGACGAAGCGCGTCGGCGGCGGCATTCAGGACTTCGACGCGATCAAGCTTCTGAAGTTCGCGGCTTAATCCGCTCACGCTGGCTGTTCCGCGCGACTGCGCGGGCCAGCTCCGCGAGGGGCGGCGCTTGCGCCGTCGCCCGGTCGGGCTCACGGCCGCTGGCCGAAGCAATGAATGAAGCTTCAAGTCCGCGCCGGGCGACGCTTGCACACTTGTCATCCCGGCCGAAGCGCAGCGGAGAGCCCGGGACACAGAAGGAATGTCGGTGCTCCGGTCCTGGGTCCTGGATCGCCGCTTTCGTGATGCGTCCGGGATGACAAGATGAACTAAGCCCGCGCCAGGCGGCCGGCTCGCAGAACGCGAGTCGCCCGGCGCGCCGCACGAATCGTCATCCTCGAACGGACGAGCCTGCGAGGCCGTTCGGGGATCCAGCGCGAGAAGTGCCGAAGGCCCAACATTGCGTCTTCGACGAGTTTTGCGCTGGATCCCTGGCCTTCGACGCGGCTTCGCCGCCCTCGGCCGAGGATGACGGTTTATTCCAAATTCCCGTGCGGGTCCCCCTCCCGCCCGCGCGGGATTAAGTGCGGGGCCATCGCAACGCGGTGGTCCCGCATTTTTGTTTGCGCTCGGCGACTCGCGTTCTGCGAGCCGGCCGCCGAGCGCACTCACCGTCGCGCAACTCGATCAACAAGGCCGCGCCTTGCGGCCGGCTCCGCGCAGCGGAGTCCCAAGGCGCAATCAATAAGGAATCCTCATGTCTCTCGTGATGACGACCCCGCCGGCGCTTGAGCCGGTGACCGTGGCCGAGGCCAAGGCGCATCTGCGCGTCGATGGCGACGCCGAGGATATCCTGATCGGCAGCCTCGTTCTGACGTCGCGGCTTCATATCGAGGCGGCGTTGGGGTTGGCCCTCATCACGCAATCTTGGACGCTGGCGCTCGACCGCTGGCCCCGTGGCAATCACATCGATCTTCCGATGACGCCGCTGCAGTCAGTTGATGACGTGCGCGTCGTGAACGGCGCCGGCATTGTAATGATCATCCCCGCGGAGAGCTATCTCGTCGATCTCGCATCGCGACCCGGACGCCTCGTCTGGAACAATACGATCCCGCCCATTCCGGGATTGCCCGCGAACGGCATAGAAATCGATTTCACCGCCGGCTTCGGCGCGACGGCCGACAGTGTTCCTGCGCCGTTGAAGCACGCCATCCTGATGCTAACGGCGCACTGGTACGAGCACCGCGACCCGGACGACATCGGCACCAGCGCGGCGCAAGTTCCAGCCGCCGTATCCGACCTCATCCAACCGTTTCGGACGATCCGGCTATGAAGGCGCCCGTCAAGGCCAGCGATCTGCGCCATCGCGTGACAATCGAAAGCGCGGCGCGGACGGGCGATGGCGCCGGTGGTGCGACGCTCGCTTGGCAGGCGGTCGCCGAAGTTTGGGCGGCGATCTGGTCCCGCGACGTGACCGAGGCGTTCACGCTCGACCGCATCGCAGGGAAGGCGACGCACGATGTCTGGATACGCTACCGGGCCGACGTGACGCCCGACATGCGCATTCGATTTGGAAGCCGCGTGTTCGACATTCTCGGAGCTATCGACGTCGAGGATCGCGGGCATTGGCTGAAGTGTCCGGTAGAGGAGCGCGACCTGTGATCGTCACAGCGAACATCAGCGGCGTCGCAGCCACGGCGCGCGATCGGGCGTCGGCACTGGTGGCCGATGCTCTGGCCAGGCGCGAGGCGGCGTTGCGCTCAGGCGCTGGCAGTTCAAACCGTGTTGCGCCGGACGCCGGCCGGCAAGTCGCATCCGATCCCTTACAGCCAAAGCGAGATAGATGATGTCGAGTTCAGGTTTCGCGCTTCAGCAGGCGATTTTCCAGAAACTTTCGAGCGATGCCGCGACGATTGCGGCGCTCGGCGGCACACGCATTTACGACGACGTACCGGCGCGCGCCGAGTTTCCTTTTCTGACGTTCGGGCAATCGACCGAGCGAGATTGGTCGACGGGAACGGACGCCGGACAGGAACATATCGTGACGCTGCACGTCTGGTCGCGCGGCCATGGTCGAAAGGAAGCGGAAACGGCGATCGCGGCCGCGCGCGAAGCCTTGCACGATCAGGCGCTCGATCTTGCCGGACATCGCCTGATCAATCTGCGGCACGAATTTTCCGAAGCCCGCCGCGACAGCGATGGCGAGACATTTCACGGCATCGCCCGCTTCCGCGCCGTGACGGAAGCCGAATAGCACGAACCTCACTACAGCCCGTGCCTGGCGGCCGGCTCCCCGGAGGGGAGTCGCCAGGTACCATTCAAAACGAAAGTTGCAAACATGGCAGCACAAAAAGGCAAAGACCTTCTCCTGAAGGTCGATACGACCGGCGCCGGTGTCTACGTGACGGTCGCCGGGCTCAGGGCTCGCGGCCTGTCGATCAGCGCCGAGACGGTCGAGATCACCAATACCGAGAGCGTCGGACAGTGGCGCGAACTGCTGACGGGTGCCGGCGTCAAGGCGGCGCGAGTCACGGGCTCGGGCGTCTTCAAGGACGGCGCATCGGATGAGACCATCCGCGACTACGCCTTCAACGGCACGATCAGACGCTGGCAAGTTGTCGTGCCGGACTTCGGCACGATCGAAGGGGCGTTCCAAATCACGGCACTCGATTTCAGCGGCCGCCACGACGCCGAGATGACGTTCGAAATTTCGCTTGAAAGCGCCGGTGAGCTGACGTTCACGGCGATCTGATCACACCCAATTCGGCATCCTCGATCAAGCGCAAGCGAAGATCGGAGATGACAAGTAAGGGCGCCGGCGGCCGGCTCCGCGTAGCGGAGTCGCCGGCGCCAAAGAAAAAACCGCCGGCTCGCGGAACGCGATTCGCCAAGCGCCAAACAAAGAGTTCTTTCATGGCCAATCAACACCGCGGCGAGATCGAAGCAAGGCTTGACGGCGTCACGCATCGGCTCGTGCTGACGCTCGGCGCGCTCGCCGACCTCGAGCACGCTTTCGGCGACGATGACATGCTGGCGCTCGCGACGCGGTTCGAGAAGGGGCGCCTGTCGGCGCGTGATTGCGTACGCGTCATCGCGGCAGGATTGCGCGGAGCCGGAGAAGCAATCACCGATGAGGCCGTCGCCGCCATGCAAGCCGAGGGCGGCGCCGCAGGTTACGTCGATATCGTCGCGCGCCTGCTCAACGCCACGTTCGGCGGCGAAGTCACATCGCAATCCTCGAGGACCGGCGGGGAGGGCGGTGCCGAAGCGCGCGTCCCTTTCGCTGGGGGCTCGTGATGGAGATCGGCCTTGGCGTGCTCAGCCTATCGCCGCTGGTCTTTTGGGCGATGACGCCGCGTGAACTTCAAGCGGCGCTGAGCGGGCGCTTCGGGCCGGGCGGCGGCAACGATCGGATATCGCGTTACGACCTCGATGCGTTGATGCGTCAGTTTCCTGACCACAAGGACGTCTAATGCCACAATACGACGATCAGCTCGAGACGTGGAACGTCAAGGTTACGGCCGACACCAGCGACCTCGAGGACAAGTTGCGCACGACGAGCCGCCTCGGCCGGCAGTTCTCGACCTCGCTCATCTCGGCGTTCGATGACATCGCGATCAAAGGCAAGAACGTCGGCGATGTTTTCAAATCGCTGGCGCTGACAGTCTCGCAAATGGCTTTGAAGTCGGCGCTGCAGCCGCTGACCACGGGCCTCGCCTCGGCGTTCCAAGGTTTGCTGACCGGCACGCTGCCGTTTGCGAAGGGCGGCGTCATTCAGCAGGGCACGCCGATGCCGTTTGCGAGCGGCGGTGTCATCGCAAGTCCGATCTCGTTTCCGCTTGCCGGCGGCGCGTCAGGTCTCGCCGGTGAAAAGGGGCCCGAAGCAATCATGCCGTTGACGCGCGGTTCCGACGGGCGTCTTGGCGTTGCAGCGGCGGGCGGCGGCGGACAGCACATCACGATCAATATCTCGACGCCCGATGCGCAAAGCTTCAGCCGCTCACAGACGCAAATCGCTGCGATGATCGCCCGCGCCGCCGCAGCGGGTCAGCGGAATCTATAGTCCGAGCAGGCCCGCCCTTCATCTTCACATTCAAACAGCGATCCAGGCATCATGTCATTTCACGACGTGCGATTTCCGACGGCGATTTCACGCAACGCCCAAGGCGGTCCGGAGCGACGCACCGATGTTGTCGTGCTCGGCTCGGGATTTGAAGAACGTAACAGCCGCTGGGCCGACAGCCGCCGCAGTTACAATGCCGGCTACGGCGCCAGGTCGCTCGACGATCTCTATCAGATCATCGCGTTCTTCGAAGAGCGGCGCGGACGGCTGCACGCGTTCCGCTGGCGAGATCCGATGGACTGGAAATCGTGCCCGCCGAATTCCGCGACGTCGCCACTCGATCAGGTGATCGGAACCGGCACCGGTACACGCGCGGCGTTCCAGCTGCAGAAGACGTACGGCAGCGCCTTCGCTCCCTGGACCCGGGACATCAAGAAGCCCGTTGCCGGCACGCTGAAAATCGCCGTCGCCGGCGTCGAGCAAACAGCCGGAACCGATTTTGCGGCCGACGCCTCGACTGGCATCGTGACGTTTCTTGCCGGGCACATACCTGCGAGCGGTCAAAGCGTGACGGCCGGCTTTGAGTTTGACGTGCCGGTGCGCTTCGACACGGACAAACTCGAGATCAATCTTTCGGGCTTCACGTCGGGAGCCATTCCGAACATTCCAATCGTGGAGGTCAGGCTATGAAGGCGCTGTCGCCGGATCTTGCGGCCCACCTGGCGTCGGGCGCGACGACGCTCTGCTGGTGCTGGCGCGTCGTGCGGCGCGACGGCGTTGTCCTCGGCTTCACCGACCACGACCGGGCACTGACCTTTGACGGCACAACTTATGAAGCGGCAAGCGGATTCACGGCGAGCGACATAACCGATGGACTTGGTCTCTCTGTCGACAACCTCGAGGTGACCGGCGCGCTCTCATCTGCAACGCTGACCGACGACGATTTGGCGGCCGGCCGCTACGATGATGCGCGCATCGAAATCTATCGCACCAATTGGGCTGATACGAGCCAGCGCGTACTGATGCGCTCGGGAAGCATCGGCGAGGTGCGCCGCACCGGTACGGGATTCACGGCCGAACTTCGCGGGCTCGCGCACTACCTGCAACAGCCCAAAGGGCGCTTGTTGCAGCTCACCTGCGATGCCGATCTCGGCGACGCGCGTTGCATGGTCGATTTGTCGTCTCCGGCCTTTCACGGTGAAGGCGCGATCACGGCCGCGCACTCGGCACGCCGGTTTACGGTCTCAGGGATCGACGGGTTCGAGAACGGACTTTTCTCGCGCGGACTTTTCTCATTCACGTCGGGTGCGTCGGCGGGCCTGAAAGTCGAGGTCAAATCGCATGCCAAGCTCGCGAGTTCCGTCACGATCGAATTGTGGGCCGAAGCGGAAGGGCCGGTCGCCGGCGACACGTTCGTCGTCACAGCTGGCTGCGACAAGCGCTTTGCGACATGCAAGGCGAGGTTCGCGAATACCATAAATTTTCGCGGCTTTCCGTCGATCCCGGGCAATCAGTTCTTAACGCAAGTCGGACGCAAGAGCTGACAATGCAGCAACGATTGACACGCGAAGCCATCGTCGCGGCGGCGCGGGCGTGGCTCGGCACGCCCTATCATCATCAAGCCAGCGCCAGGGGCATCGGCACCGATTGTCTTGGGCTTGTGCGCGGCGTCTGGCGGGACCTCTATGGATCGGATGCCGAAACCCCTCCCGCGTATAGCCGCGACTGGGCCGAGGCGGGCGGTCGCGAGACGATGCTGGAGGCCGCTTCCCGGCATCTTGAACCGATCAAAATCTCTGCGATCGACGTTGGCGACGTCATCGTCTTTCGCTTGCGCAGTGGTGTTGTCGCGAAGCACTCGGCAATCGTCTCGGGCCCATCGACGATGATCCACGCAATGGAAGGCGCGCCGGTCAGCGAGGTTGCGCTTTCGCATTGGTGGCGGCGGCGCATTGCCGGCGCGTTCCGGTTTCCTGATTTGTCCGAAGGTAATTGAAGCATGGCGACACTTGCTCTCGCTGCGGTCGGGGCTGCAGTCGGCGGCAGTTTGCTGCCTGCCGGTGTCGGCTTCCTCGGCGCAACGCTGTCGGGCGCCGCGATCGGTTCGCAGATCGGCGCGTTTACCGGCGCCTACGTCGACAACGCGCTGTTCGGCGCCTCGGGGCAGAGCCGCGCCGTCGAAGGTCCGCGACTGAGCGACCTCAGAGTCACGGCGTCGACCGAAGGCTCACCGCTGCCGCGCATCTATGGCCGGGCGCGCGTCGGCGGTCAGGTGATCTGGGCAACGGATTTCGAAGAAGAGATCGTCAAGACGACGGAATCGGCCGGCGGCGGAAAAGGCAGCTCGGGCGGCGACACGTCGATCAGGCAATACCGCTACTACGCGAACTTTGCGGTCGCACTCGGCGAGGGCGTGGTGACGCGCGTCGGGCGCATCTGGGCCGACGAGCAAGAAATCGATCTGTCGCGCATCACGTTCCGGCTGCACGCCGGCACCGAAACCGATAGCGTCGATAGCCTGATCGCGGCGCGCGAAGGTGCTGACAACGCTCCCGCCTATCGCGGCGTCGCCTACATCGTGTTCGAGCGGCTGCCGCTCGCCGATTACGGCAATCGCATTCCGCAACTGTCGTTCGAGGTCTTCCGCAGCGTATCGGACGCGGGCCAGGACGTCCGCGGCGTCGTGCTGATCCCCGGAGCCGGCGAGTTCGTCTACGCGACGGAGCCTGTGCATCAGACGTTCGGCGACGGCGTCTCGCAATCGGAGAATGTCCATCAGTTGCTCGGGGCGACCGACTGGCAGGTCGCCATCGATCAGCTCGAGGCGGCGCTGCCAAACGCCAAATCCGTATCGCTGATCGTCAGCTGGTTCGGAACGGATCTGCGTGCAGGTGCATGCAAATTGAAACCCGGCGTCGAGACGCGCGATAAATCAACGGGCCCGCTGCAGTGGTCAGTTGCCGGCGTGACGCGCGACAGCGCCTACGTGATCAGCACGCGCGACGGCAACGCGGCTTACGGTGGCACGCCGTCGGATCAGACGGTCGTCGCCGCGATCCGCGATTTGAAGGCGCGTGATATCAACGTGACGCTGACGCCGTTCATTCTGATGGATGTCGCCGAAGGCAATACGCTAGCCAATCCCTACGGCGGAACGGTTCAGCCCGCGTATCCCTGGCGGGGCCGCATCACCTGTCATCCGGCGCCCGGTGAGGCGGGCACGCCGGACAAGACGACGCCGGCCGCTGCGCAAATCGCAGAGTTTGTCGGCACGGCATCGCCCGCAAACTTCTCATTGGCCGGCGATACGGTCCGCTATTCCGGCCCGGACGAATGGTCGTTCCGGCGCATGGTCTTGCACCAGGCGTACCTGGCCAAAGCCGCGGGCGGTGTCGATGCATTCGTCATCGGCACGGAATTGCGCGGGCTGACGCAGGTCCGCTCGACCGCCGACGCTTATCCGTTCGTCGCAGCGCTGATCGCCCTTGCCGCTGACGTGAAATCCGTACTCGGCCCCTCGACAAAGGTGCTCTACGCCGCCGACTGGTCGGAATACTTCGGGCATCAGCCCGCCGACGGCTCGGGCGACGTTTATTTTCATCTCGATCCGCTCTGGTCGTCGGCTGACATCGACGCGATCGGGCTCGACGTCTATTGGCCGCTCGCCGATTGGCGCGATGGCCGCGATCATCTCGATGCGCTCGCCGGGGCGTCGTCGACCTACGACCCGTCGTATCTCAAAGCGAACGTCCAGGGCGGCGAAGGTTACGACTGGTATTATGCCTCGAGCGCCGACCGCAACGCCCAGGTTCGAACGCCGATCACCGACGGCAGCGGCAAGCCGTGGGTGTTTCGCTATAAGGACATTCTCGCCTGGTGGTCGAACGAGCATTTCAATCGGCCCGGCAGCATCGAGAGTGCGTCCCCGACGTCGTGGGTACCGCAGTCGAAGCCATTCTGGATCATGGAGACTGGTTGCCCCGCGGTCGACAAGGGCGCGAACAAGCCGAACGTTTTCGTCGATCCAAAGAGCTCCGAATCGACGCTGCCCTATTACTCGCGCGGCATCCGCGATGATCTGATTCAGGCACGCTGTCTCAAGGCGTTCCGCGACGCTTTCGACTGGACAAAGAGCGGCTATGTGGAAGGGCTCAATCCGCTCTCGGCGATTACCGGTGAGCGGATGGTCGACCTCGATCACATCCACTTCTACTGCTGGGATGCTCGACCCTATCCGGCATTTCCTTACGCGACATCCTACTGGAGCGACGGCGACAACTGGGCACTCGGCCACTGGCTCAATGGCCGGCTCGGCAGCGCCTCGCTCGATGACCTCGTATCGCAAATCCTGATAGATCAAGACTTCACCGACTTCGATGCCTCGGCGTTGACAGGAACGGTGCCCGGTTACGTGATCGACCGGACGATGTCGGCGCGCGATGCGATGCAACCGCTCGAACTCGCGTACTTTTTCGACAGCATCGAAAGCAGCGGCAGAATAGTTTTCCGGCACCGCGGCCACGCCGCACCGGCCATGACACTGACGACCGATAACTTGGTCGAGGAGCGGCCGGACGACGCTCTCTACGAGTTGACGCGCGGCCAGGAAACGGAACTGCCGGCATCCGCGAAGGTGCGCTACATTTCGAGCGCCGACGTCTATCAGCAGGCCGTCGCCGAGGCGCGTCGCCTGACAGGCGCCAGCGGCCGTGTCGCGGAAGCCAACCTGCCGATCGTCCTCGACGACAATCTGGCGGGCGCGATGGCAGAGAGCTGGCTCTACGAAACGTGGGCGGCGCGCGAGTCCGCCAAATTCAAGTTGCCGCCATCAACACTGGCACTCGAGCCGGGCGATGTCGTTGAGGTCGAGATGGCCGGGCGCAACAGGCTTCTGCGGCTGACGGATGTTTCCGAGCACGGCGTTCGCGATATCGAAGCGCTGAGTATCGATCCCGACGTTTACGATCAGATCGATGCGCCGTCGCGGCCCGCGCCGCAGCCTGCGCACGTGCAAATCGGTCCGCCTGCGGTGGCGCTGATGGACCTGCCGCTGTGGAACGCGTCGGCCGCGCCAGAGTCCGGATACGTCGCGGCGATGCAAAAGCCGTGGCCCGGCAGCGTCGCGCTTTATGTTTCGCCGCAAACGACCGGGTATCAGTTGAAGGCCATCGCCGGCGTACCCGCAACGCTTGGGGTCACGCTCGATCCGCTGACGGCGGGTCCTGAGGGCCGCATCGATCGAAAGGCGCGATTTCGCGTGCGTGTGACGAACGGAACGCTCGTCTCAGCCGACCTCGTGACGATGCTCGGCGGCGCTAATCTCGCGGCCATCCGCAATGCAAACGGTGATTGGGAGATTGTTCAGTTCCTGACGGCGACGCTCGTCGATGTGCAGACGTACGAGATCAGCGGTCTTCTACGCGGCCAGCTCGGAACCGAAGCGGCGATCGCCGATCCGCTCGCCGCGGGTGCCCAGTTCGTACTGCTTGACGGCGCCGTGGCGCGCGTTCCGATGCAAGGCAGCGAACTCAAGCTGCCGTTCAATTGGCGTTACGGTCCCGGCAATCGCGGCATCGGCGATGCGTCCTACGTCACCGTACCGTTCACATATCAGGGTCTCGGATTGCGGCCGCTTTCTCCTGTCCACGTCAATGGCGTTCGCGTTTCCGGTGATCTCAGCATCTCGTGGATACGCCGCACACGTACGGGCGGTGACAACTGGGAAGTGGCCGACGTTCCACTTGGAGAAGAGAGAGAGACATATGAAGTCGATATTCTCGACAGTGATGATGTCAAACGCACGATCGCCACTTCAACGCCGGCGGTTCTCTACACCAGCGCCCAGCAGATCGCCGACTTCGGCGGCGTCCAATCGGCCGTTTCGATTCGTGTCTATCAAACGAATGTAGCGTTTGGCCGGGGCTCAGCACGCGCGGCCGTGATCTAGGACGTCGCCCTGGATGGCCGGGTCAAGCCGGCCATTGAGTGTTGAGCAAAATCCGGCTCCGAAGTTTGCAACATGAAAGTGAAACATGGACCAACCAGCGTGGCTTGAGGCCGCGTGGGCCGAATTCGGCGTGCGCGAAATTCCGGGCAAGGAGGACGCCGCTGAGATCCTGCGCTATTTCCGTGACGCCGGCGATACCAGTGCCGCAAGCGAAGCGACGCCGTGGTGCGCGGCGTTCATGGGCGCGATGCTGAAGCGTTCTGGACATGCCGGCACGGGGTCGCTGCTGGCGCGATCCTATCTCGATTGGGGCGACTCTCTCGAAACGCCGCGCATCGGCGCCGTGACCGTGCTGGCGCGCGGCGACGATCCTAATGCCGGCCACGTCGCGTTTTATCTCGGCGAGACCGCGGACAAGCTGTTTCTGCTCGGCGGCAATCAGGGCGATGCAGTCACGGTCGCCGCCTACGACAAGGCCCGGTTACTCGGACTTCGCTGGCCACGGGAAGAAGCCGAGGCCGACTCCGACGGCGATGACACGATTTTCCTCAAGGCCCTCGCCCACGTCCTCGAAATGGAGGGTGGTTTTTCGAATGACGCTTACGATCCGGGCGGGCCGACCAACCGCGGCATCACGCTCGACACCTACGCGGCCTTCAAGGGTGAAACGATCGGCGCGGAAACGCGCCCTCGGCTGATTTCGGAACTGAAGTCAATTCCCGATGACACCGTGCGGGCGATCTACCGGCAGCGCTACTTCAAGCCGTCGATGTGCACGGCGTTCACGGCACCGTTGGCGCTGATGCATTTCGATGCCGCCGTCAATCACGGCGTCAGCGCCGCAATCCAAATGCTTCAGGGCGTGGCGCGCGTGACCGTCGATGGCGAGATCGGCCCGGAGACACTTTCGGCAATCGGATCGCGCAGCGTCGTCGATCTCATCGACGATTACGCCGAGGTGCGCCGCAGCAGGTATCGCGCGCTTCCGCACTTCTGGCGCTTCGGCCGCGGCTGGCTGAAACGCGTCGATGCAACTTTGGTGCTCGGCCGAGCGTGGGCCGGCGCCGAGGCTACGAACCGCGGGCTGCTGGAGCCGGCGCAAATCGCAAAAGGAGAACTCGAAATGGACAATGGAACGACAGGCGCGACGGCAACCGATGACAGCAGCAAGTGGTGGGCACACTCAAAAACGATGTGGGGCACGATAATTACGGCTGCCGCAACCGTCATTCCCGTGCTCGGACCGGCCCTGGGCATCACGCTGCCGGCAGACGTCATCACGACCTTCGGCGACCAGGCATTGACGGCGGTTCAGGCGCTCACGGGGCTATTCGGCACGGTGCTTGCCATTTACGGCCGGCTCAATGCGGCGAGCCCGCTAACTCTGCGCAAGGGTTAACGCGCATGGTCGATTTGGCGCCTGGCGGCGGCCGTTCCCCGTATTCATTCCTGGTTCAACACGGTATCGTTAGCTTCGCCAAACCTCTGAAAGAAAGCGGATGGCCGGATTGGGTATAACGGCTGTGATTTCGGCTGCGGCAATGGTTTTGCTGCAAGGGCCGGCCATTGCCGACGACTGCCTCAATGATTGGGGGCTGGCGGGCCAGATCGTACGGCAAGAAAAACTTATAACCGTCGAAGAAGTCGCCAAATCGCTGACCGCGGACGGGGTCGGACAGCTCGTCAAGACGACGCTCTGCCGGTCCGCCGAGGGTTATTTTTACCGCATCGTCATCCGCAGCCCGACGGGACAGCTCAAGAGTAGCGTTATGTCTGCCAGGAGCCGGTAAGCGGTACCCTGAACTTACTTCCGTCACGGGGTCCTCTAATAACCGGCGAACGAGGCATCTGGGGAAGAGGGGTCAGACGTGCGCGCGCTCGTCGTCGAGGACGATAAAGACTTGAACCGTCAGCTGGTAGGAGCCCTGGCAGATGCCGGCTTCGCCGTTGATGCGGCGGCGGACGGCGAAGAGGGCTATTTCCTCGGAGACACGGAGCCCTATGATGTCGTGATCCTCGATATCGGCCTGCCGAAGATGGATGGCATCTCGATCCTCGAACAGTGGCGGCGCAGCGATCGCAAGATGCCGGTCATCTTGCTGACCGCGCGCGATCGTTGGAGTGACAAGGTAACCGGCATGGACGCCGGCGCCGACGACTATCTCGCCAAGCCCTTCCACATGGAAGAGCTGCTGGCCCGCGTGCGCGCCCAGGTGCGCCGCGCCTCCGGTCATGTCAAATCCGAGATCGAATGCGGGCCGCTGCGGCTCGACACGAAGTCGGCGCGCGTGACGTGCGAAGGTCTGCCGGTGAAGCTGACGTCACATGAGTTCCGGCTGCTGGCCTACCTGATGCACCACAACGGCCGCGTCGTGTCGCGCACCGAACTTGTTGAGCACCTCTACGACCAGGATTTCGATCGCGACTCGAACACGATCGAAGTCTTCATTGGTCGATTGCGTAAAAAAATTCCCGGCGATGTGATACAGACGGTCCGCGGCCTCGGCTATCGCATGAGCCACGGACCCGATGAGGCTTAACTCACTTGCGCTGCGTCTCTTCGCGACTTCGGCGGCATGGACGCTTCTCGTCCTGCCGCTTGCGGGTTACATCATCTATTCTCTGTACCGTGAAGACGTCCAACTGAGCTTCGATGCGCAGTTGAAGAAGCTGTTGACGCAGATCACCATCGACAGCATGAGCACCACCGGCGACACACCGGTCATGCCGCCCAATCTCTACGAGCCGCTGTTCGAAGTTACACAGTCCGGCTGGTATTGGCAGATCCGCCCGATCGATGGGGCTCCTGGACGCACACTTGTTTCGCCGTCTCTTGCGACGGCTGTCCTTCCGTCTCCCTACGATCGCAAGTTTCCGACCGACGATACCGGCACCCGCTGGATGAACGTGCCGGGACCGACCGGCACGACGATCCGCATTCTCGAGTTTATCGATTCACCCGGTCACGATCCGGCGAATACGAAATATTCGATCATCGTCGCGGGACCGCTCGACTGGTTCGAGGAGACGATTGCGAGATTCCGCACGCGTCTGACGACAGCCTTGGCGCTTGTAGGCCTCGGGCTGTTGGGCGTCACGGTGTTCCAGGTGCGGTTTGGCCTCTTGCCGTTGCACCGCATCGAGCGCGGTCTTGCAAGTATTCGCTCGGGCGAAGCAGAGCGCCTCGAGGGGCAATTGCCGGCCGAAATCGAACCGCTGCAGACCGAACTGAATGCGCTGATCGAGTCCAATCAGGATATTATCGATCGGGCACGCACGCAGGTCGGCAATCTCGCTCACGCTCTGAAGACACCGCTTGCCGTCATCACCAACGAGGCGCGCGACGATGAAACGACGCTCGGCTCCAAGGTTGCCGAGCAGGCACAGCTGATGCGCGATCAGATCAGCCACTATCTCGACCGGGCCCGCATCGCGGCGCGCGCCGGCGTCATCGGCCGGGTCACGCCGCTCGAACAGACCGCTCAGTCGCTCGTCAGGGCCGTCGAGCGCATTCATGGCGAGAAAGGCATCGCGCTGGTTGTGACCATACAGCCCGGCGCCAAGTTTCAGGGCGAGAAGCAGGACCTCGAGGAGATGCTCGGCAATCTCCTCGACAATGCCTGCAAGTGGGGGAAAAGCCGCGTTTATCTAACGGCGACGATCGAGACGTTGCAGGCGTCGTCTCAACGCAAGCAATTGAGAATCGCGGTCGAAGACGACGGGCCAGGGCTTTCGGTTGAACAGCGCGCTAAAATCGGTAAGCGCGGCATGCGCTTGGATGAAACGAAGCCGGGTTCTGGCCTCGGACTCTCGATTGTCAGCGATCTTGCTGCGTCTTATCGCGGACGGCTGACGCTGGAGGCTTCCGAGCATGGGGGCCTTAAAGCCGTGCTCGGCCTGCCTGCCGCCTGATCGAAAAGCCTTTCTAGAGTTTTTTTCTCCACCAAAGTGCTGCATTGCAGCATCAGGTCGCAACTCATTTGGCCTGCCAGAATTGTGGTGGATTTCCGCCTTGTCGAAGGCACAATATCGGTCTAGCCAGGAGTTTCAGGTTCGCGCCGGATGGGGCTATGCGGCGCGGGGGAAGCTAACCGACAACGAGGTTCGCCATGCGCGTTGCGCGCTTTACGATTCCGCTGATTGTGGGCGCCTTTTTGGCCGCGTGTAGCAACGGCCAGGGAGGGATCGATCACACCGACACCGGTCTCGTGCTCGGCAGTGTCGCGGGCGGCGTTGTCGGAAATCAGATCGGCAAGGGTCGTGGCAATGTGCTGGCCACCGTCGGCGGCGCGGTTGTCGGCGGCATCATCGGAAGCCAGATCGGCGCCAGCCTTGACGAACGCGATCGCAAGCTGGCACAGGAAGCCGAATACGACGCTTTGGAGCGTGGACAATCCGGCGTTACGCGGAACTGGCGCGATCCGGACAATGGCCACTACGGTGAAATCGTTCCGAGCCGGCCCTATAAACGCGGTGTCGCCGATTGTCGCGATTACACGCACACGATCTACATCGATGGGCGGCCAAAGCAGATGCGCGGAACGGCGTGTCGTAATCCAGACGGAACGTGGGAGAACGTCGGCTGATGCGGTGCAGCGAGCGCGTTTCCTGCTGTTCGCGCGATTAAGCCAGGTCCGCGACACTTGAGCTAATCCGTGCCTCGCAGCTTGCCTGGGCCTGACGCCGATCCTATTCCCTGCGCATCGAGCTGAGGATCGCGCGACGATGCTGTTTTGGATATTAGTGGGCGTTTTGGTGGCGGGCGTGACGCTCGCCATTACGCGACCGCTGACGCGCTCAGCGGGTCCACCTGTCAAAGCCGCTGATGCCGACATCGCCGTCTACAAAGACCAGTTGAGAGAAGTCGTCGCCGACGCGGCACGTGGAAGTCTTGCGGCCAGGGAGGCAGAGGCCGCAAGCGCTGAGATCGCGCGCCGCCTGTTACGCTCCACGGAAACAAACGCCAAGTCGCCGGATGGTGGACCCGGCGGACGGGGTCGCTTTGCAAAGCCCATCTACGTCGTGACGTCGATCGCGTTGCCCGTCGCAAGCCTAGCGCTCTACCTTGCATACGGCGCACCCGGATTGCCTGGGCAGCCTCTGAGCGAGCGGATCGCGACGGCGTCCGACACGATGAAACCGAACGATCTGGTCGCCAAGGTCGAGGCTCGCCTTCGCGATCATCCTGACGACGGAACCGGCTGGGATGTCATCGCGCCAGTCTACTACGCCATGGGCCGCTATGCGGATGCGGCGGAGGCATACGGCAACGCACTTCGATTGGTTGGTGAATCGCCGCGGCGGCTGCAGGGGTTCGCCAACGCGCGGATCAGGGCCGAGGATGGTGTCATTCCGCAAGATGCCAAGAAAGCCCTTGAACGCATTCTCGTCATGGCCCCGGACTCGAAAGAGCCGCGCATCTGGCTGGCACTCGCAAAGGAACAGGACGGTCACCTCACCGATGCCGCCGCCGATTACCGCAAACTGATTGCAGAGGCACCGGCCGATGCGCCGTGGCGCAAGGTTCTCGAAGAGCGCCTCGCGGGGCTCACTCCCGGCGCCGGCAAGGGCGCGGCCGACAGCAACGGCAAGCAAGCCGATGGCGCCACGCCGTCATCGACTCCCGACGCCGCGGCCGTCAGTGCAATGAGCCCTGAGGAACGCCAAGCCTTCATCGGGCGTATGGTCGATGGGCTCGCTGCGCGTCTGAAGGCGGATGGAACGGATGCAGCCGGCTGGCTGAAGCTCATTCGCGCCTATGACGTCCTCGGCCGCCGGGACGACGCAATCAAAGCCTTGAATGATGCAAGGACTGGATTGAAAAACGATAAGGGCGGTCTCGCCAGCGTCGAGGATCTGGCACGTCAACTCGGGCTCGGAAGCTAAGATGGAAGGCGGCGAGACGCGATGACAAGAAAGCAGAAACGAGGAGTTCTGATCGGCGGCGGCGTCGCGACGCTCGGCTTGGCGCTGATCCTCGTTATGTTTGCACTGAAAGACAGTATCGTCTTCTTTCACATCCCGAGCGATGTTCTGGAGAAGGGCGTCAAGGCCGGCGAACGCATCAGGCTTGGTGGACTCGTCGAAAAAGGCTCCGTCGTGCGCGGCCAGGGGACAACGGTTACCTTCAGAGTAACCGATACCCTGAAGGACATTCCGGTGACGTTTACGGGCGTTTTGCCTGATCTCTTTCGCGAAGGGCAGGGCGTCGTCGCCGAAGGCGTGATCGATGGCAACGGCAACTTCAAGGCCGACACCGTGCTCGCCAAGCACGACCAGAATTATATGCCGCCGAACGTTGCGAAGGCGCTAGAAGCAAAGGGCGTAAAGCTTGGCGAAAGTGCCCATCCGGATGCACTGAAGGCCGAGGCACCTTAAAGAGGGCAAGCTGCCGTGATCGTCGAATTCGGACATTTCGCATTGATCCTCGCGCTGCTCGTCGCGACTGTGCAAGTAGTCGTGCCTGCCTTCGGTGCATCTCTCAGAGACGACCGCATGATGCGCGTCGCAGAGCCCGCGGCGGTGTCGCAGCTATTCCTGATCGCCATCGCCTTTTTTGCGCTGATGTACGCTTACGTGACATCGGATTTTTCGGTCGCCAACGTTGCCGCGAATTCGCATTCGACGAAACCGCTGATCTACAAAATGGCGGGTGTGTGGGGCAATCACGAAGGCTCGATGCTTCTTTGGGTGTTGATCCTCGCACTGTTCGGCGCGGCGGTGGCTCTATTCGGAAACAATCTCCCGCCGACGCTCAAAGCCCGTGTGCTTTCGGTGCAGGCGTCGATCGCGGTGGCGTTTTTGCTTTTCTCGCTGCTGACGTCGAACCCGTTCGTGCGTCTCATTCCGGCGCCGTCGGATGGCAACGGTCTCAATCCGATCCTGCAGGATCCCGCTCTCGCCTTCCACCCGCCGTTTCTCTACACCGGCTATGTCGGCTTCTCGATCGCCTTTTCGTTTGCGATCGCGGCGTTGATCGAAGGCCGGATCGATGCGGCCTGGGCGCGCTGGGTCAGGCCCTGGACTCTCGCGGCCTGGATGTTCCTGACGATCGGCATCGCGATGGGCTCGTGGTGGGCCTACTACGAACTCGGCTGGGGCGGCTGGTGGTTCTGGGACCCGGTCGAAAACGCCTCCTTCATGCCGTGGCTCGCCGGAACCGCGCTTCTCCATTCCGCCCTCGTCATGGAAAAGCGCGAGGCGCTGAAAATCTGGACCATCCTGCTCGCGATCCTGACGTTCTCACTGTCGCTGATGGGCACATTCATCGTGCGGTCAGGCGTGCTGACCTCGGTGCACTCGTTCGCGGTCGATCCGACGCGTGGCATTTTCATTCTGGCAATTCTGGTCCTGTTTACAGGTGGTGGCCTGGCGCTGTTCGCGCTGCGCGCCAACACCATGCAGTCGGGCGGACTGTTTCAGCCGATCAGCCGCGAAGGCAGCCTGGTCCTCAATAACCTGCTGCTGGTGACGAGCACCGCGACTGTACTCGTCGGCACGCTGTATCCTATGGTGCTCGAGGCTTTGACCGGCGCCAAGATCTCAGTCGGACCACCGTTCTTCAATATGACGTTCGGACCGCTGATGGTGCCGCTGCTTATGGCGCTGCCGATCGGCCCGATGCTGGCGTGGAAGCGCGGCGATTTGGCGGGCGTAACGCAACGCCTGGGGTTCGCTGTTCTGGCGGCGATCGTCGCCATCGTTGCTGTTTCGGCGATGACGCATCGTGGGCCGTGGCTCGCGCCGTTCGGAATTGCGCTCGGCGTTTACGTGATGGCCGGCGCGGCGATCGAATGGGCGAACCGCATCAAGCTTGGAAGTGTCTCGCGCAGCGAGGTGATAAGGCGCGCAACGAACCTGCCGCGCTCGAGCTACGGCACGCTGTTTGCGCATTTCGGCATCGGCATGCTTGTCGTCGGTATCGTCGCAACCAGCGCCTACCAGGAAGAACACATCCTGGTTATGAAGCCCGGACAAAGCCTGGCGGTCGGCGGCTTCGACGTGACCTTCGCCGGCGTCGACACCGGGCGCGGGCCGAACTATCGCTCAGATATCGCTGACTTCGACGTCAAACGTGATGGTGCGTCCGTGACGCGGCTGACGCCTGCGAAACGGCTCTACGATGCGCCGCCGCAGACGACGACCGAAGCCGGCATTCATGCCTCCTGGCGTGGCGATCTCTACTTGGTCATCGGCGACGCGCAGCCAGAAGGCGGCTACGCCGTCCGCGCCTATTTCAATCCTCTCGTCCGGTTTATTTGGCTCGGAGCGCTGATCATGTTCATCGGCGGCGGTATCTCGCTCTCCGATCGTCGGCTGCGTGTCGGCGCCCCTTCACGATCGCGGCGGCCGGTTGCCGTACCGGCGGAGTAGCACCGATGCGGCGTCTACGAGTCCTGTCGGTTGCTCTATTGTCGATATGGGCCATTTTGGCGAGCGTATCTGCAAGTCTGGCCGTGCAGCCGGGGGAGATGTTGCCCGATCCGGCGCTCGAAAAGCGTGCCCGCATCATTTCTTCAGAACTGCGCTGCCTCGTTTGCCAGAATGAGTCGATTGACGACAGCAATGCGCCACTGGCAGCCGATTTGCGACGGCTGGTCCGGGAGCGCCTCACGGCACATGACAGCGATGCTCAAGTGGTCGACTACATCGTGGTGCGCTACGGCGAGTTCGTGCTGCTGAGGCCGCGCTTTGAACTCTCGACGCTGCTGCTTTGGCTGACCCCGCTTCTCGTACTGCTGGCCGGTATCGTGCTTGTAGCGCGATCATCGGGACGTACGGCGACCTCCCAAAGCGACGCGCTGTCGGAGGAGGAAAAGGCGAAGCTGGCGCAAATTCTCTCCGACGAACGGCGCTGACTTTCGCTCCCGTTTCCGTCGCGCCGGCTAGGTTTGTAACCAACGCCTTTTTGCCCGGACGCTTTATCGAAATGCCGTTCGTTCGCTGAGAAGCGTTCAAAAGCCCTCCGACCGGCCGCAAGTGAGATTACCAACAGTTAAGATGGCCGACATGCTGCCGTAACCCCGACTACATTACGTCCTCCTGCACAAGGCTCGCAGAGCCAATGTGTCAGATTGGAGATACGGGATGCCACTTCCCTACCGCGGTTCGATAATGCCGAATGTTCATTCAACCTCAAAAATCGTGCCCGCATTCGTAGCGCTCGCTGCCAGCGCCGCGCTTGGTTTCGGGGTCTTGGCGCCTATTCAATCCGCCCGCGCCGAAGTGGCGGCAGGGCAGACCGTCCAGACACCCTTCGGCCATGCGCCGCTGACTTTCGCCGACCTCGTCGACAAGGTTAAGCCGGCGGTCGTGTCGGTGTCCGTCGTCAATGACGGTGGCGCGTCGAAATTGGCCGAGAACGACAAGGACAGCAAAAAGGGTGGTGGTCTCACGATTCCCGATCTGCCTCCCGATCACCCGCTGCATGATTTTTTCAAGCACCTGCCGAAGGAGTTCGGGCAGGAGGAGGGCCGGCGCCCGAAGGTCGTTCAGGGACAGGGCTCGGGCTTCGTCATCTCGGCTGACGGTTATGTCGTCACGAACAACCACGTGATTGATGGCGCGACCAAGATCCAGGTGGCCTTCGATGACGACGAGACGAAATACGAAGCCAAGCTCATCGGCACTGATCAGCGCACCGACGTCGCGCTGTTGAAGATCGACAGCAACAAGACCTTCCCCTTCGTGAAGCTCTCGGAAAAGAAGCCGCGTGTCGGTGATTGGGCGCTGGCCGTCGGTAACCCGTTCGGTCTCGGTGGCACGGTGACGGCCGGCATCGTCTCGGCCTTGGCGCGTGATATCGGCTCCGGCCCCTATGACTATCTGCAGATCGACGCGGCCGTGAACCGGGGCAATTCCGGCGGTCCGACGTTCAATCTCGACGGCGAGGTCATCGGCGTGAATACGGCGATCTTCTCACCGTCCGGCGGCAATGTCGGCATCGCATTCGACGTGCCGGCGAAGACGGTCGCTGAAGTCATTCAGCAATTGAAGACCGGCGGCACGGTCAAGCGCGGTTGGCTTGGCGTGAAGATTCAGAACGTCGATGAAGATACCGCCGCTAGCCTCGGACTCAAGGAAGCACATGGCGCCCTTGTCAGCGAAGTTTCACCGAACGGGCCGGCAGCAGCGGCAGGCCTCAAAATGCAGGATGCAATTTTGCAGGTGAACAACGACAAGATCGCCGATAGCCGCGACCTGGCGAGAAAGATTGCCGAGCTGTCTCCCGACACGCCCGTCGACATCAAGGTTTGGCGCAACAACGCCGAACAATCGATCAAGGTCAAGCTCGGCCTCTTCCCGAAGAACGCCGAAGAGGCGATGAGCGGCGACCAGGACAATGGCAACAACAGCGGCGATGAAAGCAAGTCGTCGATGGAGCTTAGCCAGCTTGGTCTCACATTGATGCCGGCCCGCACGGGGTCGGGAGAAGGCGTCGCAATTGCCGAGGTCGATCCTTCGTCCGACGCAGCCGAGAAGGGCCTGAAATCAGGCGATGTGATCCTCGAGGTTTCGGGTCAGATCGTTAAATCTCCCGATGACGTCGTTCTCGGTGTGAAAAGGGCCCAGGACCTGAAGCGGACCGCAGTGCTGCTGCACGTCAAGTCGGCCGACCAGAAGCGCTTCGTCGCGGTTCAGCTCACCGAAAAGAAAGGCTGAGGTTAACGCGATGGCAAGTTCGGACAGCCCCGCCGACGACAAGGCGGGGCTGTCTCGACGTTTGCACGACAGCCAGCTAAACAGTGGGCACATAGAAGGCCAGGGTCGGAAGAACGCCATGCGCGTGCTCGTAATCGAAGACGACAAGGAAACCGCGCAGTTTCTTCAGAAATCTTTGAAAGAGAATGGTCATACCGCCGATCTCGCCGGTGACGGAGAGGTGGGACTGACGCTCGCGACGGATAACGCCTACGACGTGCTGATCGTCGATCGCATGTTGCCCCATCTCGACGGTCTTTCCGTCATCAAATCGCTCCGGGCCGAGGGCAATCGCACGCCGGCGCTGATCCTCTCGGCGCTGGGCGAGGTCGACGATCGCGTCAAGGGCCTGAGGGCAGGCGGCGACGATTATCTGACGAAGCCCTACGCCTATTCCGAATTGCTGGCTCGCGTCGAAGCGCTCGGCCGCCGGACGGTTCCGGAAGAGCAGCAGACGCGCTACACGGTCGGCGATCTCGTTCTCGATCGGCTGTCGCATCGCGTGACGCGGGCCGGAGACCACATCCTGCTGCAGCCGCGTGAATACCGCCTTCTCGAGTACCTGATGCAGCACGCCGGACAGGTCGTGACGCGCACGATGCTGCTCGAGCACGTCTGGGACTATCACTTCGACCCACAAACGAACGTCATCGACGTCCACGTCTCGCGTCTCAGGGCGAAGATCGACAAGAATTTCGACAAGCCGCTTCTGCATACCGTTCGGGGCGCAGGATACACGATCCGTGACGGCCCCGCTTGAGCGCGTCGCGAAGGCGGCGTCGACAACGGCATTCGGACTGAGCGCGGCGGCGGTGGCATTTTTTCTTTTCGCCGCCGCGATCGTTGTCGGTTTCCTGTTCTGGCAAACCAACAATCTGCTGACGCGTCAGGTGCTGGGCGCGCTAAACGCCGAAGCGCGCATCCTTGCCTCCGAGCTGAAGGTCGGCGGAAGCACCAAGCTCACCGAGACCGTGACGGCACTGTCGCGCCCCGGAGGCACCGGCCTCTATTACCTTGCCGACCACAACGGCATGAAAATCGCCGGAAACTTGAACCGCATCCCACCCGAGCTCGAGTCCGATCCGCGCGGCGGCGTCTTCAGCTATCAGCCGCCGAAAGCCGACAACGGAAACACGCGTCTCGCGGTCGCCATTCCGGTCGACCTTGGCGCTGACGTTCGCCTCATTATCGGCCGTGATATCGAAGATCAGCGGCTCTTCGCCGACTCGGTCCGGCGGGCGTTTCTGTTGGGATTTGGCGTGCTCTCGCTGATAGGCCTGCTCGGCGGCCTCGCCGTCAGCCGCCTCATTCTCAATCGCATCGAAGCCATTACCGGCACCAGCCGATCGATCATGGAAGGCGACCTGTCGCGGCGCATTCCCGAGAGCGGAGGCGGCGGCGAACTCGATGCGTTGGCCGGAAATCTCAACGAGATGCTCGACCGCATCGAAGGCTTGATGAGCGGCCTCCGGGAAGTCTCGGACAACATCGCCCACGACTTGAAAACGCCGCTCAACCGGCTGCGAAACGCGGCGGAGGCGGCGCTGCGCGATCCACGCGGCGGCGAAGCCTATCGTGAAGGGCTCGAGCGGACGATTGAGAAAGCCGACGACCTCATCAAGACCTTCAATGCACTGCTGCTCATTGCGCGGCTCGAGGCTGGGCCGCTCGAAGACAGCGTCGAAACGTTCGACCTCGGTCGGTTCGTCGAGGATGTCAGCGAACTCTACACGCCCGCCGCCGAGGAAGCCGGCTTCGCTCTATCGATCGAGGCGGAACGGGACGTGCTCGTGCGCGCCAATCGCCAGCTCATTGGTCAGGCCGTCGCCAACCTGATCGACAACGCCATCAAGTATTCGCGCGGCGGCGAGCCGGGCAGCGCCATCACGGTTCGCGCCTATCGCTTGGGCGACGGCGCCGCCATATCGGTCAGCGATCACGGTCCGGGCATCAGCCCAGGCGATCGCGAACGGGCACTGAAGCGCTTCGTGCGTCTCGAAGCCAGTCGCACCAAACCTGGAACCGGGCTCGGATTGAGCCTCGTCGCGGCGGTGGCGCGCTTGCACCACGGTGAGATCAGGCTCGAAGACAATCAACCGGGACTTAAAGTCGTGCTGCTGCTGTCCGGCAAGTGCCTGATAGCGTCTGCAGGTGACGCGCCACCCAGTCTTGCTGCACAATGAGCCGATGGATCAGCAGGTCAAATCGAGTCTCGTCTCACGTATTGCCGAAGCGCCGGGTTCTCTCTCCGACGGCCGGGACTCGGAGCACTTCACCGAGTTGATGGAGGAGGCGCGCCAAGCGACTCCTGATCTCGCGGAAGTCTTGCACGATCCCAATGTGGAAGCTCTGCTGCGGGGTACATTTGAAGGCTCTCCCTACCTGAGGAGCCTAGCCACGCGCGATTTTGCAAGGCTAGCGCGGGTTCTTCTCGAGCAGCCGGAAGCGCACTTTGCAAGGCTGACGGAAACACTCAACCTCAGCATGCGGTCGGCGGCCGATATGGCTGCCGCCAAACGGGCGTTGCGTGTCTACAAGTGCGAGGTGGCACTGCTGACGGCTCTCGCTGATCTTGGCGGCGTCTGGCCGGTCATGACCGTCACGAGGGTGCTGTCGGAATGCGCCGATGCCGCCGTCGCGACGGCCGTGCGCTTTCTCTTTCGGATTGCGAACGAAAGCGGTGTTTGGCGGGCCGCAGATCCCGAGCAGCCCGAGCGGGAGTCGGGTTACTTCGTGCTCGCGATGGGCAAACACGGCGCATTCGAACTCAACTATTCGAGCGACATCGATCTGATCATTTTTTTCGATCGCGACAGATCGCGTCTCGCCGGCGACGGCGACTTGCAATCTTTCCTCGTGCGCCTTACGCGCGACCTCGTGCTGCTGCTCGAAGAACGAACGCCCGACGGATATGTATTTCGCACCGACCTGCGCTTGAGGCCCGATGCTGGGGCAACGCAAATAGCGCTCTCGACCGCCGCCGCGCACGGCTACTACGAAAACGTCGGTCAGAACTGGGAGCGTGCCGCGATGATCAAGGCGCGGCCGGTCGCGGGCGATATCGCGGCCGGCGAAGAGTTTCTGCGCGAACTCGCCCCGTTCATCTGGCGCAAATATCTCGATTTCGCGGCGATCGCAGACATCCACGCGATGAAACGCCAGATCCATACCCACAAGGGGATCGGCGGCATCATGGTCGCCGGACAAAACCTGAAGCTCGGGCGGGGCGGCATTCGCGAAATCGAGTTTTTCGCGCAGACACAACAGCTAATCGCCGGTGGCCGTCAGCCTGATTTGCGCACCCGCGCGACGATCGACGCCCTTGCAGCGCTCGCTGAGCGAGGTTGGGTAAAACCAACCGTGCGCGCCGACCTGGATCAGGCTTATCGTTACCTGCGCCGCCTCGAACACCGCCTGCAGATGGTCGCCGACGAACAAACCCACGAGGTTCCATCCAATCCCGTGGCGCTCGAAAGGTTCGCCCGCTTTGCGGGCTATCGGAGCGAGACGGAGCTTTCGGTTGAACTGACGCGTGCCCTCGAAACGGTCGAGAAACATTACGCCGGACTTTTCGAGGACGCCCCGGCTTTGGCGGCCAGCGGTTCGAACATGGTTTTTGCCGGTCCGACAGACGATCCGCAGACGCTGGCAGAGTTGGCGCGCTTCGGCTATTCGCAGCCGGCGCAGGTGCTCGCAATCGTCCGAGGGTGGCATCACGGCCGAACGCCCTCCGTCAGATCGCCGCGTGCCCGTGAGCGGCTGACGGAAGTACAGCCGCTGCTAATTGCGGCGCTCGCCGACACCGTCGACCCGGACGGCGCAATCGCTAGCTTCGACCGTTTTCTTTCGGAATTGCCGTCCGGGGTTCAACTCTTTTCGCTTCTCGCCGCGCAACCGGCGCTGATCCGGCTCCTCGCCGACATCATGGGCTCGGCGCCCCGCTTGGCGCACATTCTTTCGAAGCGCCGGCGCCTGCTCGACGCCGTTCTCGATCCGCAAGTTCTCGGCAGCGCCTTCAACGGTGCCGCGATCGATGAACTGCTGTTGAAGGCATTTGCAACGGCCCGCATGACGAGCCAAGGCGATTCCGGTCAGGAAATCCTCGACACGGCGCGTCGGATCGGCAGCGAGCAAACTTTTCTCGTCGGCGTCAGGGTTCTGACCGGCAGCATCTCGGCCACCGAAGCTGGCGTTGCCTACGCGACGATTGCCGACCGGCTCATTGCGGGTCTGCTGACGGAGGTCACCCGTCAAATGGAGGAGGACCACGGCCGGGTTCCGGGTGGCGCGGCGGTCGTCGTTGCGATGGGCAAGCTCGGCGGCCGCGAGATGACGGCGGCATCCGACGTCGACCTCATCGTCATCTATAATTTCGATACTGCAGCCGAACAGTCGGACGGCGAGCGTCCGTTGGCCCCGCCTCACTATTACACGCGACTGACACAGCGATTGATCAACGCCGTTTCCGCACGGACGGCCGAAGGCGCCCTTTACGACGTCGATATGCGTCTACGCCCTTCCGGACAGAAAGGCCCGGTTGCAACCAGGCTTTCGAGCTTTGCCAGCTACCAGGCGGATGAAGCGTGGACGTGGGAGCACATGGCGTTGACGCGCGCTCGCGTGATCGCCGGCTCTCGGGAACTCGCGGCCGACGTCGAACGAGACGCGCGTAGAGTCCTCATCGCCCGTCGCGACCAGGCGAAGGTTGCCGCCGACGTCCGCGATATGCGAAAACGCATCGAGGCCGAAAAGGCGACGAGCGACATCTGGAATCTGAAGCAGGTGCGCGGCGGCCTCGTCGATCTGGAATTCATCGTCCAGTACCTGCAACTTGTTCACGCCGCCGACCACCCGGCGCTGCTGCATCAGACGACGCTTGTGAGCCTCGCCGCGGCGGCCTCGGAGGGCATAATCGGGCCCGAGGATTATCGCCGCCTGGCAAACGCCGGTCAGCTTCTCCACGATCTGACGCAAATCCTCCGCCTGACGCTTGAAGGCGCGTTCAATCCGGGTTTGGCCCCGAAAGGGCTTAAATCGTTGCTCGTCAGGGCCGGTCACGCGGCGTCGTTCGAGGACCTGGAAGCAAAGCTCAAACAGGCACTTGCCGACGTTTCCGCGGCCTTTGAGAAGCTGATCATCTGAAGCTTTGCCGATAGGCGACGGATTGTGGCAGGTTAGGGCGTTCTTGTGGGTGATTGTTACCCGCAGCGCGCAATCCAACGTCTGGCGCTCGTGGGCGTAGCAAACGGCCAAAGCGAGCGCGGACAGCATGTCGAGGGGCTTAGTGGCGGCGATAAGGACCGACGGCGGCGCTGCCAATCCGCGGGGAGGCGTGGCTGAAAGCCGTGCCGACGAAGCCGCGCTCGTAGCAGAGGCCGGTGGCGGCGATAGCCGCGCTTTCCGGGTGCTGATGGAGCGGCATCTTGTCAGCATGGTCTCGGTCGGTCGCCGCATGCTGCGCAACGATGCCGAGGCCGAGGATGTTGCGCAGGAGGCTTTCTTGCGGCTCTGGAGATCCGGCGCGACGTTGGAAATCGGGCCGGCAGGCATCAGGCCTTGGCTCCGCCGCGTGGTTTCGAACCTTTGTCTCGACAGGGTTCGAGGTCAAGGCCGAGTGAAGACCGTGGAGGAATTGCCGGAGGTACCGGAGCCGGCGAAACAACTTGCGGCGCTCGAAAGCCGGGATACGCAACGCCGCGTCGAAGTCGCGATGCAGAAGTTGCCCGACCGGCAGCGTTTGGCATTGACGCTCTTCCATTTCGAAGGGTTGAGCCAGATCGAGATCGGGCAAATTATGGGTGTATCGGACGAGGCAATCGAGTCGCTTCTGAGCCGGGCGCGAAGGCAATTGAAAGCGGATTTGAAATCGGACTGGGAGTCGCTGCGTAACGATGGCGAACTCTGATATGCGGGAGACGAGAAGACCATGACACGCAAGGGTCTCTACACCGTGGGGCTCGATCAGCTGGAAGCGACGCTCGACACTTATGGTGCCGACCGGACGCGCTGGCCGGCGCCGCTGCGCCATGCGCTTTCAGGGCTGATTGCCGGCAATGCCGAGGCGCAAGAGCTTCTGAAAAAGGCTGAAATTTTCGATCGTCTTCTCGATAAGGCGCCGCAGTACGATGCCGCGCGTGCCGGCAGGCTTGCGGATCGGATCGTCGCTGCCGCCGAGCGACAGCCACGCCTCATGACTACGGACCGGCGTGAAGCGATGGGGCATCCGGTGCTTCGCCACCGTCACGGGTTGGCGGCGACCGCGCTGGCGGCATCACTTGTGCTCGGTGTTATTGCCGGACAGTCGAAGATCTTCAATGAGCTTCTGGTCGGTGACGGTGCGCGTGCGACGGGCATCAGCCAGCAGTTGGCGCAGACCGACGATGCCGACAGCTTTTTGGATGAGGATTTGTTGTGACGGTTGAAGTCGATCAGCGGCCGTCGGGGCGCTCGCGTTATCTATACCCCGCCTTCATCGCCTCCCTGGCGATCAACCTGCTGTTCATCGGTGGGATCTCGGCCGCCGCCTGGCACCAGCGAAATGAGGACCTGAAGCGCAGTGAGCACGGCATGTTGGCCTTCGTCAAAGAGCTGCCGGCCGATCGACAGGGCACGGTCAGGGACGAAATCGTAGCGGCACGCGAGTCATTGAAGGACCTGAGAGCGTCCGTGCGCAAATACTGGATCGATGCCAACAACCTGCTGACAGCTGAGCCCTTCGACAAAGAAAAGTTCAAGACGGCCATGACGCAGCTCAGAGACGTAGAGAACCAATACAAGATGGCGCTCAACAATGCTCTGGCCGATACGGCGGAAAAGCTCAGCCCGGAAGAACGCAAGGTTCTGCATGCCTGGCGCCAGACGCGCCGGCCGCGGCTGCTCAGGCAGACGACCGACGGCCCGAACGATCAGGGTAGGCCTGACTGACGTGACAACCGGCCGAGCCGTCTGTTGCGCGGCCTACGGGACAGCCGAACTCAAATCTGATTTGCCCGGCAAAAAAGATCGTTCTGCGCGACGGGAAGAAAATGCACGGTCCATTGGCGGCTACCGTCGGCGGCATCGCCGCGCGCCAGCCGGGCGCCTGAAAGCTCGCACAGCGTACGGGCCAGTATCACCGGAAACCCGTCCTCTTGCGAAGCCGCTTCGACGTCGCCTCCGGGAACGGTGATTGAAAGCCGGATGGCGTCCGCCGCGCAGTCTGCCGTCATGGCGAGCGTCGTGCCTTGACGGGCATTTCGGGCCGCCTCGGCAATCAGGTTGATGAGCATTTGGCGCATCGCTTGGGCATCGCCGATGACGTCGGTGTCCGCCCCGATATCCGAGACGATCGTAATGGATTTCATGCTGAGGCCATGGCGTGCGAAGGCGCAGGCATCTTCGGCCGCGGCGCTGAGGCGGCACGCCTGTGGACCGCCCTGCTGATCCGGCGATGTCAACAGCGTGGTAATCGCAAGGGCGTCTTCGGCCGATTTCAAAAGCATCAGCCCGCTCGCGTGAATGTCGCGTGCGTAGGCGCTGTAGCAACTCGAGCCGAGCGGTCCGAAGACTTCATTCGACATCATTTCCGAGAATCCGAGAACAGCGTTGAGAGGGGTTCTGAGCTCGTGGCTCATATGGGCCGTGAGCTTGGCCCACTGCGCGCGGTCGAACGCCGGAGCGGTTCCCGGACGCACGACGAGTTCGGCGAAACTCGCCGGCCCTATAGATTTGCTTTTTGCGGCGGGCAATGGCGCCGCAGTATTTCGCGCCGCTCGCTTTGACTGCGACGATGAGATCGACTCTGAGGGGACCCAAAACAGGATTGCCGCCAGTCCCGCGCCAGCTAGAAACAGCAGGCTCGACAAGGATTCGTCGGCGAGATGCGGAACGGCGACCGCAATAATCGTCAGCGCTGCCGCGACCAACAAAAGGAGTCCGCGTTGCGGATCGGCCCGTCCCATTGCAGCCAGCTGCGCAAACAGTCGTTCATGGCGCGCCACCGCTGGTGCTGCCAAGACGGCATAGCTTCCCCGTTGAGGGACGGACCAAGTCCGAGCCATCCTTGTATTCCCCTGCTCAATTTTTGCTTTAGTGCGCCCCGCGTCTGGAATTGAACGACGACCGCGCTCCAGACCCGAATCAACAATCGCCGATTTGCGACTCACCTGTCGAGGGAGAAAAAATCGGAGCGCAATCAATTTCGTCGTAATTTTGGCGTGGTGAGCAAAAGCCCGGCAGAAGTTAACGGGATTGCCCTTGCGGGCGCCTTCCAGCGCTTCAGTCTTCAAGCATGCGCGAGACGATTTCGTGACAGTCGCGCGAGATACGCGACGCTGATGCAACCCGCTTCAAAGCCGCCTTTGCGTGCGACTTTCGCTTCGTCTCGAGCGACCGATAACTACGGAATGCGCCGAGCATGCGCGCTGCAACCTGCGGATTGAGCGGATCGATCTCTAGAACCTTGTCGGCCAGGAAGTCGTAACCGGCACCATCGGCGCGATTGAACTGCAACGGGTTTGAAGCTGCGAATGTGCCGATCAAGGCGCGAACCTTGTTCGGCGTCGTTATCTTGAACAACGGATGCCGGCAGAGCGCCTTGACCTGATCGAGCGTCTCGTCTCTTGGCGATTGGGCCTGGGCGGCGAACCACATGTCGATGACAAGATGATCGCCCTTCCATCGCTCGAAGAAGTTCGCGAGGATTTTTGCGCGCCCCGGCGCATCGACGCCCGCGATGAGATAAAGCGCGTGCGCGGTGTCGGTCATATTCGATGCCTGGTGGTAATGGCCTTCGAGCCGCGCGTAATCGTCCTTTGTCCCTCGCGCTGTCAGGAGGGTCAAAGCCGCATTGCGAAGTGCGCGGCGGCCGGCGCTTTTCGCATCCGGCGAATAGAGCGGACCGTTCGAAGCGTGTGCATAGAGCTCGTTGAGCTCGTCGGCTAATGCGTTCGCAACCGCCTGGCTGAAGGTCCGGTGAGCTTCGTAAATCGCCGCATGGTCGACTTTCTCTGCTTTCTCGCGTGCGACGTCCGTCACGGCCGGCAGCCTCAACAGCTCGGCCTTGTAGGCGTCGTCGAGCGTCGTATCGCGAAGCGCGTAGCGCAGCGCTTCGGCGAGCTTTGCCGCCTTCGATGCCACCGCCGGTTTCAGCTTCTTTGCACCCAGCATCGCCAGGATGGCGCGCGTCGTGAATTTATTGCTCGCCTGCCAGCGGTTGAAGAGGTCGCCGTCGTGATGCATCAGAAATGCAAGATCGTCGTCGGATAGTGTAATCGTAACGTTGACCGGCGCTGAAAAGCCCCGCAGCAGTGACGGAACCGGACGAGACGTGACGCCCTTGAACTTGAAATTCGCCGTGCGGTCGGTGACCGCCAGAACGCCCTTGCGGATCTCGGCGCCGCCTTCGACCTCGAGGTCCATTTCCTTGCCGTTCTCGCCGAGCAACGCCATGCTGAGCGGGATGAAAACCGGCTGCTTCTTCTGCTGACCGGACGTCGGCTTCAGCACCTGATGTACCGTCAGGGCGGCGGCCTTCTTGCGCCTGTCGTAGGTCAGATCGCAGACGATCTCCGGCGTACCGGCCTGCGCGTACCAGCGCCTGAACTGCGTGAAATCCTTGCCGCTCGCGTCGGCAAAGCACGCGATGAAGTCTTCAATCGTTACGGCCTCGCCGTCGTGGCGAGCGAAATAGAGATCCATTCCGGCGCGAAATTTTTCGCGGCCAAGAACGGTCTCGATCATGCGAACCAGCTCGGCGCCTTTTTCATAAACGGTCGGCGTGTAGAAATTGTTAATCTCGATGTAGCTTTCCGGCCGAACGGGATGCGCCAGGGGTCCCTGATCCTCGGGAAATTGCAGCGCCTTCAACTGTCGGACGTCGGAGATGCGCTGGACGGTCCGGCTCCGCTGCTCGGCGGAAAACTCCTGATCTCGGTAAACGGTCAAGCCTTCCTTGAGACAGAGCTGAAACCAATCGCGGCAGGTGATGCGATTGCCGGTCCAGTTATGGAAATACTCGTGCGCGACGACGCTTTCGATGGATTCGTAGTTGCTGTCGGTCGCTGTTTCGGGTGAGGCGAGGATCAGGCGGTCGTTGAAGATGTTGAGGCCCTTGTTCTCCATGGCTCCCATGTTGAAATCGGACACGGCGACGATGTTGAAGACATCGAGATCATATTCGCGCCCGAAGCGCGTTTCGTCCCACCGCATCGATCGCGTCAGCGCGTCCATCGCCCAATTGGCGCGCCGTTCCTTGCCGTGCTCGACATAGATGTTCAACTGGACTTGGCGGCCGGATTGAGTGACGAACGTGGAAGAAACAGGCGAAAGATCGCCGCCGACGATCGCAAACAGATAGGACGGCTTTGGGTGCGGGTCATGCCACACGGCAAAATGCCGTTTCCCGCCAGAGAGAATGCCTCGCTCGGTCGGATTACCGTTCGCCAGCAGCACGGGCGCGGCGGCGATGTCCGCTTCGAGACGCACCGTGTAGCGTGCCAGAACGTCGGGACGGTCGAGGAAGTAGGTGATCCGGCGGAAGCCCTGAGCCTCGCACTGCGAGCAATAGACGCCGCGCGACAGATAGATTCCCTGTAGCGCCGTGTTGGCCTCCGGATTGACGATCGTCGTGATCTCGAGCGTGAACGAACCCTTTGGCGGAGCCTTCAGGGTGAGGCCCGTCTCGTTGGCGGTGTAGGCCGACCGCTTCAACGCTTTGCCGTTGAGCAAAATGCTTTCGAGTTCGAGTAATTCGCCGTCGAGCTTTAGCGGTGCCTTGGCGGATACTTTTGTCTTTGGATTTCGGCGCAGCGTCAATTTTGACGTGACGCGCGTCCGCGTCGGATCGAGGACGATGTCGAGATCCACCGTATCGATCAGGAAGTCCGGCGGCCGATAGTCGGCAAGCAAGACCGGCTTGGGAGTGTCAGATTTCATATTGGCCCCAACGTCAACTTTCTGCACACCGGGGTTCGGCCGGTTCGCAGAAGAAAGAGACTGGTTCGGCCAATCGATGGCGGCAAACCCTAGCCGAGGCGGTGCCGGAAATCCTGGTACCCGAACGACCGCACTATGCGATAGCTGCCGTCCTCGCTCAAGATTGCGAGGTCAGGCAGCGGCACGCCGTTGAAAGTGTTATTCTTGACGAACGAATACTGCATCATGTCGGTAAAAATGACGCGATCCCCAGGTTTCAGCGGCGTTTCGAACGAATATTCGCCGATGATATCGCCCGTCATGCACGTCTTGCCGCCCAGAATGTACGTGTGCGGCTTTTCGCCCGGCGCACCAGCGCCGATAATGAACGGCGTGTATGGGACCTCGAGCACGTCCGGCATGTGCGTCGAGGCTGAGGCATCGAGGATAGCGATGTCTTTCTCGTTGCGATGAATGTCGAGCACGGTAGCAACGAGATAACCGGTATCGACTACGAGGCCCGCGCCAGGCTCCAGAATGACTTCGACACCGAACGCGGCTTTGAAGGCTCGGATAGCCGCGATCAGCTTCTCGATATCGTAGCCCTGTTTGTTGATGAAGTGGCCGCCGCCGAAGTTCACGGTTTTAACGCGCCGGATGTAATCGGGAAACTCCCGCCCGACGTGTTCGATGAGGCCGACGGAGCCCTCGTCGCCAGACTCGCACAGCGCATGTGCGTGAAGAATGTCGACGTGCTCCCACGGCACGCCTTCGAGGGTGTCGCGCGTCGCGCCGAAGCGCGAGTAGGGGGCACACGGATCGTAAAGCGCCCCGCCGAGCGTGGCATTCGAATAGCCGGGATTGATGCGGATGCCGATCTTCAACTCCGGATGCCTTTTCAGGACGGGCAGATTCTTCGTCATCTGCTCCGGCGAATTGAAGTAGATGTGCTGCGCGAGCTTCGTCAGCCGTTCGACCTCGCCGTCCGCATAGGCGGGCGAATAAACATGCACTTCCTTGCCGAACTCGTCATGACCGAGACGCGCTTCGTATTCGCCGCTTGCCGTCGTGCCGTCGAGAACGTCGCGCATCATCGGAAAGGCAGCAGGCAGTGCAAACGCTTTGGTCGCGAGCAGAATTTTGCAGCCCGCGTCGCGTTTGATGCGAGCGGCCCGCGCAAGATTTCGCTTCAGCGCTGCTTCGTCGAGCACGTAAGCGGGTGTTGCGATTTTTTCAGACCAGTCGGAATGTGCCATCGGCAACCCTGATAGGAAACGCTGAATTACGCGCGAGCTTGGTGCGGCGCGCTAAAATGCTGTGCGAGCGTTGGAGGCCGGCCATCGATAGATGAATGTCAGATAGGCCAACGCCAGGTAGATCGCTGCGAATGCTAGCCCGCCGAGCACCGTCGAGGCTTCATAGAGGGACAAGCCATAGAGCCAGTCCGGACGCTCGCTTCCGAAGCCCGTAATTCCAGTCGCCGTGCTGCCGAGCTTCGACCAGGCATGTTCGCTTCCGAGCAGAAGGTCATTCAAGCCGGCCGTCAACGCGCCCATGAAGCCGAGACCGAATGTCAGCAACGTGAATGCGAGCAACCTGAGAACCAGAGGCGCTTCCCTGAGGAACAGCCAGAGCCCGGCGATATAGGCCGAGATCATGCCGAAGCTCACGGAGACAACTGAGACGACGAGGCCGGTCAATTCGTTGCGGATAGAAAGAATTTCGGCTTCCGACATCAAGTCTCGACCGCGAAAAGCTTCTTCTGGTCCTGCTTGTCGATTTCCTTTACGTGCCAGGGCAGCCCCTGCTTGCCGAGTTCTTCGAGGTAGGGCACGGGCGGCAGTTGCTCGACGTTGAACACGCCTTCGCCTTTCCAATGACCTTTGAAGATCATTATCGCGCCGACGACGGCCGGAACGCCGGTCGTATACGACACGGCTTGGGCGCCGACTTCCTTGTTCGTCTCGGCATGGTCTGCAACGTTCCAGATCATGTAGCGCTTCTTCTTGCCCTTCTTTTCGCCCTTCAAGACGACGCCGATCGACGTCTTGCCCGTATAGTTCTCGGCTAGCGAGGAGGGTTCGGGCAGAAGGCTCTTCAAAAACTCCATCGGGATGACGGGCGTGCCCTTGTACATGACGGGATCGATGCGCGTCATGCCGACGTTCTGCAGCACGTCGAGGTGCTTGATGTAGTTGTCCGAGAAGGTCATCCAAAAGCGGATCTGCTTCAAGCCCTTGATGTTCTCGACGAGGCTTTCCTCTTCCTCGTGATAAATCAGGTAGGACTTGACCGGCCCGACTTCGGGATAGTCGATCATCGTCGATATGCTCAGCGGATCGATCTCGATCCACTCGCCGTCTTTCCAGTATTTGCCGCGTTGCGTCACTTCCCGGAGATTGATCTCCGGGTTGAAGTTCGTCGCGAAGGCTTTGCCATGGCTGCCAGCGTTGCAGTCGATGATGTCGATCGTATGGATCTCGTCATACAGCTTTTGCTGCGCGTAGGCGCAGAAGATGTTAGTGACGCCCGGATCGAAACCGCAGCCCAGGACGGCCATCAGTCCCTTTTCCTTGAACTTATCGTGGTAGGGCCACTGGTATTTGTAGGTAAATTTGGCTTCTTCACGCGGCTCGTAATTGGCGGTGTCCATGTAGTTGACGCCGGCCTCGAGGCAGGCATCCATGATCGGCAAGTCCTGGTAGGGTAGCGCCATGTTGATGACGAGATCGGGCTTGACCGTTTTCAACAGCGCAACGGTCTCGGCAACGTTGTCCGCGTCGACCTGCGAGATGTCGATCGGTGTTTCGCAGGCGGCCTGGACTTTCTTGCAGCTTTCGAGACGGCGCGAGGCGAGGTGAATTTTCTTGAAGACGTCGCGGTTCATCGCGCATTTTTTTGCGACCACTGAACCGGCCGCGCCTGCCCCGATGATGAGTACGTTTTCCAACGGCCGCTCCCAAAAGTTGAACAGCCGGCCCAGCCGGCGACCTCGCAAGCGCTACGATCGCGCTGGGGCCGGGAAATAGGGCACGCGAGAGGTTAATTCAATAGTATTCAAAGACTTTGGGCGCGCGCGTCGGCATGAAGCGAGCCGGAAATTTTACCATCGCGCGGATTGTGACACCCCAAGCGGCTCTGACGGCGGTCACTTCTTGACGTCGATCGGAATGAAACCATCGCGGTTCGGCATTCTGATCTTGGGTAGGGTCTGGGCGTTGATCTCGTCGCTATCGCCGATGATCTTGTTGGCTGCCAGCAGATAGGCCGTCACCGCGTAGATCTGATCGGCGGAAAGCGAGCCTGGTGCGGCGGGCGGCATGCTCCGGCGGATGAAATCGAAAATGGTCGTCGCGAAGGGCCAGTATGAGCCAATGGCCTTACTCGGAATATCGACGCTCGGCGGCGTTGGCTCGCCGACAAGTTCTTCAGCCGTTGCACCCTGACCCTCGTCGCCATGACAGCTTGCGCACTGGCGCTCGTAAATCTGGCGGCCTTCTTTGGCCGTACCGTGTCCCGGCGGAAGACCGCGGCCATCCGGAAAGATCGTCAGATCCCATTTCGCCACGTCATCGTGCGACATCGGCGTTCCGAGGTGAGGGGCGTCGGCTGCTGGATCACTGTGCGCCGGCGAAGCCAACATCGTCATCGCAGTTAAGGCGGCGATTGCGGGTCTACGCATAGACATGGCGGATCGAGCCGTCCTCATCGATGGCCCAGCAGACGATTGCGTTGTAGTGAAAATATCCTTCGCGCCCACGTTCCTTGACGAGCACGTCGCGCTCCGGCTGCACGTATCCCGTCTCGTCGGTCGCGCGGCTCTTCAGGACCGCGGCTTTGCCGTCCCACTTCCACGGCATGCGAAAGCGCGTGAAGCAGCGGGACATGACAGGTTCTTGCAAATGCGCTTCAGCCCACGACGCGCCGCCGTCGGCCGAGACCTCGACCTTGGCGATACGGCCGCGCCCGCTCCACGCAATGCCGCGGATCTCATAAATCTCCGGTCCGTGCATCTTCTGTCCCGGCGAAGGCGATGTGATCACCGATTTCGCGTCCATCACGAACGTGAACATCCGAGCTTTGCCGCTGGGAAGAAGCTCGGTGTATTTCGCCGTCTCGTTTCGCGTCATGGCCGGTTCGGTGGCAAGCTGGAGGCGGCGTAGCCATTTGACGTTCAATACGCCTTCCCAACCGGGAACGACGAGACGCATGGGATAGCCGTTCTCGGGCCGGAGGCGCTCGCCGTTCTGGTAGAGCGCGATCATCGCGTCATCCATCAGCTTCGACAGCGGCAGGCTGACGTTCATCAGCCCGGCATCGGCGCCCTCGGCGATAACCCAGGACGCCTTCGGGTCGGCGCCCGCCTGATCGAGCAAAATAGAGAGCGGCACACCCGTCCACTCCGAACACGAGACGAGCCCGTGGAATGCTCCGAGCGGCCGCTGGATCGGCTCCTCGTGCCAGCCGGCATTGCTGTTGCCACCGCATTCGATGAACAGAAATTGCGAGCGCATCGGATAGCGCAACAGGTTCTCGACGGTGAACATCAGCGGCTGGCGGACGAGCCCGTGGATCACGAGGCGGTGTAGCGCCGGATCGATCTCGGGCACGCCGTCATGATGACGCTCGAAGTGCAGCCCGCTTGGCGTGATGATGCCCTCAAGGTCTTCGAGTGGCGTCCACGACACGCCGTCGCCGGCGGGCGCGCGGTTGCCGCCGATATTGCGCACGACGTATTTTTCGTATTTCGAAGGCGTGCCGTAGCCCGTGAACGGTAGCCCGGTCTTATGCAGCCAAGGTGGGTTCGCGAGGTCCGCGGTTGCGCCGACCTTCGTATCTTCTGCGCGCGAGACGGACGGCGCTGCCGCAGTGGCCACCGCGAGGACGAGGCCGCGCTTAAGCAAAAGGCGGCGGTGCAAAAGTCCGCCGCCTGCGACAGGGGTTAGGTCGTCATCTGAGAGACTTCCGGCCATCAGGCCGCATTCCGATCATCGCGTATCAGGATTGGCTCGGCGTCGAGTGGCCATCGAAGACCTTGCCCATCGAGTCCTCGGCGTGGACGTTCATCACATCCGATGGGCTGCCTTGATAACTGAAACGGAAGTGCGGATTTTCGCTGATGGAGATACCGCCGGTCATCGAGAACACCAGCTTGTCCCCCGTGGTGACGTCGATCTTGTCCACGAAATGCGCCGGCGTGTAGAGACCGGTCACCTGATCCATCTGCAAGCCCGAATTGTTCGGATGCTTGATCATGATCTCTGCCTCTTGAATGGGAGCGCCGTTCGGATCCTTGAAAGCGGTCTTGACGCGCATCTTGCCCAGCGACTTCGCCGCTTCCTCGGCATCCTTGGAAGCGGGTGCCGAGCAGCCGCCCGAGGCTTTTACGAACCGGTACGCCATATACAGTTTGCCGTCGGTCGTCTCTGCGATGGCGCGCACGTTCGAATATTGGTCGATACGCACGCGGGTCGCCAGAACACGCTCGCCGGTTCCGGCGGCGTCGCCATAGGTGAACGTTGCGACGACGGGCGACGGGTTCTGATCAATGACCAGCGTCAGCGATTTGACGCCTTTTGCGAAATCAGCGGGCAGCCGGATACTGATCGGCACTGTCGAGGCATCCTCGGCGCGGTACGGAGCTTCAAGCGCGACTTTGCCGGCGCCATCGAGGATTTCCCGTGTACCGAAGATGTCGCCCCGGATGCCGTCCCAGGCTGCAGTGTCGCCGGGATTGGCGGCATAGGCGGCGCCGTTCAAGCTAAGACCGAATGTGAGCGCCACAGCCACGGATGCGGCTGCTTGAATGATTATGTTGCGCATCGTTTCCTCGTCGTTTTCTTTTTAGCAGAATAGCACTGCGCGAATGTAACCGAGCCGCAAATGTCACGGCCGCTCAATTGCGACTATGACACAAATGTGAGGTGCCGGTCATCAGTAGGCAAGCGCCAAACAATCGAATATCCAAGAATGCGCTGGATAGCGACGAACATTGAAAGTGATGAATATACAATAGATTATACTGATGAAAGTGGCCGCCCGCGCCTTTCGAGGCCGCAGGCATCCGTGGATGCAATCGTAATCGTTGCTCTCAACCGCGAGTACGGCGCGGGCCTGCTGCCAGAAGGCCACGTAACATACTCACGACACGGGAAGCGGGACCCTTACCGCCGCACTGGATGCTGATCCGGGCGCCTTCGAAGAGCAAGAACACTTCGTCTGCGAGCCGTTCGGGATCGCGATACCGTGCAGCCTTGAACAGCTGGACGAGGCCTTCGCGTTTGCGCCGCTTATAGGCCTCGATCACGGCCCGCGCGGGATGATCCGGATCGAGTTCGACTGCAGCGTTGGCAAGCGCGCAGCCACGTTCATATTTGTTCGTTAACACGTCTTCGATGTGGTCGACCCACGCATCGAGGCGCTTCTGCGGATCGCCGGGGCTGTCGGCCGCAATTCGCTCCCAGACGATATCGCCCTCGCTCGCTAGCTGATTGACATAAGCGACGATCAAATCGTCTTTCGATTTGAAATGGCGATATAGCGTCATCTTGTTGGTCAGGGCTGCATCCACGATCGCTTCGACGCTGACGGGGTGCAATCCGTGGCGGTAGAAAAGATCGCGTGCAACGAGCAGAATACGCTCGCGTGGTGGCCGAGACGCAAGCGCGGCGATGCCAGCCTTGCCATTTTCGTTGAGCAGAGTTGTGTTCATCGCCCCCTTGACGAGTATGTTACCGATCGGTACCTGTATGTTACCGATCGGTAACGTCTAGCACAGTTCGGTGACAATTGTCATTCGGTTCTTTCGGCAGGGGAATAGACGTGGGGCTCAGTCGCGACCGATCGCGCGTAGTGTCTCGTGTTTAGATAAATTATTCGCTGTCCGGCCCGCCAAGGCCGTCGCACAGCTCAACACGCAGTTTGAGAGACGGAGACAAAACGCTGTTATATCGATCCACCCCAATCATGGTGTCGCTGCTTTTGCTGTCTGCAAGCCTGTCGGCGTGCGACGACAACAAGTCGGCCGCCCAGACGGCCGCACCGCCGGCGCCTCAAGTGACGGTTGCCAAGCCGGTCAAGAAACTCGTGTCGGATTTTGACGAGTATGTCGGCCGCTTCGTCGCTGTGGATTTCGTCGAAGTGCGGGCGCGTGTTTCCGGCTATCTCGACAGCATTCATTTTACCGACGGCCAGCTGGTCAAGGCGGGTGATCCTCTTTTCACCATCGATCGCCGTCCGTTCCAAGCCGCGCTCGATCAGGCGCAGGCAGCCATCGAGCAGGCGAAAGCAAACCTCGCCTTTGCCGAAAGCGACCTGAAGCGCGGCGAAGGTCTCGTGCGCGGCTCGACGATCACGCAGCAAACCTTCGATCAACGCACGCAGGCCAAGCGCGTCGCCGAAGCGAACGTCACGGCGCAGGAAGCCGCGACGCGTCAGGCCGATCTGGATTTGACGTTCACTCAGCTGACAGCACCTATTTCAGGGCGTATAGGCGATCGCCGTGTCTCGATCGGCAACCTCGTTACCGGAGGCACGGCGGGAAACACAACGCTGCTTGCAACGATTGTCTCGGTCGATCCGATCCGTTTCGAGTTCACAATGGATGAAGCTTCCTACTTGCGTTACATCGATGCCCTGTCGGATGCGCAGTCTAAAAGCAGGGACAGCGGCTTGAAGTCGCTGCCTGCGCAATTGAAGCTGATCGACGAAAAAGACTTTGTTCATGAGGGCCGGATCGATTTCGTCGATAACGTGATCGACCGGGCTTCGGGCACGATCCGTGGTCGTGCCGAATTCCCAAATCCCGACGGCAAGTTAACGCCCGGAATGTTCGGCCGCATCCGGATATCAACGTCGCCGCCGGCAGAGGCGCTGCTCGTTCCCGATACCGCGATCGGCACGGAGCAAGTTCGAAAATTCGTATTTGCCGTCGGCAACAACGATGTCGCCACGCCGAAGTACGTGACACTCGGCCCTGTCGTCGATGGCTTGCGGGTCATAAGGACCGGCCTGAGCCCCGACGACACGATCATCGTGAACGGGCTCATGCGCGTCCGGCCGGGAGCCAAGGTCACGCCTCAGCAGGCATCGGCCGAAGCGATGACAGCCAAGGACCCAACGGTCCGCACCAACTGAATAACGGACCCTAGATGCGCATCTCGCACTTCTTCATTGATCGCCCGATTTTTGCGGCCGTTATTTCGGTTGTTCTCGTCATTATTGGCGCGGTGTCGCTTAGCCGCTTGCCTATTGCGCAATATCCCGAGATTGCGCCGCCGGTGGTCAATGTCACTGGCCAGTATCCCGGTGCCAGCGCTGAAGTCGTGGCTGCGACCGTCGTTACGCCGCTCGAGCAGCAGATCAACGGCGTTGAGCACATGCTCTATATCACGTCGAATTCGACGGGAGACGGGCGCTTTTCGATCGCCGTTACGTTCGACCTCGGCACTAACCTCGATATCGCGCAGGTGCAGGTTCAAAATCGCGTTCAGACGGCGCTGCCGCGGTTACCTGCTGACGTGCGCAACATCGGCGTCACTGTCGCCAAGGCCTCTCCCGACCTGATGATGGTCGTGCATCTTCTCTCGCCCGATAATTCTCGCGATACGCTGTTCATATCGAATTATATTAACTTCAACGTCCTTGATGTGCTGAGCCGCATCCAAGGCGTCGGCTCGGTTACAGTCTTCGGCGGCCGAGATTATTCGATGCGCGTTTGGCTCGATCCCGATCGGCTTCAGTCGCTGGCGTTGACGGCGAACGACGTGGTGGAAGCACTGCAACGGCAGAACGTTCAGGTCGCGGCCGGCGTTCTCGGCCAGCCGCCTCTCAAGCATCCGGACGCCTTTCAGATATCGGTGCAAACGCTCGGACGGCTGACCGATCCCGAAGAGTTCGGCAATATCATTGTTAAACAAAACAACGACGCTGTCGTCAGAGTAAGGGACGTGGCGCGCGTCGAGCTTGCTGGCCTCGACTACGGCGTCAATTCTTACCTCGATAAGACCGCCGCTGTCGGACTCGGCATTTTCCAGCTTCCCGGTTCGAACGCCATTGATACGGCCGACGCCATCAAACAGAAGATGGCGGAGCTTTCAAAAAGCTTCCCCCCGGGCATCAAGTACACGATCATCTACAACCCTACCGACTACATTCAGCAGTCCGTCAACGCGGTCGTTGAAACCATTCTCGAGGCGATCGTTCTTGTCGTGCTTGTCGTCGTGCTCTTCTTGCAGACGTGGCGCGCCGCCATTATTCCAATCGTCGCCATCCCGGTGTCTCTCATCGGCACCTTTTTTCTGATGGCGACATTCGGATTTTCGTTGAACAACTTGTCATTGTTCGGTCTCGTACTCGCGATCGGAATCGTGGTCGACGATGCGATCGTCGTGGTGGAAAACGTCGAACGCAACATGGCCAAGGGCCTGGACCCGCGTGAAGCAGCCTATAGGACGATGGAGGAAGTCGGAACGGCACTGATCGCGATCGCGCTGGTGCTGACGGCGGTCTTCGTTCCTTCGGCGTTCATCACCGGGATATCGGGGCAGTTCTATCGCCAGTTCGCCCTGACGATTGCCGGTGCCACCGTCATTTCGCTGATCGTTTCGCTGACGTTGTCCCCGGCGCTCTGCGCGCTTCTATTGAAACCACACGAGGCGCAGCACAAGTCGAGCCTGCTGATGTGGCCGGTGCACACATTCTTCCGCGGCTTCAATTGGAGTTTCGAAAAGCTATCGTCGGGATACGGCTGGCTCGTCAAGCACGTGGTTCGTCTCGCCGTGTTGATGCTCGTCGTCTATGCGGGCTTGATAGCTTTCGGACTGAACGAGTTCCGTAAGACGCCGGTCGGCTTCATACCACAACAAGATGCCGGCTATCTGATCACGGTGATCCAGCTGCCACCCGCCGCTTCCCTGGCGCGCACTGACGCGGTTAACCGGCGGGTCTCCGAATTGGCCCTTGAAGTTCCCGGCGTTGCTCATGCCGTCAACATCGTGGGTTTTTCGGGTGCGACGCGCACGAACGCACCCAATGCAGGTGCGGTCTTCGTCACGCTGAAACCGTTTGAGGAGCGCGCCAAAGACCCGCGCATGTCGGCGCCAAACATACAGGCTGCGCTACTCGCTAAGTTTTCTGCGATTCAGGATGGACTGGTTTTCGTTGTGGCGCCGCCCCCCGTGCGTGGTATCGGCAGCGCCGGCGGTTTCCGGATGATGGTTCAGGACCGCTCGGGCGCCGGTTCGGTAGCGCTGCAGGGCGCCGTCAATGCCATGATGGCTAAGGCCGCACAGACGACCGGCGTTCAGCAGGTCTTCTCGTTATTTGAGACGTCGACACCGCAGCTTTACCTCAACATCGACCGCACCAAAGCGGAGATGCTTGGCGTCAACGTCTCTGACGTGTTCTCGGCCCTTCAGACCTATCTCGGCTCGGCCTACGTCAATGACTTCAATCTGCTTGGTCGGACATTCCGCGTGACGGCCCAATCGGACAGTCAATTCAGGCTCGACAGCAAAGACATCCTTAAAATCCATGTCCGCAATGCGAACGGCGATGCTGTGCCTCTCGGTTCCTTTACGACCGTTGACGACATATCGGGGCCGTCGCGTGTTCCGCGTTACAACCTCTACCCCGCCGCCGAACTCGACGGCTCTGCGGCCCCCGGATATTCGCAGGGTCAGGCCATCGACATCATGCAGAAGATGGCGGCGGAAACCCTGCCGCGCGGTTTCGGCTACGAATGGACGGAACTCGCGTACCAGCAGGTTCGCGCAGGCAACGCTTCGATCTTCGCATTTGCGTTGGGCGTCGCATTCGTGTTCCTGGTTCTTGCGGCGCAGTTCGAGAGTTTGACCCTGCCTCTTGCGATCATTCTGATTGTGCCGATGAGCCTCATCGCTTCGATTTCAGGCGTCGTGCTGCGTGGTCAGGACAACAACATCCTGACGCAGGTCGGCTTCGTGGTCTTGATCGGTCTTGCGGCGAAGAACGCTATTCTGATCGTCGAATTTGCCGAGCAGCTTGAGGTGCAAGGCCGCGATCGATTCGCTGCCGCGGTTGAGGCCGCGCGCCTCAGAATGCGGCCCATTTTGATGACGTCGCTCGCCTTCATTCTCGGCGTCGTGCCGCTGGTCTGGGCGGTTGGCGCCGGCGCCGAGCTCAGGCAGGCGCTCGGTACGGCTGTGTTTGCCGGCATGATCGGCGTGACGGTCTTCGGTCTCATTTTCACGCCGGTCTTCTACGTCGTTTGCCGCTGGCTCTCGGGACTGGGCCGCCGCAAGGTCGCGACCGGCCCTGAGGCACCTCAGCCGGCGGAGTAGGGATTGACGCGCCTCTTTCGTTCGGCGCAAGCCTCGCACACGATGCGGCGGGCATGAATCGACTCCATCATTGTTGGAGCATTCAGCTCACCGAATCGAGTGCGGGATGAATCGCAAAGAGCGCCGCCAGGCATCAGCCAATGCCCGTGCCAAGCCGTTGTCGGCCGTCGATCCCGTGCTCGCTCGCGACTTTCGCGATGCCGTGCAGTACCTGCAGGCGGGCAAGCTGCACGAATCCGATCTCGCGCACCGTCGCGTGCTGGCAAAGTCTCCGCGACACGCTCCGAGCCTGCATCACCTCGGCCTGATCGCTTTCAAACTCAATGCTCGCCCCGATGCCGTCGACTACATTCGACAAAGTCTCACGATCGATCCACGCAATCACCAGGCGTGGCTGAACCTCGCGGTCATTCTGGGAGAAATGCGACACGCCGATGAGGCCATCGACGCTTGCCGGCGGTGCATGGCGCTGCAGCCAACCAGCTCGGAAGCCTTTGCAGTGCTCGGCAACCTTCTCCGCATTGCGCAGAACAACGTCGACGCGGCGGCCGCCTATTCGGATTCACTTCGGCTGAAGCCGGTGCAACCGGATATTCTCACCCGGCTGGGCGAGCTTATGCTGCAATCGGGTGACGCAGCTGAAGCACTGGTTCATTGTCGCCGGGCGCTCGAAATCAATCCCAGCCACGAGGCGGCGGGGACCCTTGAGCGCCGCATCCTGGCGTCGACCGAGTCGTTGGATACCGCCCAAGCCCTGCTCGAAGCGCAGGCGAAGACTCCCGCCGAACTCGCGCAAAGTCTCGACCAATTGGGCGCCTTTTTACGTGCCGAGCGGCGCCACCAGGAGGCGGTCAGCGTTTATCGCAAGGCGATCCTTCTAGAGCCGAACCGTGCCGATTGGATCTTTAACTTGGCGCTCGCGCTTGAGGGTTCAGGGCAAAAAGAAGAGGCGTTTGCGAGCTACCAGGCGGGCCTCGCAATCGATCCGGATCGCGCCGAGGCTTACGCCAACGTCGGATGTCTGCTGCGAAGCATGAACATGCACACGGGCGCAATTCAGGCATTCGAGCATGCGCTCAAACTCGACCCCGATCTCGCTGTCGCCCACTACAACCTGGCGGTGACATTTAAAGAACGCGAACGGTTCGAAGACGCCCGGTCGGCATTTGCCAGGTCCGTCGAGTGCGCGCCGGACTCGATCGTCAATCGCTTCGAGTTTGCCAATTTGCGCCGCATCCTTTGCGACTGGGACGGTCTCGACACCGAGGATCAGCGCTGTCTCGAACTTTTCCGCGCGAGAACGACGAGTGTCGCGCCGTTTAACCTGATCTCGATGCTGTCGAGCAGGTCCGATCAACTCGACGCGGCCCGTCGCTACGCGAAAATGTTTGGGGTGCCGGAAGCAGCGCAGTTCAAGAGTCATCACAACGGCTCGGGCGTCGATCAGCGCATTCGGGTCGGATTTCTATCGTCGGATTTCTTCGAGCATGCGACGACGATGCTTCTCGTCGAGATCCTGGAAAATCTCGATCGCAAGCGTTTTGAGCTATTCGGCTACTGCTTCAGCCCGGACGACGGCAGCAAGCTTCGCCACCGCATCATCGGTGCGTTCGAACATTATGTGCATATCGGCGCCATGTCCGACCATGATGCGGCGCAGACGATCCATTCCGATGGCATCGATATTCTCATCGATCTCAAGGGCTACACGAAAGACGCCCGCGCGGAGATTCTGGCTTATAGACCGGCGCCGGTTCAAGTGAACTATCTCGGCTACCCCGGGACGATGGGTGCCGATTTCATCGACTATATCCTGGCGGATGCCATTGTCGCTCCGATGGAGCATCAGGAGCAGTATTCCGAACGGATCGTGCATCTTCCGCATTGCTATCAGCCCAATGACAGACAGCGTAAAATTGACGAAGAGCCGGTGACGCGCGCCGACTTCGGGCTGCCGGAAGATGCTTTCGTATTCTGCTCCTTCAACAACAGCTATAAAATCAATGCCGCAATGTTCGACGTCTGGATGCGGTTGCTTCAGAGCGTGCCGGGTTCCGTTTTATGGTTGCTGGGTTCCAATGATATTTGCCTCGAAAACCTAAGGCGCGAGGCGGCAAGCCGAGGCGTCGAGTCGGATCGCCTCGTGTTCGCCGGCCGGCTTCCGATCGCGAAGCATCTCGCGCGGCAACGCTTAGCAGACCTTTTTCTCGATGCGCTTCCCTGCAACGCGCACACCACGGCCAGCGACGCGCTCTGGGTCGGGTTGCCGGTGTTGACGTGCATGGGAGAGACATTTTCCGGACGTGTCGCAGCCAGTCTGCTGACGGCGATGGATTTGCCGGAGCTGATCACGCATAGCCCCGAAGAGTACGCGCAGGCGGCGCTGACCTTGGCACTCGACAAAGGCAGGCTCGAACAAATCCGGCACAAGCTCGCCGAGCAGCGTCAAACCGCACCTCTCTTTGACTCGCATCGCTACGCTCGCAACCTCGAAAGCTCTTTTGAGACGATGGTGGATATTATGAGATCAGCAGAAGCGCCCCGCCCATTCGTCGTGGTGGATAACGAGTCGAAGGCACCGATCGAAACGGTGATGCCGTTGGAAAATACCCGCACGCTCTACGACAAATGCCCGCTCTGCGACGGCGCTGACATTCCTCACCAGATCGAGGCCAAAGTCACCAACCACCCTCTTTATAAGCCGCAACTTCCGCCGACGATGAAGTGGTGCGCATGTTCCTCGTGCGGCCATGTCTTCACCGAAGGCTATTTTACGCCCGAGGCCTGCGAGATCATCTTTTCCGCGACGCACGGCAACCAGAAGGTCGGCAACGACGCCGAGAACCAACGCAAGGTCTCGGCAAAGATGGTCGAGCGGGTGGCGCGTTACGTCCCGAATGGCGATTGGCTCGACATCGGTGTCGGCAACGGGTCATTGCTGTTTACGGCGGCGGAATGGGGTTTCGGTGCGGTCGGTACCGATCTGCGCACCGAGAACGTTGCGAAACTGCGGAACCTTGGATTCGAAGCTTACTCCGACGACATCGAAGACATCGCAGCCGTCGAACGCTTCAGCGTCGTCAGCATGGCGGATGTTCTGGAACATGTACCATTTCCAAAACGATCGCTTGCCGCCGTACATCGCATGATGCGGCCCGGCGGCGCGCTGTTTATCTCGATGCCGAATATGGATTCTATCATTTGGCGGGTTCTCGATGCGACGGGCACGAACCCTTATTGGGGCGAGCTCGAGCACTACCACAACTTTACCAGAGCGCGACTCGTGCAGCTGCTCGAAACTCAAGGCTTCAAATTCGCCGAGTACAACATCAGCGAACGCTATCGCACCTGCATGGAAGTTATTGCGCTGAAGGTCTAAGGCGCGTCGCAATTACTCGTTGATCGCCGCTATTCGCAAATCGAACGATATTTGCGAGCCTTCATGTCGAGATGAAAGTGGTCGTGGTGCGCGGCATTCGCATCGGGCCCGAGCACCGTACCAAAAATATCGCAGGCATCGTCATGCACCCGATGCAGGAAAACCGATTCCGCTTCCCGCACGGCCTTTTCCTTCTCCGCAGCCGACGGTGCCGATGGCTTCGATTTGACCGCGACCTGCTTAGCTAAGTCGCTTGCGCCGAGCTTCACTTCGGCAACGGCCAGAATTTTGAGACCGCGGCTCGGTGGGGTTGGCTTCGCCGTAAGGCTGCCCTGCAGAGCGTGTGACTGGGGCGCCCAAGACTTGCTAACTTTGATGACTTTGCCGTTCGCCAAAACAAATCCCGAAATGTCGATGGCATTCATGAAGGCGTGCTCGCTGATCGGAGCCTTCGCCAGGCCATAGCGATTGCGGCACGAATAGGCGCCCTCGGCCAGAATGCGGACAACCGGCGACCCGAAGCCTTTCTGTGCGGCCGGCTGTAGCTTGTCCGCAAGCCAAGTATTCAACGCCGCAATCATCGGACAGTCGAGCGCCGGCGACGGATCAATCCTGACTTTGCTGACGCCCAGACTTTTGACGAGGCGAGGGGCCGGCGCTCCGCAAACGCCCTCCCTCGTTGGTTCAAGGACGTCGGCGACCAGCGTGACCTTGTTGAGTAGTCGATTACATTGCGTGCGCGCCTTTGCAATCTCGGTTTCGGTCCACGGCGGGGCCGGTTGCGCTGACGGCGGCACGGGAGCGGGCGGCGCGTCAGGCTTCACAGGCTGGGCGGCTCCTTCCGCCGGTGAGGGTTCCGGCTTGGCCGCGCTTTCGACATGCGCCTGACCGACGTCGTTATCGTTTCCCGCCTCCGGCTGTGGCGATTGCCGGGGAACGGAGGCCGACGACGACGCATCGCCGGGCGCCGACAGAGGCCGCGTGCGCACGATCTCGATGTTCTCAGCTAGCCGCGTGCCGGCAACACGCACGGATTCCAAGCTGTCGGGCGGCATAAATGCCAGCGCAATCAGGCCGATAAACACGATGCGGGAGAGATTGATCGACGACTTGCGGGCAAGTTTCCTGGCTTTGACCAC
>NZ_DATNBA010000027.1:0-2921 GCF_035572195.1 Hyphomicrobium sp. | reverse complement strand
GCGTTGGCGATGCGCGCTGCCTTCACCGGATCTTTCGACGAGAAACGAATGCTGAGCAGCAGCGTATTGCGAATACGCGAGACGGTGAGGTTATCCGAAACCGCCGCTTGCGTATCCGTTTGGGGCGGCGAGTGGAATCTCAGCACTCGGTCAATCAGTGCCGCGGGCCAGCGACGCGCGAATTCCGGATCTTTGTTCAGGCCGAGCGTGTCGATGACATGATCAACGATGGGTCCTGAGCGCAGCCTATCCATTTCGCTTTCCAGCGCACGACTGTCGATATCCTGTATTGAGCTTGCGGAAGCCGCCGGTACCGGCAATTTCTGGCGCGCATCGATTTGGATCGTTACCGACGCTTCATAGCGATCGGGTAACAGCAGTACGATGCCGGACGCACATAGCGCGAACAGGACCGGCAGAGCCGCAATGGCCCTGATGCGCTTCAGGACAGCGCGGCGGACGTGCGCGAAGCGCGGGGCTCTGCCGCCGGAGTGCTTTGCTGATTTGCGACCTTGATTGTCCATCTGTCCGCAACGCTCGAGCAGCGCCGTCGCGCTGCCATCGTCGGGTGGTCGCTACATCACGCGGCCGAACCGATTCGTCCGGTCCGATTGTCGGGGTGAAAGATGAACAGGGCGTTGTGCGTGAAAATGTTCTTAAGGCGTCGGGTCGAGCGACGTGGGCGTCGTCAGTACGTCGACAGCGTCGCCAGTCCGTCGCGAAGATCGTAGGCGCAGCGCGCACGCGCTTCTCCGGCACCAGTCAGGATCAGATTGGGGTGGCGAAACCGTTCGTCCCATCTGGGGTTTTGCGTATCCCAGATCGCGACGTCGAGACCGGGATTTCCGATCAGGACCTCGGCTTCCGAATCCGAACCCCATAGATCGGTCGTACCGGCTGCGGTATGGACCGTCTTCGCGGATTGCTTGCGGCAGACCTCGATGGCGCGCTCGCGATAGGCTTCGATCAGCACCTCGCCCGTGACGGAGCGGTACATCCGGTCCTGGGTCCACACCTTCAGGCCGGCAAGAAGTACCAAACCGATGACGACAATGCGCATGGATAGCCCGCACTCGAACGAGGCGCGAAGAGGCTGCCTCGAAGCGCATTTTGCGCCGGACGTGGTGAAGAAAGAGTTGCCGGCCGCTTGGTTGCGGCGCAACGCCTAGGGGCTGCGGACTTGTCAGGCCCGCTGCGGTGGGGCACAAGCGATGCCTGCGATCAATGTCGGATGTCCGGAGAGTCTTGCTCAAATGTCAAAAAAGAAAATCCTCATTACTTGGCCTCTGCCTGAAGCCGCTATGGCCCGCGCTCGGGCGACCTACGATGTTATCGCCCATGGGGACGATCCGAAAATTACGATCGATGAACTGCTCGCAACGGCAAAGACGGTCGATGCGCTGCTCATCACACTCAACGAAAAATGCCGGAAGGACGTCATCGACAAGATGCCGGACAACATCAAGTGCATCTCGACGTACTCAATCGGGTTCGACCACATCGATCTCGAAGCCTGCAAGGCGCGGGGAATCAAGGTTGGCAACGCGCCGCACGGCGTTACCGCGGCGACGGCCGAAATTGCCATGCTGCTGCTTCTTGGTTCGGCGCGGCGTGCGTCGGAAGGTGAGCGCATGATCCGCACGCGTTCGTGGCCGGGTTGGCAGCCATTGCAACTTGTCGGCCAGCGTCTCGATGGCAAGAAGCTCGGCATCTACGGCTTCGGTAAGATTGGGCAGGCGTTGGCGCAGCGGGCCCGCGGCTTCGAAATGGAAATCCATTATTACGATATCTACCGGCAGCCTCCGGAGAAGGAGAAGGCTCTTGGCGCGATCTATCACGACTCGCTCGACAGCCTGCTCTCGGTGTCGCAGTTCTTCTCGATCAATGCGCCGCTGACGCCGGAAACGCGCCACTTCTTCAACAAGGCCACCATCGAAAAGCTGCCGCAAGGCGCCATCGTCATCAACACGGCGCGCGGCGATCTCGTCAACGACGAGGACATGATCGCAGCGTTGAAGTCGGGACGGCTCGCCTATGCCGGGCTCGATGTCTTCGCAGGCGAGCCGAAGATCAACGAAGGTTATTACGACCTGCCGAACACGTTCCTGTTCCCGCATTTGGGTTCGGCGGCGATCGAAGCGCGCAATCAGATGGGCTTTGAATCTCTCGACAACATCGACGCGTTCTTTGCCGGTAAAGAGATGCCCTTCAAGCTGGCGTAGAGAAGCGCCAAGACTCCGAAAATATCTTTCAGGTCCGTCGCTCACGCGGCGGACCTTTTTCATTTTTCTAAGTGCCCCAATTCACGTCACGGCCGCACTTCGGAGCGGCCATGCAGGGAGAAAATGAGCGCGGCCCCTGGATGGCCGGGTCAAGCCTGGCCATGACGTGAAGGGTCGGCAAAGATTTCAGTTTTTACGTGCCCGTTCGCGCATGAGCCACGTCGCGGCACTGAGCAAGCCGGCGTCCTCACCGCGAGCGCCGACGAGCTGCACGCCGACCGGAAGGCCGCGGACTTCGAGCAGCGGCAGCGAAATGCACGGCATCCCCAGATAGGTCCACAATGCATTGAACATCGGACTGCCTGTCGCCTCAAGACCGTGTAGCGCCGGGCCAGGCGCGGCGGGCGTCAGGATGGCATCGTGATTGACGAGGACCGGCCGCAAAGCATCGTACAGCTGTTCGCGTTCGGCTCGCGCGGCGGCGTAGTCCGCGGCGGAAAAGGTCCGTCCTTCGGCAATGATCTCCTTGAGCTTCGTCGAGACGCGATCGGGATTAGCGTCGGCGATTGGGCCGTAGTTGCGCGCAATATCTGAAAATTGCACGATTTCCTGCAGGCGAAGGCTGCCGTCGAAATCGGAAGGAAGCGGCGTTTCCACGACCTCGGCATGGGCGCCGAAGCCATTGGCAAAGGCTTCGAA
>NZ_DATNBA010000026.1:0-3849 GCF_035572195.1 Hyphomicrobium sp. | reverse complement strand
GCCACGAAGCGTGCGAACTTCTTGATCTGTCGCGTTGAGCCGAGTCAACAGCGTGCGGAGATTTTGTGCCACGACGGCTTTGCGATGGGCCGGATTGAAAAACCCGCTGGCCTCCAGTTCGCGTTCCAAATGTTCAAAAAGGCCAATGAGTTCTTCTTTCGTCGCCGGTCTGTCGCGGCCCATGTAGAGGCCTTCGCTCAATGGCTTTTCGAAGGTCGTGACACGCCCGAGACTGCGGCCGGGGTCGCCGCGCATCCACTCGTAGCCGATAAGCAGCACCGCCTGAGCAAGGTTAAGAGAGGCAAAGCGCGAATTAACCGGAATCATAATAAAGGCGTCGGCGTTGGCGACCTCGCTCGTTTCGAGGCCATTGCGCTCGCGCCCAAATAGAATGCCGCAGCGCTCGCCGCGGCCGATCCGCTTGCGAACTTCCGCGATCGCCTGCTCGGGCGTCAGGACAGGCTTCCTCAAATCGCGCTGGCGTGCCGTGGTCGCGCCGATCCAATTCAGATCGGAGATGCTCTCGTCGAGTGTCGCGAAAGCGCGCGCATCGTCGATGATGTAGTTCGCCCCGGAGGCGGCGATGCGGACCTTCTCGTTCGGCCAACCGTCGCGCGGGTGGACGAGCCGAAGGTCGTCGATACCGAAATTTGCGCAGGCCCGCGCCACCATGCCGATATTGTCGGCGAGCTGCGGTTCCATCAGGATTATCGACGGCGTTTCGCCTTCCGCCGCCACCGCTTCGCCCTGCATGTGAGCGCGGCGGATGCCGTGTCGCAATTTGCGAATGACGCGACGCGCCCAGAACCAATAATTTTCACCCGACCACTGCTTGGCCAGGCTTTCGATGCACGGTGTCGTGACGGTCTCAGTGCCCTCGCCTTTGAGGCGCACGCGGCCGTCACCGACGATGATTTCCTTCTTGCTCAAGATGAACTGATCGAGCGTCTCGATGCCTTGCACTTCCGTGCGCCGCTTGCAGCCAGGACAGGTGACCTGATCCTCGACGCACTTGAGGCTGGCGCAGTATTGCAGCACGGGTTCGAGAGTGGCGCGCGTCAACCCTGGGATGGCAAGCGCCGCGAGCCCCTGGTCGATCGATGCGGAATGGCAGGCGTGGACCACCTCGGACACGCGGGTGTCGCGTGGCCCGAGCACGGGCTCGCCGGCGCAGGTGCGAACCTCGGGGGGCGCTTCGTGCTGTGCCGTCTCGACGTCCAAATATACCTCCGATGGCAACACCTAACCGGCGTCGCGCCAAAATTTGCCGGTGACATCGAGTTGTCGAGCCACGTCTAATCGTTTGGTAATGACAGGGTGACAATATCCCGGCTTCGTCAAGGCCGTCCCGCCCCCGGAGACACCGGGACGCGGTGCCGCCCACCCGGCCTAGGGTTATGCCGCCGATGTCTGTCGACAAGCCGTCAATCATCGCGATTGTTTTCATCGCGTTTTGGGCGCTGGCGCTCGCGACCGGCGTAACGTCGGCCGACGGCTGGATCACGAATTCGCAAGGGGTGGCGGTCGACGGCGACTACATCGGGGTCTACACGGCCGGCAAATTCACTCTGCAGGGCGAGCCACTCGCTGCCTACGATTGGGTGCGTCACGAAAGGGCACAGCACGAACTCGACGGCAATCCGAACGGCGCTTTCTTCCCGTGGCCATATCCCCCGAGCTTTCTCTTCGTCGCGGCGTCGCTGGCACTGCTGCCTTACTTCCTATCGATGCTGACCTGGACGCTGGCGACGTTTGCCGCGTTCACCGCAGCGATCGCGCGCATCAGTGCCACCCGGCGCGATCTGCTGCTGATGCTTGCCACGCCGGCAGCGTGGCTCAATCTCTACATCGGGCAGAACGGTTCGCTGACGGCAGCCCTCATCGGCTTCGGCCTCATCCTGTTGCCGGCGCGGCCTGTTGCGGCCGGAATTTGCATCGGCCTGTTATCGGTAAAGCCGCACCTCGGGCTTCTCATTCCCGTGGCGCTGCTGGCGGGCGGCTACTATCGCGCTTTTGCATCCGCGGCGCTGACTGTCGTGGCGTTGGCGCTAGTCACCACCGTGGCATTCGGCATCGAGCCGTGGCTCGCGCTCCCCGACCAGCTACAGCGCGTCGCGATGCTCGCCAAGACCACGACATCGACGACAAAAATCCAAAGCGCTTTCGGAATGGCGCGCAGCCTCGGCTTATCGGCGGATCACGCACTCTGGCTGCAAGGCGCCCTCGTCGCGGTGCTCGCTGCGGCGATCGCCTGGCTCTGGAGCCGGCGCGATGTCGGTTTCGACCTCAAGGCCGCCGCCTTGGCCGCCGCGATAACGCTCGCGAGCCCGTACCAATTCGTCTACGACCTCGTGATCCTGACGATTGCGCAGGCCTTCCTGCTGCGCCATTGCGCCAGAGCGGGTACCGATGCCGTCGAGACCTATGGCCTCATCGTCGCGAACGTCCTCGTATTACTTTTTGTGACGACACCCGTGCCGCTCGGCGTCGTCGCGAGCGCCGTCGTCATGGGACTGATCTTGAGGCGCGTACGGCTCGACCGGCGTGCGGGACAATCGCACAATGCCTGCCCCGCTTCGGCGCTGCCCTTCGCGGGGGCTTGAAACGGCCGTCGATCTGCCCCACCACTGCGGCGACGCTTCACTTCTTCAGCGAACCTCGGGCCACTATGGTCTCGCGCTGACCCGATCATTTCCCACCAGATCCGCGAGATTTTTCGATGCAGAAGATCAAAGTCGAAGGCACCGTCGTCGAGCTTGACGGCGATGAGATGACCCGCATCATCTGGAAGCTGATCAAGGACAAATTCATTCACCCGTATCTCGACGTCAAACTCGAGTACTACGATCTCGGCATCGAGAGCCGCGACAAGACCGGCGATCGGATCACCATCGACGCCGCCAACGCCATCAAGAAACACGGCGTAGGCATCAAGTGCGCGACGATCACGCCCGATGAAGCGCGCGTCAAAGAATTCAACTTGAAGGAGATGTGGAAGAGCCCGAACAGCACGATCCGCAACATCCTCGGCGGCGTCATCTTCCGCGAACCGATCATCTGCAAGAATGTGCCGCGGCTCGTGCCGGGCTGGACCGAGCCGATCATCGTCGGCCGTCATGCCTACGGCGACCAGTACCGCGCCACCGACTTCAAGTTTCCCAGCAAAGGCAAGCTGACAATCAAATTCACCGGCGACGACGGCGCGGTGATCGAAAAAGAAGTTTTCAACGCCCCTGGCGCCGGCATCGCGATGGCAATGTACAATCTCGATGCCTCGATCCGGGAATTCGCCCGGGCGTCGCTCAACTATGGTCTGGCGCGCAATTATCCCGTCTATCTTTCGACTAAGAACACCATCCTCAAAGCCTATGACGGCCGTTTCAAGGACATCTTTCAGGAAATCTACGAGCGCGAGTTCAAGCAGAAGTTCCAGCAGGCCGGCATCACGTACGAACACCGGCTGATCGATGATCTGGTCGCTTCAGCGCTGAAATGGTCCGGCGGTTTCATCTGGGCGTGCAAGAATTACGACGGCGATGTGCAGTCCGATCTTGTCGCGCAAGGATTCGGCTCGCTGGGTCTGATGACCTCGGTGCTGATGAGCCCGGATGGGCGCACGGTCGAAGCGGAAGCAGCGCATGGCACGGTCACGCGGCACTACCGGGAGCACCAAAAAGGCAAGGCGACCTCCACCAATCCGATCGCCTCGATCTTCGCCTGGACGCGTGGGCTGTGGTACCGCGGCAAGTTCGACGGCACTCCCGAGGTCCAGCATTTTGCGGAGACGCTGGAGCGCGTCTGCGTGGAAACGGTCGAGCAAGGATTCATGACCAAGGATCTGGCGATCCT
>NZ_DATNBA010000025.1:0-6409 GCF_035572195.1 Hyphomicrobium sp. | reverse complement strand
GGCGCAGGCATTGCGTTCCCAGTCGATGCGGCCGGTCTTGATGTCCCAGACGTAAGCCGTCTCGTCGATCGACGAGAGGATGCCGATGAGGTCAAGGCCCTCGGTTTCCGTCAGAGGATCGATGTCCCTCGTAACGCCGTCGTCAGACGGAACGTCGTCGTTCGAGTCAGCGCCCTGTCCGTGGAAGTTTGCCGGGGGAAACACGGTTTGACCTCGAGCTGGCCCCCGAGCACGCCCCACGCAAATTGGAACGGGGCCGGTTGTATCCAAACTTCAAGACGAGAAGTTAATGTGAAATTGCTAACACTTGTTAAAGTTCGAGCCGCCAATAGAATTGAACGCGCGTCTATTTAGGCTTTTCTAGTACGAAATTGCGCGATGCTTACTGGTCTGCGCCGATATTGAGATCGCGGCGCGCAACGCGAATGCCAATCGTGTAACCGCCGATAACGTCGATCAGCGATGCAACGAGGATCAGGAAAAACACCGACGTCGCCGCTTGCGGCACGATCAAGAACTCCGCACCGACAGCCATGAACACGATCATCGAAAGCGCATGATCGATCAACGTCGACGTCGTCGTGAAGGTCGACTTGACGATTTCGACGAAGAGCAGGAGCAGCGTCACGAGTAGAACGAGGTCGCCCCAAGTGAACTTCCAAATGCCGCCGCTCAAGAGCCTGAGTTCGAAAATCTGGCGGCCGAGAGCCTCTTCTCCCAGCGACAACGCAATGACGTTGTAGAGAACGAAGGCGAAGACCAAGAGCGGAAGGGCTCTAATCGACATGAGGCTTCTCCTGACATTTCGCAGCCGCCGGGCGCGCCGGACTTTCTGACACGCCGTATCCGATTTGCCAAGCAACAGGAGACCGGTAAAACCAGTGATCGACGGCGCCAATGCAATGGCGCCACGTCGAGCCTAACTTAGCCGATCCAGGTGCAGACCTACTGGTCGGTCTTGGGCGTCAGGATCTGCCGGCCGCGGTATTTGCCGGATTTCATATCGATGTGATGCGGACGGCGACGCTCGCCGCTTTCCTTGTCCTCGACGTAGGCCGGTGCCGTCAGCGCATCATGTGAACGCCGCTGGCCACGCTTCATCGGGGACATCTTACTGCGCGGTACTGCCATAGTTTTGCTCCAAAGTTGGCATCATCCGCCAAATGGCGAGGCGCCGCAGAACATGCGGCGGGGACGCCGAACGTCTTATTGCTGAATCGGCCCGGCAGCGTCGCCTTTTTGGCGCGGCTCGCGAGCCCTGGCCGGGCTTATACGCAAACTCGATACGGAACGCCAGTCCCCGCGCACGCTGCTGCCGGCGCCAAAACCCGGTTTCACATGCGTCGTTTCGGCCAGATGCACACCGTCTGGCTCGAAGGGGCAAACCGCATACGCACCTGAACCGCGCTGGCCAGCCGGCGCGTCCCGGGACCCGGCTTTCCGGCATTACGCGTCAGCGGATTGGGCAGCGCCACGGCCAGCCGCGCCGCCTCCCGCTCGTTCAGACTTTTCGCCGGCTTCTTGAAGTAGAACCTCGAGGCCGTCTCGACGCCGAAAATGCCTGGGCCCCACTCGGCGATGTTGAGATAAACCTCCATGATCCGGCGTTTCGGCCAGACCAACTCCAAGACATAGGTCAAAGGCAACTCAATCGCCTTGCGCAGGAAACTCTTGGACGGCCAGAGGAACAGGTTTTTGACGACCTGCATCGAAATCGTACTAGCGCCACGCATCTTGCCGCTTCCGGCGTCTTCGACCGCGTCCTCGATGGCCTCGAAATCTATGCCGTTGTGTTGGCAAAACCGGGCATCTTCGCTCACCAGCACGGCACGGACCACGTTCGGCGACATGTCCTCGAAGTCTACCCACTGCTGCGAGATGTCCTCTCCGAAGGCCCAGCGCTGCAGCATCAGTTCCGAAATCGGCGGATTAACGAAGCGGTAGGTGACGATCAAAATCAGCACGAGCGCCAGCCAAGCCGCTGCAATAACGCCAATAATTTTCAGCGCACGCCTAGCGAGACCCTTGTAGTCCCAGTCCCGGTGATCAGCGGGCCAGGCCTTGTGTCCGGACATGTCTGGTCGGGCGGCAGGGTCGGCGACCAGCGGTCCAATCGGTAACTGCGGCTGAAGCGCGGAGACGACGGACATTATCCGCGGTGTCGCCTGCGCCGGCGTCGCGCCTTGCCGCCGCTCGATCTGGCGGTCCCGGCGCACTTGCGCGATCGCCGCTTCGACGGTCATCGTTCGGGCAAAGACCTCAGCTTCGATCTCGGAAAGAGCCGCGTCGACGCTTAGCGGCGGCGTTGCAGACCTGCCGGACCCATCGGGGGTAGCCTCAAGTGTTGCCTCGACGGACGGCGGCAGATAGGCCCTCGGCGGCTCGGCTAGGGATGCCTCTGGGGATGCCTCTGCGACCGCCCCTACGTCGGCAACATAAGCCGCGGGGTTCAGCGGTAATGGAACGATCAATCGGGTCAACAACGCCACTGGCTGTGGTTGTGCTCGCGCCGGAGAAAATGCCCACGGAGGCAAAGGCCGAGGCGGATTGGCAAAGGCTGGCCGCCAATCGACAGCCTTCGGCTCGACGCCCGCCACATCGGCTGCGGCATGTTCGGTTGTATTTGCCGCTGCAGCCGCGGACAGCCCGACCGGGCTGGCGGCGATGCCCTCCAGCGGCCGGGGGACGGCGTCAACGCGGACCCGCGAGGCCGTATTCGGCGCGGCCGTTGGCTCTGATGTGTCGTCCGCCCGATCCATGCTTTGCTTACATCGATTGCCGTGTGATACCGCGTCGGCGGTAGCACCCAACGATGGCCATGTTACGTGCCCGCTCAGCCCCGCGACGGAGAGGTTTAGGTAGTGTCACAGTTTCTTGTGCAGCTTGGCAATGCCGCAACAGCTGTCGAAGCTTATCTCTCAACTATTCTGGCGAAACAGGAAGCCGCAGGTACGCCGCGGAGGCTGGCCGAGGCGTTGCGCCATTCGGTTCTGGCGGGGGGCAAGCGTTTCCGCCCCTATCTTGTTTTCAACTCGGCCGCCCTTTTCGGCGTCGAACGCGAGGGTGCGCTCCCGGCCGCCGCGGCAATCGAATGCATCCATTGCTACTCGCTGGTGCACGACGATCTGCCGTCGATGGACAACGACGAACTGCGGCGCGGCCAGCCAACGGTATGGAAGGCTTATGACGAGTGGACGGCGATCCTGGCCGGTGACGCGCTGCAGGCTCTCGCCTTCGAGCTCGTCAGTAGTCCGGAATGCCATGAGGATCCGGGTGTGCGCACGGAGCTCGTTCAAACCCTCGCGGCGGCTTCAGGCGCGGTCGGGATGGTTGGTGGCCAAGTCCTCGATCTCGAGGCGGGAAATCTGCCGACCGACGCCGCACCGACGATTGCCGGCGTCACGAGGCTGCAATCGATGAAGACCGGCCGCCTTATTAGGGCCGCCTGCGAGATGGGCGCCATTCTCGGCAAGGCCGCGCCGTCCGAACTTGCAGCGCTCCGCATCTACGGCGAGCATCTCGGAACGGCATTCCAAATCAGCGACGACCTACTCGATGCCGTAGGCACAACCACCAATGTCGGCAAAGCAACAGGAAAAGACGCTGCGGCTGGCAAGGCGACGCTCGTCGGCCTGCTCGGTGTCCAAGCGGCACGGGACCATCTCGACCAAGTAATTACGGCTGCCGTCACAGCGCTTGTTGCGTTCGGCGAAAAAGCCGAGCCCCTTGCCGACGCCGCGCGGCTGATGGGCCATCGCGGCAGTTAGCAAGGGGCGAGATCGGGGGCAGGTCTGGCTAGAGCCGCGCCAGGCTTAGAACTTGTAGTTCAAGCCGGCTCGAACCGTTTGAATGTCGTTGTTGACGTGGACCGTGTTGCCGCCACCGGAAAACGTGTCGTCTCCGAAGCCGAGATAAAGATATTCGGCCTTGGCGCTCCAATTTTTCGCGAATGCCCATTCGAGGCCGCCGCCAACTGCATATCCGACCTGAGTGTCTGAATTCGACAGAGTGACCGGTCCGATGTCGACCCGGTTTGAGATGTCGGCGAATGCAACGCCGCCCGTGCCGTAGAGCAGCCACGGTCCCTGCGCGATACCGAGGCGTCCGCGAACCGTGGAAAACCAATCGATGTCGGTCCTGGCGTTTGCGAAGCCTCCGAAATCGGCGCTCGCATTGATGTCGGAGGCTTGAATATCACCCTCAACCCCGAACACGAAGCGATCGCGCTGCCAGTTGTAGCCGATCTGCCCGCCGCCGAACGCGCCATCCGGTTCAGTAAAGTCCGAATTCGACCAGCCGTAGCCGCCGTTGACGCCGATGTATGCACCTTCCCAAATGGCGGGTTCGACGTAAGATTCAATTGGTGCCGGTGGCGGATTATAAGGCTGATAAGGGCCGAGATCGGCGGCCCACGCGCTCGTAGTTGCGCTAACGCAGAGCAAGATGCCGCCAAGCGCAATGGCATTGGCCCGCTGTAATTTCATTTTGAAAAACCCCGTTGGTTTAGGCTCTCGGCCCTCTAACGGGGTCAACGCGTAACCAGAAACTCAGTTCCATTTTCGGCATCAGAACCGCGCTACCGGCGAAGCTGATATGCGTCTGCGAAATTGCTCAAATGAGCATTTGACGCGAACGCGCGGTCTAGGCGCGGATAGGCACGCTGGTTTTCTCCGCCGTGAGTTTTTGTTTCCGGGCCATCCGGCGGTCACGAGCTTTGAGCAGCGGCAGAATCCAATGGGCGATGCGGATCTCGCGGCGCGCCTTTTCGGGATCCACGAGGTGCGTCGTCGGCAGCCGCTGCGTGAAAGACTGCTCCATGACAGACCCGAGCGGAAATTCGAGTTCATCTTGGAGAGCTATCAAGCGTGCATAGAGATCAGCGAGCGGCGTGATCAGGCGGCCGAAGCCGTTGCGCGCTTGCGCCCATCCAACAATGTAGAGACCGCGAACGCCAGGCGGAAACGCGCCGCCGTAAACTTGCACTATACCATTTTCGATTTTGACCAGACCATCCGGCAAAAACGGGAACGAGGTATGAAATCCCGTTGCCGCGACGATCAGGTCATAGGTCGCCGTCGAGCCATCTACAAAGGTCACCGTCTTTTCGTCGACGTGATCGATCGCGGGGCGAGGCTTGACGCAACCTAGGCGAATTGAATTCAAGAGGTCCGTGCCGAATGCGGGATGACGCTCGAACATCTTGTGGTTCGGCCGCTGCAATCCATAGCGGCGATAATCGCCGATGCTCAATCGGATCATCAATTTGATGATGGCGCGTTGAACGAAGATCGGCAGGCCCCAGAGTGGGATGTCGGTCAGTGGACGGCCGAGGAACGTTTTCGGCATGTACCAATATCCGGACTTCAGGCTGATATCACACGACTTGCCGAAACGGCCCGCGTCGCAGGCCATGTCGACGCCGGAATTTCCTCCGCCGATGACGAGCACGCGCTTGCCCTCGAACTGCGATGGTTCGCGGTAATCCTTCGAATGCAGCATGTCGCCGGTGAACGTGCCGCGAAACTCGGGATAGCGCTTGTCCCAATGGTGGCCGTTACAAACGACGACGCCTTTGTAAATTCGCTCTTCGCCGTCGGCGAACTTTACGATCCAGCGGCCGGCATCATCGGGCGCGGCGAGCCGAACTTCCTTGTTGAATTCGCAATGCCTGAGAAGGTCACGATCCTTCGCAAAGCTCTGGAGATAAGCGAGCATCTGATCGGCCGACGGAAAATCCGGGTAATCGGCCGGCATCGGATAGTCTGAGTATTCGGTCGCCTTTTTCGACGAGACGATATGCGCCGTCCGGTAGACGCCGTGCAGCCAGTTGCCGCCGATGCCCGTCGCGGCATCGACGATATCGAAGGTAATGCCGCGTCGTTTGAGGGCCGCTGCCGTCGCGAGCCCGATGGGCCCGGCGCCGATGATCAAGTGGCGGTCGTGGCTGGCTCCGTCGCTCATCAATGAGCTTCCCTGGTGATTGGACCTTTCACCGTCTAACAAGCTCAACGGCGAATCGTGCCCAAAATTTTGCGACGTGGTAATCGGGGACGTTCATTAGACTATGGGTAAGCCGAGCGAGCCAAGAATCGGCGAAACGACGCGGTTACCGGCTAGGCCGTCCGTTAACTATTTCAGGCGCCGGGGGGCATTATTCGGCGGCGCTGCTGTCCGCCTTCTTCTATTCGGCGGCACTGCTGTCCGCCATTGCCGACACGGCAAAGCGCCGCGCGATATAGTCTTCGACGATCGCCTTGAAGTCCGCCGCGATATTCGGGCCGCGCAGCGTCATTGCCTTCTTGCCGTCGATGAAGACAGGGGCCGCCGGCTGCTCGCCGGTACCCGGCAATGATATGCCGACGTCTGCGTGCTTACTTTCGCCGGGTCCGTTCACGATGCAACCCATCAC
>NZ_DATNBA010000024.1:0-22638 GCF_035572195.1 Hyphomicrobium sp. | reverse complement strand
GAGTTCTTTACCGGCCAATTGCTCGACGCCGTGCGGATCGTCGATCGGGGCGACTTGTCGGCTAAGCAGTTGCGCGGCGGCTGGGCCGGCGAGATCGGCCAGACGCAATTCCTGCCGACCCCTTATGTCCGGTACGCGGTCGATTTCGACGGCAATGGCCACAGGGATCTCGTGCGCAGTGTTCCCGATATTCTTGCCTCGACCGCCAATTTCCTCGCGAGCCACGGCTGGCAACGCGGACAGTCCTGGCAACCGGGATCAGCAAATTACGGCGTTATCGCCACATGGAACAAAGCGGCCGTCTATCAGCGCACAATCGCAGCCATGGCCACCAAATTGGCCGGCAACTGAACGCTAGCGGCTAGTGGCTCGCGCCGGCCACAGTGCTTGACTGCGCCGGTGCCTTTCGCGAGGCGCGCCATTCCTCGAACCGCTGAACGATCACGAACAGCGACGGCACGAACAGCACCGCAAGGCACGTCGAAGCAATCATGCCGCTGAAGACGGTGATGCCGATGGATTTGCGCGCCGAGGCACCGGCACCCGTCGCGAGAACCAGTGGGAGAACGCCCAGGATGAACGCGAATGACGTCATGAGGATCGGCCGGAATCGAGCACGCGCCGCTTCGAAGGCAGCCTCGGCGATCGCCTTGCCTTCGGCCCGCAACTCGCGCGCCACCTCGACGATCAGAATGGCGTTCTTGGCCGAAAGAGCGATGAGAAGCACCAAGCCGATCTGGACATAAAGGTTGTTGTCGATGCGGAGCGCCAGCATTACCAGAACCGGACCGATGAGCGACAGCGGCACCGCCAGCAGCACCGACATCGGCGCGTACCAGCTCTCATACTGACCGGCCAGGACGAGGTAGACCAAAAGAAGCGCGAGCCCGAACACGTAGTAAATTTGTCCGCCGACCAACTTCTCCTGGTACGACAGCGCCGTCCAGGACGAGCCGACGCCGGGCGGAAGGGTGCGCGCAGCGATCTCGTCCATCAGCTTGATAGCGTCGCCGGACGAGAAGCCTTTGGCCGGCACGCCGACGAGCGTGGCGGACGGATACAAATTGTAGAGACTGATGAGCGACGGGCCGACACTCGGTGTGATCGTCAGAACGGTTCCGAGCGGGATCATGTCACCGTTCTGGTTGCGAACCTTTAGATTGAGGATGTCGCCAGGGTTCATGCGAAAGCGCGACTCCGCCTGCACGTAGATTTGGAAGACGCGGCCGAACTTATTGAATTGGTCGACGTAGCTCGAGCCGAGATAACTCGCGAGCGTCGAGAACACCTGGTCGGTGGTCAGCAGCAGCGTCTGCACCTTCTCGCGGTCGATAGTGATCTTGTATTGAGGCGCGCTGGCACGGAACGACGTCGAGACACGTTGAATGCTCGATTGCGTGCTGGCGGCCCGCACCATGGCATTCGCCGAATTCCCCAACTTTACGAGATCGAAACTGCCGTCGCGCAGTTCGATCTGCATAGTGAAGCCGCCGGCATTGCCGATGCCCTGTATCGGTGGAGGCGGCAGCACGAGGACGCTGCCGTCCTCGATAACGGCAAGTTTTTCATTGAGAGTTTTGAAAAGCGAAGCAAGGTCCTGGCCTTTGCCGCGAAGGCTCCAATCCTTCAGCATGATATAGCCGACACCGGCATTGGCGAGTGAAGAGCTGTTATCGAGGGCGGATACGCCGGCGATGGTGATGACGCGCTCGACGCCCGGGACCGTATTGGCGATGCGCTCAACTTGCTCCAGAGACTTCTGCGTACGGCCGAGCGCGGCGCCGTCGGGAAGCTGTACGGCTGCGAGAAGGTAGCCCTGATCCTCGATCGGCAGGAAGCCGGTCGCGACGCGCGACATTCCGTAGACGGCGGCCCCGATGATCGCCAAGGCGATGAGAACCATCGCGCCACTATGGTGAACCATCTTCTCGATGAGGCCGGCGTATCGCTTCTCAAAACGGTCGTATAAGGAATTGAAGCCGCGATAGAAGAAATTGCGCTGCTCCGGCGGCACGGGCCGGCGCAGCCAAAGAGCGCATTGTGTCGGCTTCAAAGTCGCGGCGTTGATGGCGCTGATCAAAGCCGTCGCCGCGATCACAAGCGCGAACTGCGCGTACATCTGGCCCGTCAGGCCCGGTAGAAAGGACGCCGGCAGAAACACCGCCATCAGCACAAGTGTAATGCCGATGATCGGCCCCATCAGCGCGTTCATCGCGGCGATCGCCGCGTCGTGGCCGGACATACCCTTCTCGATGTTATGAGCGGCGCCCTCTACGACGACGATGGCGTCGTCGACGACGATGCCGATCGCGAGCACGATCGCGAACAAGGTCGAAAGATTGATCGAAAAGCCCATGGCCGCCATCGCGGCAAAGGCGCCGATGATCGTCACGGGTACCGTGGTGGCCGGGACCAGCATGGCGCGCCAATCCTGCAGGAATACCAGGATAACGATCAGCACCAGGAAAGCGGCTTCGATCAGAGTCTTGTAAACTTCCGATATGGCCTGCTGCACGAAGATCGTGGTGTCGAAGGGAATGGAGTAGACCATGCCTTGCGGAAATTCGCGCGCAAGCGCCTTCATCTTCGCAGAGACTTCGTGCGCGACGTTGAGAGCATTGGCGCCGGGTGTCAGGAAGATCGCAAGACCCGCCGCCTGCTTGCCGTCAAGGTTGAATACCTGTCCGTATGTCTGGGCGCCGAGCTCAACTCGGCCGACATCGCGCAACCGCGTCAGGTCGCCCGCGGTGCCGGTTTTGACGACGACGTTGGCGAACTGTTCGGGGTCGTTGAAACGGCTCGAAACGTCGATCGTGTACTGGAACGACTGATCGCCCTGCGCCGGCGGCATTCCGACCTGTCCGGCAGTCACCTGCTCGCTTTGCTGCTGAAGCGCCTGGATTACATCCTGAGCGTCGAGGCCGCGCGCCTGCATCTTTTCGGGATCAAGCCAGATGCGCATCGAATACTGCCCGGCTCCGAACACGTTGACGTTGCCGACGCCGGGCAGGCGCGCAATTTCATCCTTCAGGCGGATCGTTGCGTAATTGCTGAGATAGAGGCTGTCGTATCGGCCATCCGGCGATGTCAGGGTCACGATCTGCAGGATCGCGGTCGATTTCTTCTGAACAACGACGCCCTGCACCTGCACGGCTTGCGGCAGCGACGCCATGGCGGCGGAGACGCGGTTTTGCACCAGCACCTGCGCCGCGTTGAGGTCGGTGCCGATGTCGAAGGTGACGGTCAGCGAATAGCTGCCGTCAGCCGAAGAAAAGGACTGCATGTAGAGCATGTGCTCGACGCCGTTCACCTGCTGCTCGATCGGCAGCGCGACGGTATCGATGACGGTGCGGGCACTGGCGCCGGGATAACGCGTGGTTACCTGCACGGTCGGTGGCACCACGTCGGGGTACTGGGCGACGGGTAGTTTCAATACGGATACGGCGCCGATGACCACCATCAGAATGGCGATGACGTTCGCGAGAACCGGTCGCTCGATAAAGAACTTCGAGATCATGGCGTGGCTTCCGCTGCCGGCGAGGCAACCGTCTTCAGAACCGGATCGATCTTCTCACCCGGCACTACGGTCATCAGTCCGGAAATGACGACGCGGTCGTCGGCATTAATCCCCTTCTCGATGACGCGCAGCTCGCCGACTTGTTGGCCAAGTTCAACCTTGCGCTGTTCGAGTACGTCGTCCTTGTTGGCGACAAGCACATAACGGCCGCTCTGATCGCTGCCGACGACGCGGTCCGGCACGAGAAGCCTGTCGGGCTCCGGAGCACGCGGCACGCGGACGCGGACGAAATATCCGGGAAGCAACGCGCGATCGGCGTTGGGTAGAATTCCGCGCACCATCAGCGTGCCGGTGGCGGCGGTGAGGCTGGGCGCGGCGTAGTCGAGCGTTCCGCGGTGCGGATATCCCTTTTCGCTCTGAAGTCCGACCTCAATCGGAATCTTCTTCAGGTCTTCACTGGTAAGGCCTCGCTCTTTGATCCCTGCGCGGATGCTCTGAACGTCGGTCTCGCTGACTGCGAAGTTCACGTAGATAGGGTTGAGCTGAACGATGGTGGCGAGCGTAGTGGGGCTGCCGGCGCCGACAAGTTGACCCAACGAGACGTCGCGGGACGTCACAATGCCATCGAACGGCGCTTTCACCTCCGTATAGCCAAGGTTGAGCTGGGCCTGCTCGATATCGACTTGCGACTGCTTCTGCTTGGCGACCGCCGCGTCCTTCGCAGCCGTTGCCTGGTCGAGCGTCGATTGGCTCGAGATGTTTTTCGCCGCAAGATCGACCTGGCGTTTGTAGTCGGCCTCCGTCTTTTTAGTATCGGCTGCAGCGCTCGATTGCCCTGCCTCGGCCTGCTCGAGGGCGAGCTGATAAGGCTTTTGCTCGATGACGAACAGTACTGTCCCAGCTTTAACGGCGTCACCGTCTTTGTACTTTATGTCTTGGATGAAACCTTGTACGCGCGCTACCAGTGTCGTGGAGTTCACGGCCGCAGTGTTACCCGTCGCTTCCAGGTAGCGCGTGACCGTCTGCTTCAAGGGCAGGGCAACCTCGATCTTTGGCGGTGGCGGTGGGACGAACGCGTTTTTCTCGCCGCAGCCCGAAACGATCAGGGTTGACGCGAGGACAGATCCGGCGATTAGAGCAAGGGTGCGGAGGCGGATGAGGCGCGACCTGTCTGCTTGCGCCTGTCGTTCGCGTGCCGATGATCGCCAATCAGAATCGCCGCCCATAGCTTCCCTTCACCGATTATCCGTGAGATTGCAGCCTGACTTGACGTGAGGTTAGCTCCGCGATGACCTATAAGTGCTCAAAGCTATGCTATCGCTGGGCTTGCCGGAATGTCTTCGCAGAAAAAAATAAACCGGCCGGTTATCGCGCTTGACTTTCCTGTGTATCGGACCATTGCGCGGAGATCCGTTTTCGGCAATTTCCGAGGCATATGGTTCAAGGACGTGACGGGGCTAGGCGTGGGTTGGTTGCTTTCATCTCGTTGCGAAACTGCAACGCGTTGGGGACATCCATCTTTGGCACAAAGCCGAGATAATGAAAGAAGAGGGCCCATTTCGGCAAGCGAATCCAAAGCAGATCCGCAGCTTGTACCGATTTCAACACCCAGTGGGCCATAGCAAGCGGCGCGACCTTGACGATGTGCAGCGGCGCCCACATTGTGCGTACTCAATCTTGTTCGACGAGGGCAGTCTTCAACGATTTTTTGGAACTCGCCGCGAATGTCCAAGCCGCTATCTGAGCAGATTTTCGCGCCGGCTCCGATCATCGGCAAGGACGCCCGTGCGTTTCTCAAATCCCAGCGGCCAGCTTGCCTGTGGATGACGGGACTTTCAGGTGCGGGCAAGTCGACCGTTGCAGGGTTGCTGGAAAAGCGGCTGCACGGTCTCGGCCACCACACGTATGTGCTCGACGGCGATACGATACGCGGCGGTTTGTGTGCCGACCTAGGCTTCAGTGATGCCGACAGGGTTGAGCAAATCCGCCGGGTCAGCGAAACGGCGCGCATGATGGTCGATGCCGGCCTGATCGTAATCGTCGCCGTGATTTCTCCATTCCAGAAAGAGCGCGACAAGGCTCGCAGCAGTTTCGAAGTGGGTGAGTTTCTTGAAATTTTTGTCGATACGCCGCTTGCCATCTGCGAAAAGCGTGACACCAAGGGCCTTTATCTCAAGGCGCGGCAAAATAAGGTTTTGAACTTCACCGGCATCAGCTCACCGTATGAACCTCCGGCCGCGCCAGAAATTACGCTTCATTGCGGCGCTGAATCCGCTCGAGATTCCGTCGAGCATGTGATGGCCGCTATGCGGCAACGTAAAATCATCGCAAGTTGAACGATCAAGTTGCCGGAGGAGATGGTTGTGCTGTCGACAAAATCCGGCGCCCTCAATCGCGCGTTAAACCGCGTCAGACATCACGTCGGAGTTGATTTTCGCCGCTGGATACTGCCCCGCAATGCGCGGAAGATTAGCGGCGGGAAATACAGCAAAATAGAACTCGATGAGGAAGCGATAGAGCGCGGCGTCTACAAAAATTATCTCGGGGGCGGCGCCGAAAAGTGGGAATCGCGAGGCCTCTTTCAGCTTTCCCTGCTGCGCGCCGCAGGGATGCTTCCATCCTCACGATTACTTGACGTTGGCTGCGGGCCAATCCGCGCCGGTGTGCATTTTATCTCCTTTCTAAATGAGGGAAATTATTACGGAGTCGACTACAACAACTCTTTCATCAAGACGGCATCCCTGCTCGTTACAGAGAAGGGGCTTTCCGGTAAACACCCGACATTGAAAGTTATTTCCGACTTCGATCTTTCAGCCCTCAATCAAAAGTTCGATTTCGTGAATGTGTTCTCCGTGTTGAATCACTGTGACGATCAACAACGAAGGCTTTTCTTCGAGAACGTTTGCAAGTGTCTCGCGCCTGACGCCAAGATTTATCTGACCCACGCAGGTTGGCTGAAGAAATCTTACCTTCGGCTTGGCGGGTTACGCATCATAAAGCGGTTCGATGCCACCGAGCTGGAACTCGAGAAGCATGGGTGGTCGGAAACCGACCAGAGGGCTGTCTGTCCGATCTACGAACTTGGCAGACTTTGAAATTTGTCCCGGTCGGCTTAGCTAGGGCTTCGCGGCCGCTGTCGAGCACACGAAGTTTGCGCACTTGTTTCATGGGAAGACGCAGCATTATCAACATCTGCTACGCCGAGCCGAATGCCGTTCATCGGTAATTTCGACCGCGTTTCTGCAGCGTGGCTTATGGGCCACCGGGATGGACTAAAGCCACCTCCAAACCTTTCTGCGGCGCGGCTCGGCTGCTAGGAGTCAACTCGTCCAATTGGTGTAGTTGATTTTCATGATGTGCACTTCGCTTGGCGGGTGCATCCATATTGTTTGGATTTATCATGATGGATACGCTCCTCATTCATGTTCACGTGCCGAAGTGCGCGGGCATAACGGTTGAGAAGCATTTCGAGTACGAGCTCGGCAGCACGGGATTTTGGAAACCGCGAAGGCGCACGCGAAAACTGCCGCTGGGGTTGCTCGGTTATAAGTACAATCCTAGGCTCCCGGGACCGGCTGATCAGATCCGCGCGATCTCAGGTCATTTCGCCGGAAGCTCTCTTGCAAAGCTTTTCGCGAATAGGCGCATCGTTCGGTCGATAATTCTTCGCGAACCGCAGAGCCTGATGCTCTCATGGTATAATTTTCGCGTCATGCGCTACATGCTGAAGGGGCAAAAGCCCCACTCGTTTTCGTTGTTCATGCGCTCGATGCGAATGAATCCCGTGTCGCACTTTCTGCTCGAACGCTGGGTTGAGTTGCCGTGGGTTCGAATGTCTCGGATGACCGACGATATGAAAGCGGCGGCTCTCGACAAGACGTTGAAGACTTTCGACTATGTTGTCGACATCTCCGAGACGGATATCCTCATTGCATCGCTGTCGGCGCAGATCGGCATCGCGGACTGCGCGCCTCGACGTAACACAGCGGAACAGATTCAACAGAAGACCGGATGGGAGCTTATCGGCCTTGACGATCTGAGCGAGCAGGATCGGTTTCTGCTAAGGTCCCGGACTTCGCTTGATCGTTATCTGTGGCGCCGATGGGTGCTGAAGGAAAATGTCGTGTTTGATCACTCGAATGCAACGGGCTTCCTATTCAGCGAACTCGTTCGCCCGAGTTATCAGCTTCAACGCCGCGCGGTTGGGCGGTTCGGATAGTCGTCCTCGCCGGGCTCTTGGGGGAGCAATGATTCAAGTAGATGAGACACTGGCGATGCTCGAAACTCTGGCAATCGAGGCCGGCCAGATCATCCTCGGCATCCGCGCGAATGGCGCCGGTGCACGCCTGAAGTGCGATGGCAGTCCCGTCACTGACGCCGACCAGGCGGCGGAGGAGCACATTGCCGCCGGACTTCGGCGAATTGAGCGCGGCACGCCAATCATTGCGGAAGAATGTGCTTGCGACGGGGGTGTCCCAATTATTTCGACCGACCGTTTCTTTCTTGTCGATCCCCTCGACGGCACGAAGGAGTTCATCAAGGGCCGGTCTGACTTCACGGTGAACATTTCTCTTATCGAGAGTGGTGTGCCGCGTCTGGGCGTTGTAGTTGCGCCAGCCCGGAACGAACTTTTCAGCGGCGGTTACGGCATCGCCTATCGCTGTCGAATCTCGGCCGACGGTTCCGTCGACGAGCGCGAAAAAATCACGACGCGCAACGTGCCGATTGCCGGATTAACGGCCGTTGTCAGCGCTTCGCATACGAACGCTGAAACAAGCGCGCTGCTCGAAGGGATGGCCGTCCATCAAAGACTTTCCATCGGCTCATCGCTGAAGTTCTGTCTCGTGGCGGCTGGTATGGCGGACGTCTATCCGCGTCTCGGCCGGACGATGCAATGGGACACCGCCGCGGGCGACGCCGTCTTGCGGAACGCCGGAGGCTGCACGTTCCGCCTTAACGGTTCTCCGTTGAGTTATGGAGCAAGGGGCGAGGGTGTCGATGGTTTCGAAAATCCGCACTTTGTTGCATGTGGCGACGATGTGGACGCTTTGGGGATGATGTTCGACTTATCCGATACGTACTCGAGCTAGGGGCGGGATGATAAAAGTTCAACTGCATCGGATGACCGGTCCCATCGTATCGTGGGCTTTGCAGAAATATGGAGCAGCCAGATATGAGACATCGGGCGACGCCCATTTATGGCCGCTCGCGATTGGGCTGAAAAAAAAGAAGTTTAAGAAATTTTACAAGAAAGGTGCTTTGGACGCCCGGCTAACGCAGATCGACGCCGATCGGCCGATCAAAAGACTTTACATCATGGGATGTGGGCGTTCCGGGACATGGTTGCTGACGGCGGTGATGTCCACCTTCAAGGGTGTCTGCGTGGTATCGAAGGAAGTGCCGATCGATTTCTTTGGTCAATTGAGTACCACCGGCGACGCACTGATTTTGAAGAGAAACAGTGACGCCTATCAATACGTCGAGGAGATTTCCGAACGAATAGGGCTCGTCTACATCGTCAGACATCCGTTTGACGTGCTCACCAGCAATAATCCACAAACCAAGCGGGAATACCACATCGAGCCGCATCGTTGGCTCGGGGAGATGCTGGCTCTTAAGTTCTTGATCGAAGCACAACGCAAGAATGTGCAAATCGTTCGCTACGAAGATTTGGTAACGGACGGATCGAAGGTGCAGCAACAGCTTGCGGCATATTTCGGTTTTGAAATCGCTTCTCACGTCGACGACTTGCCGGCCGTATTCAAGGCGTCGTCGGCCGCCGAGGCAGCGATGCACGGCGTGAGAAAGATCGACACGAGATCGATCGGGAAATACAAGCATAACCCGAAGAAGATCGACTACCTGCGGAGTATCAGACCGAGGTTGGGCAGCATGCTCGATTGGGTCGGGTCCGAGTTTTCATACGATATCAGTTTGAAATAGCTGGTTCAGCCGCAGTCGCTGAGTAACCCCTCCTTAACCGTAATCGACAGGCCAACGCCGTTGCGGCCGTTTGTTCGGCTCCAGCTTCGGTGTCGTTTACCAACGGCTCACAGGGTATGGCGTAATCAATTGGACGTTCCGCATGCAAGGTGAACGTGATGGGTCCGCAGTCGAGTCCCGCTTATGCGTCCGTCAATAGTCCCGCGTCAGCACATCTGGCCGCGAAGCAGATATCTGTCTGGTTGAGTTCGCTGGTATTCGACAGACTTGGAAATGCGTCGCGGCCGAAGCTGCTCTTTGCCGTCGCGTTCGCCGACGCTCTATTGGTTGCCGGGGCATGGCCTCTGGCCAATTTCTTCATTGGTTCGCCCTCAGCGCCGTCATGGCCAGGCGCGGCTGGGGCGGCCTTTCTCGCGGCCCTGACGACCGTACTGCTACATGGACAATGGTCTTACTCGATCCCTTCGTTGCGCCGACTGGCGCCGCAATTTCTCAAAGTCCTGACGACCGTCGCAGCCGTCTCATTGGCCGTGGCGGGCCTCGCCTACATGTTCGATCAGCGCATTGTGTCGCCGGCTCAAATCTCGGCATGGATGGCATTCAGCGCCACTCTGCTGTGTAGCGTCCGCTATATTGCGATGCGCGTCATCGACCGGCTGACACTGGCCGGTCGGCTTGTGCGGCGGACCGTCATTGTCGGCGGCGGTAAGGATGCCAACGACTTGATACGCGAGCTAAACGCCGACCCCGCGAACCACATGAAGATACTCGGTGTGTTCGATGATCGGCAGGAGGAGCGGGTCGCGACGAGCAAAAGTGGCATTGCGCAGCTCGGTACGTTTGAAAAACTTTCCGGTTTTTGCAGCGACATGGGCGTCGATCTTTTGATCGTCACCGTGCCGGTGCGCGCCGAAGAGCGGCTGATGCAAATCCTGCAGAAGCTCTTCACGCTGCAGGCAGATATCCGCGTCTCGGCGTTGAATTCGAAGCTACGGCTGAATTCACGGGCTTACAGTTATATCGGCCGCGTCCCGATGCTTGCCGTGATGGACAAGCCGCTGAGCGATTGGGATCGCGTCCTTAAGAACATGGAAGACCGGATTATCGGGGCGCTTCTCCTGGTCCTTCTCTCTCCCGTCATGGCGCTAACCGCCATTGCGATACGCCTCAACAGCAAAGGCCCGGTGTTCTTTCGCCAGAAGCGGTACGGGTTCAACAACGAGCTGATCGAAGTCTACAAGTTTCGATCGATGTACGTTGATCGGCAAGACACGACCGCAAGCAAGCTCGTCACGCGCGATGATCCACGCGTCACGCGTGTCGGACGGTTCATCCGCCGCACCAGTCTGGATGAACTACCGCAGCTCATCAATGTTGTTCGGGGGCAGATGTCGCTCGTCGGGCCGCGGCCGCACGCGACCGGAGCCAAGGCCGATCGCGATCTGTACGAGAATGTCGCGCAGGGTTATTTCGCTCGTCACCGTGTGAAGCCGGGCGTTACCGGCTGGGCCCAGATCAACGGCTGGCGCGGCGAAACCGACACCCACGAGAAACTTCTGCGCCGCGTCGAACACGACCTCTACTACATCGATAACTGGTCGATGCTGTTCGATCTCTACATCATCGCGATGACGCCGTTCTCACTGGTGACGGGCAAAAATGCGTACTAGCGCCGAACACGCCCCGATCCCGTTCGCGTTCTCGTTTCGGGCGAGTTCGCTCGCATGCCTGATCGTTGCGGTCGCGATGCTGTTGAGCTCGATCGTGTTTTCAGAGCCCGCGGTCGCCGATGGTCTGATGCTTATTGCAATCGTGGCGCTTCCGGTGTTGGGCGCGGTGCGGTTCGGTAATGCGGCACTTCTGAACTACGCCATGTGGCTCGCACTCGTGGCGCTCGGTGTTGCCGGCACGATGCTGTCGACGACGTTCGATACGGCCATCGTGGATCAGCTCGTCACGCTATTCCTGGCGTCTTGCGCATTCATTATTGCGGGATTTGTTGCGGCCGATCCTGAGCCACGTCTGAAGCTCATTCTCTACTGTTACGTCATCGCGTGTCTTGTCGCGACGGCGGCAGCGTTCGTCGGGTACTTCCACATCATTCCGTCGACGTACGACCTGTTCACCAACTATGACCGCGCGCGCGGGACCTTCAAAGACCCGAACGTCTATAGCGCCGCGCTGGCTCCGGCCATCGTAACGCTGGTTTGGATCATGTTGCGCGACAATACCAAACGGGCGTTGATCGCCGCCGCCGTCGCACTGCCGCTTTTGGTCGGGCTCCTGATCAGCTTTTCGCGAGGTGCCTGGCTGTCGACGGCGCTTTCGATCGCGATCGTCATCGCCATCGTCCTCATAGGGTCGCGGCGGCGCACGGACTATTTGCGTTTTGCGACGTTCGGCGTGGTTGGAATCGTGGCTCTGATCACAGCGGTCGGCGTCGCTACGCAGCTTGACGGCCAGATACAGGATCTATTGGAGCAGCGGGCCAATCTCGATCAGAGCTACGACGAGGGCCCCGAGGGACGGTTCGGCGGCCAGCAGAAGGCGCGGGCGCTGATTGTCGAGCATCCTTTCGGCATCGGCACATATACGTTTCGCGACACCTATCACCATGAAGAGGCGCACAACGTCTATCTGACGATCTTCCTGGATGCCGGCTGGCTGGGCGGATTGCTCTATATTATTTCGGTTGTGACGACGCTGTTCCTTGGCTTTCGCATGGCCATGCAGCCCGGCAGGTTGCAAGGCCCGGCCGTCATCGCCGTTGCTTCGTTCGCAGGGCTCGCGTTCGAAGGCTTGGTGATCGACACCGATCATTGGCGGCACTTTTTCATCATAGCTGGCATCATCTGGGGTATTGCCGACGCGCTGCCCGTGCCGATCGACCAGACCCGCCGCCGCGATGATCCGGTCCCCGAAAGTGCCGGCGGCCTGGCTTGAGGGGCCCGGCGGCCACCGTCTTCAATCACGCGCCCGCAAATCCGCCTCCATCTGTAGCTCGTATAGCCCAGAAGCAGACCACAGCTCGAGCTCGCGCTAAAGCTGGTTGAATCGATTTTGCCTATGTGATTGAGCTACGCTAGGCGGCAAAAATTGTCTTTGCTAGGTTGCCGTCTTGGTTCCGCTCGCTGCCGTGCGTTGTATCTCGAGAGAAAGCATCCATTCCAGGCGTCATGAAAAATTTGCGTGCGGCGCTTGGAGCGCTTTTGGTAATCGGCTCGGCCGTGCTTTCGGCGACGCCGCTCGTTGCCCAGGATGCGCAGCCGGTCGACACCGCGCTCATCGTCTCCGTCGATGTTTCGAATTCGGTCGATGAGGCGCGCTACAAGCTGCAAATGGAAGGCATCGCGAAGGCTCTCGAAGATCCAGGCGTCATCGATGCCATTACCGGAGGTTCGAGCGGCGGCATCCTGTTCTCGATGGTCACGTGGGCCGACAAACCGGCCGTCGTGGTGCCTTGGATGCGGATTGCAAATAAAGCCGATGCGATTGCTGTGGCCCAACGCGTGCGCACGTTGCCTCATCAAGGTGGTGAGTTCACGTGCATGACGCGCATGCTGAGATCCATGAACGACAAGGTCGTTCCGCAAATTCCGGCGAAGGCGGCGCGCATCGTGATCGACGTTTCCGGCGACGGGCCGGACAATTGCAACGCCGACGAGCCAATCGAGAAGGTGCGCGACGAGCTTGTGAGCAACGGCGTGACGATCAACGGCCTTCCGATTTTGCTCGATACGCCGGAATCCGGGGTGTTGCTGCCGAAGGCCGTTCCCGGCGGTCCGCCGCCTCTCGAACAATGGTATCGCGACCACGTAAGGGGAGGTCCTGGAGGCTTCGTCCTGCCGGCGATGGGCTATTCGGATTTCGAGCGGGCCATCCGACAGAAATTCGTAATCGAGGTCAGCGGGATTGCGCCGCCGGTCATTCCCGGCGTTGAACTCAGTTCGGTACGCTAATTCGCCGCGCCAGTCGCGCACGCGCCGTCCGTCCGTCAGATGCTCTCTTCGCTCGCCGAAGTACAGCGCCAGCGCTTGATCCGCCATGCGGGATGCTCCTCCGTCCATTTGGCGAAGTAGGGCGGAGCGTCCATAACGCACGTCGTCGGGTCGGTATTGGCGTCCAGGGAGATCTTGTAATCCTTGCAAACGTTAGGGTCCGTTGCCAGGCATGCCGAAAGAATGATTGCGAGCATTGCGACGGCTTTCCCTCATTAAATTGCCGGACGATTACCAAAGTTTCCATGATGGCGCCGGGCGCGAGGCAACACCTCGCTGAACTGCGGTCACGTCGGCCTCAGCACGATAACTCGAGGGAGATTACGGGGATTAGTTCGGGATGGATTTTTTCCCGGCAGACGCGTTTGGTCGCGGTCAACTCGCCGGTAACAGGATTTCGCCGCGTCCGATCGTGGCCATATCGCCGGCAATTTTTTGGATAAACAACGGCATAGGCTTTGGCGCGAGGTCGCCCAGGACGTTTTTCAGGTAGCGCGATAGGACCCGTACGATCACGAGATCGTGTTTACCGCAATCGACGAAGGTCGGCAGCAGGCGATCGACGCTTGGACCGATCAGGGTGCCGCGGCGCATCATCAGTCCGGGAAGCGGTCCGATGCCGCCTTCGGCCCAGATCGTGCCGCCGATCATACGGGTACCGGCACCTTCACCGGTCTTGCCGCGCACGATGACGGTGCCGCGGCGCATCTTTTCGCCGGCGCGATCTCCGACGTTGCCGTCAATGACGGCGATGCCGCCCTGCATGCCGAAGCGGTCGCCGGCGATGACGCCGCCCAAGTTGTCGCCGGCGTTACCGGAAACATGGATCATGCCGCCCGTCGCGCGTGAGGCGAGGAAGTTTCCGGCGTTGCCTCGAATCTCGAGCTTGCCGCCGGACATCTTGCGGCCTGCATAAGCGCCGGCATTGCCGACGATGCGGATCGTGCCGCTGTCGAGGCCGGAGCCCGCGAAATCAAGTGATGCTCCCGAACCTTCGATCGTCAGCGTGTCGCCGGCATTGCCGCTGATATCGAAGGCATCGCCAAGCGCCAGCCCACCTTTGTCGAAGCCGACGTTCAGGCGTGCCATGGCGTGCGAGGAAAGGGCCGCGAGCTTTGCCGGTGTGATTTCGCTGAGATTGATCCGCTCCGTCGCGGGCGCCTTGAGGCGCAGCGTGAGGCCGCTCATCAGATCAGATCCTTCAGATGATAATGGTGCTGTCCGAGCTTGCCGCCGTAATTGCCCGCCGTGATGCGCGTGACACCACGCTTGGCGCCAATATCGGTGACGGTCTTGAGGCCGGCGCGCATGGCGTCCGCGACTGCTTTCGACGTCAGGCCGTCGATGACGATTTCGAGTACCGCGAGGCTATCGGGCCCAAGCTCGCTTTTGACGGTGCCGCGTAGCGTCGGGCAGAAGGCGTCGTTGGTCGAGGCGAACATGCCGGCATACTTGGCGCCAACCTTCGAGCCCGAGCGCACGATGCCGCCGGGAAACGGTGTGATGACATCATCGACTTTTGCAATGGCGTCGACGGCGGCCTCGGCCGTTTCGAGAAGGCCAGTGCGATCCTTGCCGACGATCAGCATGTTGCCGCCGCCTACGGCATCCGTCGTAACGCCGGTCTCTTCTTCGACGACGAACTCGCCGTCCATGACGGGGACGCGCCAGTAGCGGCTGTCACCCAATTTCTTCGCGGTCTGGAAGCCGTCACCGAAAAAGCGCGGGGCTTTGCCGAGACCGATCGACAACGGTGCTTTGAGGCCGGAATAGCAAGCCGAACCCGGGCTCGTCAGCACGCACTGTCCGATGCGGTTCTTGACTTGCGGGACGAGCGCATCCGGCGAGAAGCCGAACATCAGGATGCGCACGCCGGGGCGGCCATCCGGCGTTTCATCGGGCGTCAGATCACGGTCGATGCCGCACTCCGCTCCGCAGCCGATGACGGAGGTGCCAAAGCCGGTGGCGACGGTTGCGGCAATGCGTGCCCATTTAAGCGTGTCGGCCGTAATGATGATGCCGGTGCCGCTCATGCCGAAGGCTTCGGCAAAGGTATCGTCGACGGAGACGCCGTTGATCGTCATGCTCATGACGCCCGCGCTCCCGTCGGCTGGATAACGATGGAGCCACGGCCGCGATCGATGATCTCGTCATCGGGCAAGCGGAAGTTTTCCATCCGCATCGTCAGATAATCGTCAAAGTAGGCCTTTAGCGGCTTTTCGATCGATGCATCGTAGGCCGGCCGCGCGACGTGCGTCGCCCCGTTGACGACCTTCACGATCTTGCCATTGCGGACAATGAGCTCGCCGTTCTTGAACAGCAGTTCGGGCGTCGCGAACATGGCTTCGCGGTCCGGATTGTCATCATAAACGGTGATATCGGCTGACGCGCCGACGCCGAGGTGGCCGCGATCCTTGAGGCCGAGGCTTCGCGCAGGGCCGGCGCGCGTCATGATCGCGATTTCGTAAAGCGTGTATTCGCGATCGAGCGATGCAAGTGTCGACCATTTCAGTGCGTCCTGATTGATGGTCCGCATCATTTCCTGGCGGAACGTCTTGTCCATCAGCAGCCGGATCAGATGCGGATAGCAAGTGAACGGCCCGCCATTCGGGTGGTCGGTTGTCAGGAAAAGACGCCAGGGGTCGTTGACGAGTAGAAACAACTCGAGGCCGATCGCCCACTGCAGCGCGTTGACGTAGCTCTTGTCGCGATATTTGAACGGCAGGACTCCGCAACCGGCGTCACACTCGATATCCATCACGACCCACTTTTTCGGATCGGCCGAGCGCGTGTTGACGAACTGGCGCATCGTGTCGCCGGATGCCGTGCACGTTTGCCCGAACATCACCTGGCCGACGTCGATCGACACATTTTTATTGGCGTTGACGGCTTCCGCGACGCGCGTGGCGCCCGAAGAAAATTTCATGTCGCCTTCAGTGCCGTAACTGTGGAACTGGATGTGCGTCAGGTGGATCGGCAAACCTTCCGAGCCTTTGATCGTCGCGAGCGTTGTTTCGACGCCGCCTGGAACGCCGAGGTTGCAGCCGTGAATGTGGATCGGGTGAACGACGCCGAGTTCCTGGACCCCGCGCGCCAGAGTGAGGATGATGTCGCGCGGCGTGACGCCGTAATAGGCGTGCTTCTCGTCGAGATCGAGCTTGCGCTGATTGAACTTGAAGGCACTGATGCCGCCCGGATTGACGACCTTGACGGCGATCGCCTGGGCCGCATGCATCGTCCAGGCGATGTAATCCTTGATCGCCGAGAAGTCGGATTTTCCCGCAAGCTGGCGCAGAAAATAATCGTCGGAGCCGAGCATGACGAAGGCGCCCTTGTCGACAATCGGCGTGTCGCCTAACTCCATGTGCGCCTGCCGCGCATTGGACGGTAGCATCGCCGGCTCGAATGCCGCCGTATAACCCATCTCGGCGTAGCGGTATCCGGCGGTCAGCGTCGAGGGGATCGCGTGCCCGACGCCGGGTCGCGTCAGCTCGGTGCCCGCCACTTCGTGGCCGATATGATCCTCCGGCATCAGCATGCGCGCGATCGTAACCTTGCCGCCGCCGATGTGCGTGTGCGGGTCGATGCCGCCCGCCATCACGACGCGGCCGTGCAGCGGGTACTCGTGATCGACTCTGGCATTGGGCGAGGGCGAAACGATGCGGCCGTTTTCAATGAAGATATCGCGAACCTCGCCGTCGATCCCGTTCTCGGGATCGTAGACTTTGCCGCCGGTGAGCTTGGTGAGCATTCTTGATCTCGGAGAGTTGGCCTAGAGGGCGGCTTCAATGGAGGCGATTACGTCGGCGGCGCGCGGCAGTTTCGATTTCCTGAGCTTGCGGAGCGGCAGCGATACGACGGTGTCGACACGGATGATGATGCCGGCGTGGTCGATTCCGGGCGTGCCGACGGGAATGTAGATCTTCGGCGTACGGCTCAGTTTAATTCCGGGGGTGCCGAGCACGATCATCGGCACATCGGTATCGGGCGGCGACAGGTCGGGCGTGAAGGAGGCGAGCCATAAGAGGAGATCGCTCTCCTTCGCGGCAAGCATTCGCATCATGTCGTAGCGCTCGGAATCGTATTCGGGCTTGCCGTTCGCGAACGACACCCTGAGTGGGAAGCCCGATTGCCAGGCGCAAACTGAGCCGGCGGTTGGTGAACCTTCATCGCCGCCAAGTGTAAGTCCGGCGAAACGCGATGTCGTGTTGATCTCTTTCAGGAATTCCGACATCGCCTGAACGGTGAGGTCGGCGTTCGGGAATGCGAGGCTTGCCGCCGCCCAAGCGATGACGCCGTAGGTTGCAGCGTTGCAGCGTGCCAGCAGATCCTCGACGGCAGCTCGTGGCAGGCCGCCGATGGTATCGCCCGTGATGGTGGCGCCTTTGCGCATGGCGCGCATCGCGTCGAGGATTTCGCCGATGCGGTCGGCCTTGCAGGGAAGGTTGACGATTTCGCCGATACGCTTTCCCGTGACCGCCGATTGATCGAGACCTTCGCCGAGAAACACCACCGTCCGTTTCGGGGGCGCGTCGGAGAACATCGACGCCTCGTTGCAAACGACGCGTTCGAAGAATCGCGGGTGAATTTCATGGATGTCGCTGCCGGCGATGATGAAGAGGTCGGCGCGATTGCGCGCTTCCGTCAGTGTCGTCAACACCCAGCCGCTCGATTGGAGCACGCGAAAATTGCGGTATTGCGCTTCGCTGAGCGCATGGTCGACAACGCCGCCGCCGCGCTCGGCGATTTTCATGATGGCGCGCATGCCGTCGACGTCGGTGCCGAGACCGCCGAAGATCGGCAGACGGCTTTCCCTAATAAGTTTGGCTGCGAGGGCGACCGCCTCGTCGAGTGGAACGTCTTTCCCGTCGATCTGAGGATTTGCCTCGACGAGCGGGCGCTCGAAGCCGGCGACCGACTTGGGGCAACCGTTCTTAAGAACCTTCAGTCCAGTTGCCGAAGGGCCGATTTCAAGGTCGTCGCATAGGATGCCGCAAAACGGACAAGCGACGTTCTCAAAGTGATTTGCGCCGTTTCTCGACTGTTCGGATTTCAAATCCTGCACCACTTCACCTTGCGTATGCCATCAGGCGAGATTCGACCAAAGGTGGCGCGAGGTAAAACAATTCTGACGCGGGCGGTCAAGCGTGGCTAGGGCCGCACGTTCAATGCGACACAATTTGCCGTCTTTTACGAAAGTGGTGAACGAGCCTAATGTCCGCCCGCTCGGCCAGACCGGCCCAGGACTTCATACCAGTCTGATGTGAAAACTCCGGAGGAATTGCATGCTGAAACGCTTGGCGATCGCTGTTGCGATCTTGGGCTCACTGCCGGCGCTGGCCTTGGCTCACGGTCCGTCGCGCCAGAAAGTCACCGAAAGCATCGAAATCAATGCGCCGGTCGACAAGGTCTGGGCCGTTGTCGGCAATTTCCAGGACATCAACTGGCTGCCGATCGTCGCCAAGACGGAAGGGACAGGCGGCAATGACGTCAATGCGACGCGCAAACTGACCCTCAAGAATGGCGGTATCGTCGAGGAACAGCTCGATAAGTACGATGCCGAAGAGCACACCTACGCCTACGAAATCACGAAGGTCGACGTAAAGGTGCTGCCGGTTAACGACTATTCCGCGCACATCACCGTGACCGCCAATGGCGACAAGTCAACGGTCGAATGGAAAGGCGCGTTCTACCGCGGCTACATGCTGAATGATCCGCCGCCGGAACTCAGCGACGAGGTGGCGCTGAAGGCCGTGACGGGCCTCTATAAGGATGGTCTTGCCGCGCTGAAAAAGAAAATCGAAGGCGGGAGCTGAGTGCGCAACTTCGCGCGTTGCTGCGCCGCGTTTTGTGTTCTGGCGCTATCGGGCGCCGGGTCCGCAGCGCGCTGTAGCGAGGCTTTTACCACCAACCAGCCGGCCGACAGTCTTTCGTTCGTCGATCTTGCGACGATGAAGGCCGTCGCCGAAATAAAAATCGGCGGCAAGCCGGCCGGCATTGCTCTCTCTCCCGATGGAGCCAAGGCCTACGTTACCGCGCCTGACAGCAAGGAACTTGTTGAGGTCGACGCGGTATCGCGGACGGTGACGAGGCGTCTGACTTTGGGTGGCGGGCCACTTGGAATTGCGGCGCATCCCACACGTCCGGAAGTCTACGTTGCCGACTGGTACGCCCATAAGATCTTCGTCGTCGATACGAAGACGTTCGCGGTGATTGCCGATATTCCGGTCGGCCAGTCGCCTTCGGGCCTTGCCGTGACGCCAGACGGCCGGCTGCTGCTTTCGGCGGATCGCGACAGCGATGCAGTTTCGATCATCGACATCGCATCGAGAGCGAGGCTTGCATCGGTCGCAGTCGGCAAACGCCCGTTCGGCATCACGATCGATTCTGATGGGCTACGGGCCTATACCGCCAACGTCAAAAGCGATGACGTGACTGTGATCGACATCGCCGCAAGAAAAGCAGTCGGTAAAGTTGCGACGGGCCGCCGGCCATATGCCGTCGCTTTGGCGCGGGGACGCGGCTTCGTGACGGATCAATATGGCGGCACCGTTACCGTGTTTGATCTCGCCACGCTGCGGCCGCTCAAGGCTATAGATGCGTGTGATCATCCCGAAGGTATTCAAGCCGATGGCGCGGAGGGGAACGTTTACGTCGCCTGCTGGGGCGACGATTTCCTGCTCCGCGTTAACCCCGATACACTGACAGTTACGGGCAAGGCCGTTGTTGGAGACGGGCCGCGCGCCTTCGGCAAATTTCTGCGCTAGCCTCTTCAGGTTACCGGCTTTTAAGTTCCGCCGCGGCCAATCTTTCGGCATTGTTGGACGAAATCCGAGCAACCGGCAGCAGCCGCGTTCAGAGCCGATCACCATAACATCTGGTCAAGGTGCTTTGGTCTCGCTAAAGAGCCGGGAAAAGTAGTCACTTCAATGATCTGGAGGATCTCGCCTGATGTCCAAATTTTCCTTTCGGATGGCGGGCCTTCTAGCCCTGGCCACGACCTGCGCAAGCATTAGCGGCGTGGCTGCAGAAACTCCCAAGCCTGCAGATATTCTCTTTGAACGGCCGCATATAGCCTCGGTCGCTCCGGGCACGGAACTCGTCTACAAGTTTGTGCGTAAGCCGTCCGATGAAAGGGCACTCGGTCTTGGCTTTACCGACAACGTCACCGTGAAAGTCGAGAGCGACGGGAAGCCCGGCAAAAAGAATGTGCTGGTGCAAATTTATTCGGGCGATCGCGCTCGCGACCCGGAGCGGATCACCGACATGGACGGCAATCCCATGCTCGTCGTCTATCTTGATGGCGCGGTTGCGCATTTCAAACAACTCGCAGGTGGCGATGCCGCATACCTCAAAGGCAGGTTCAAAAAGTTTCTTGATAACGGCGCAACGATCGAACCGGTTAAAATTGCCTACAAGGGTCAGGACGTCGACGGTTTTCGCGTGACGGCGACGCCCTTTGCAAGTGATCCGTCGCGCGCGAAAATGAATGGCTTCGAAGGAGCCACCTTCACGATTTCGCTTTCCGACAAAATACCGGGCTACTTCGCGCAAATGGTCTCCGAATATACGAATAGCGACAAGAAAAGCCCGACACTTGAAGAAACAACGACGCTTGAAGGCGTGGGAGGTGTGAAATGAAGTTTGCTATGACGCGCCGAGCCATTTGGGCGCTGTCGGCGGTTTTCGCCCTTAGCCTGTCGGTTGCTTCGACAGCGCGCGTTCTTGCAGAGGAATTGCCGGCAAACGACTATCCGACTGAGGCGCGTGCCGACTACGTTTTCGCCTGTATGGAAGTCAACGGCCGATCGCGCGAAATTCTCGGAAAGTGCTCGTGCTCGATCGATCAGATCGCGGCGATCCTGCCGTGGGACGAATACGAACAGGCCGAGACGCTCATGTCTGTCGGGCTGCGTGGCGGCGAGAACGTTGCTTGGACGAAGTCGCCGAAGATGCAGGAGAAGATCAACAATTTGAAGCGGGCGCAGGTCGAAGGCGAGTTGCGTTGCTTCTGACGTCTGGTTTGCTGCAGACAATCGGCTGAATTTGAATGAGGGCGCGGTGTGCGCCCTTTTTCATTCCCATTCGAGTTCGGTGAACGCGGCAGTAACGTTCATCGCATGATGTTCTTCGAAGAGCTGCCACTTTCCCTTCTCCGATTGGCCGGCCGTCGCAACGGCCAGCTCGATCGTTTTACCGTCCTTGATCATGGCCCGAACATCGCGCGCAATCGTTTCGAGATAGCGCTGTTCCGCGTCGATCGCATCCGGCCAATTCATAGTTTTGGGGCCGTGCCCGGGGACTACACGGGCGGCGGCTTCCTGCTTCAAAACGGGTATGAGTTTGAGCCAGCCGACGATCGATCCGTCCAGCGTCGGGATGTGATCTGAAAACAAAAGATCACCGAGGAGCAGCGTTCCTGTCGCGCTATCGGAAATCGTCAAATCGTTGTCGGTATGGGCCGTTGGCCGTGCGCGGAGTGTTAGTACCCGCCCGCCAAGATCGAGATCGAGTGCGTCCGTGACGGTTCGTGTCGGCAGAACGATCTTCGTGCCGGCAAAGGCCTTGTCTCCCACACGATCGCGGGTGTTTCTCAGGTAGCTTTCGGCGCGGGCGGAGAGGGCGGCAGGGAGTTTATGATGGCCGACAAACTCTGTTCCCTCGGCCTCGAAAGCTGCGTTACCGAGCACGTGATCAGGGTGCATGTGGGTGTTTATGACATAGCGGATCGGCTTGTCGGTAATCTGGGCGATCGCGGCGTGCAGGGCCTTGCCGAGCCCATAGGAGCCGCTGGTATCGACGACGGCGACCGCCGAACTGCCGATAATGCAGCAAGCATTTGAAATATCACCGACATTTTCCGAGTTAACCAAAGCATATTGGCCCGTATGAACAAAAATGCCGGGCGCAATTTCGGCAACTCCGATGCGGTCTGCCTCTGCGTGTGAGATTCGCGGAAGAAGCGGCAAAAGTGCCGCAATGGCCGCGCCACGCAGGAAATCTTTGCGGGAGAGGTTATCGGTGCTCTGGGGGTTTTTTGTCATGGGTGATGGGTACTTGCTGAACGTGAGCCAAAGCTTACGCCGAGATGGATTTTTCCTTCGAGCCATCACGAACTCGCGATAATTCGTGATCGCAAACGCTGTTTTCCATTCCTCCCTTCGAACTATACGTGCGCTG
>NZ_DATNBA010000023.1:0-13779 GCF_035572195.1 Hyphomicrobium sp. | reverse complement strand
GATATCGTGGTGAAGAGCATCATCATCGGCCTGCTTCTCGCTTCGCTCGTCAGTTGGGCTCTGGTGTTCGAAAAGCTCGTGAAGGTCTGGCTTCTCAATCGTGAAATCAATGTTCTTGAAGCGAGCAGCAAATCCGGAGTGATCCAATCGCGCAGATCCGGCGGGCTCCTTAGGTCCGTGAGCGACGCCGCCCACACCGAATGGACGGAAGGCGAGCAGAACGCTTCCAACGGCGAAGTGCGCGATCGCCTCGAACTCGCCATGCGCGGCGCGACGAAGCGTCAGCTGAAGAAGCTTGAGACGGGTCTGCCATTTCTGGCGACGCTCGGATCCGCGGCACCGTTCATCGGACTGTTCGGGACGGTTTGGGGCATCATGAATTCCTTCACGGCGATTGCCCAGACGAAGGATACGAGTCTTGCCGTCGTTGCTCCCGGTATAGCGGAAGCCCTGTTCGCAACGGCCGTAGGGCTCGCTGCGGCAATTCCCGCCGTCGTTGCCTATAACCAGATCACAGTCGCACTCGGCCGCGCGTCTGACCGCATGACACCAGCCGTCGCCGGCTTGGCGCGCACCTTATCGCGCAATGGCATCAAGGACGTACACTGATGGGAATGTCCGTCGGCAACAGCTCATCGGGTGAGGACGGCGATAGCTACAAGCCGCTCGCCGAAATCAACGTGACGCCGTTTGTCGACGTCATGCTCGTACTGCTGATCATCTTCATGGTCGCCGCGCCTTTGATGGTCCAAGGCGTGCCGCTCGACCTGCCGAAAACGTCAGCTTCGAAGCTTGGCGCCATGAAGAAGCCGATGGTTGTCACGCTCGCGCCAGATGGCAAACTCTACATCCGCGACGAGGAAGTGACGCCGCAGACGCTCGTGCCGCGTCTAATGCAAATTAAAACTCAGGAAGGCGACGGTGTCGTCTACGTGCGGGCTGACCGCAAGACGGCATACGGCGACGTGATGGAATTGCTCGGCCGGGTGGGCGAGTCGGGGTTTGCACGTGTTTCTCTCCTATCTCAGCCACCCCCGTCGTCGGGAACGGCCACGATTAGTAACTGAACGCATTGGTTGTCGTAATGAGCTGGGTACGATTGACTGCCGTTGTTATGTCGCTGCTGGTCCATGCATCGGTCGGCTATACGATGCTGCCGGCCTTGGAGAAGGTGAACTCGGAAGCTTTGGACGTCGGTCACGGCACGGATATCGTTCTCGTCGAGCAAGGCATCGCGACCGAAGGCCTTGCCAAGCTCGGCAACGACATGGAGACCATCGAAACGGCGGAGGTCATTCCGGTCGAGCAGCCGCCTCCACCGCCGCCGCAGGAAATCAAGCCGGACGAGCTCCGCGACGTCATCGCCTCCGACGCGAGCACGATCGAGCAGGAAGTCGTCAAGACAGAGGAACCGCCTCCGCTTGAGCCGCCGCCACCCGCGCCGCAGGTCGTCCAGGTCAAAGAACAACCCGAGCAGGTTGCCGTACTCACGCAACAGAGTTCGGGAGACGAGAAGACCGGCGGCGACGCCAAGGCCTTCGGCCTCTACCTCGGCCAGATCAACGAACACGTGCAGAAGGCCAAGGTGAACCCGCGTTCGCATCTCGCGGGAACCGTCGTCATGCGGTTCACGATCGGTCTTAACGGACAGCTTCTTTCGAAGGAGGTCGCGAGGAGTTCGGGCTCGAAAATCCTCGACGAGGCCGCGACGTCTGCTCTCGATCGCGCCGCGCCGTTCCCTCCGATCCCGCCGGAAGTGAGCATAAAGCCGCTGGCCTTCACTCAGCCGTTCAAGTTCATCATGCGCTGAACTCGGGCCGAATCCCCGCGCAATAAATTAACAAGACCTTTCGCGTTGTATTGACGATCGAACGATCGTCCGATCAATGCAACGCGCGACGTTATGCTATCGCGGGGTTAACCTTGAGTTAGGCACTCGCCCATAAATTGAAGGGGATGTTCTAATGCCGCGCTAGGCTGCGCTTGATGCTGTTTGGATCTGTCGGAAGCCCGAAATCCAGTTCGCTGATGAATGAATACGCGTCGCTGCTGAGCGATGCGGTTCTACGTCATCGTGCGCGCGTCGCTGAGCATTCTGCCCGCATCGAGGCCGAACTCGCGAGCAAGGTGAAGTCCGAATTCATCGCCAACATGAGCCATGAATTGCGGACACCGTTGAATACCGTGATCGGCTTTTCAAAGTTGCTCAGCCAACATCAACAACGGCGGCTGCCGGACAAGGAAATCATCGAATACGCAACGCTCATCAGCGATGCGGCGGGTCATCTTCTCTCTGTCATCAATGACATTCTCGATATTTCGAAGATGCAGAGCGGCAAATACACCCTCGACAGTCACGAACTGAATGTCGGGAAAATCCTCGTTGCCAGCGCAGAGTCGTTTCGCATGTTGACGACCGAAGCCCGCATAAAAATGCAAATTTCCATCGCCCCGGATCTGCCTGCGGTGCGAGGCGACGCTCTGAAGCTCAAACAGGTCTTCACGAATATCCTTGCCAATGCTGTCAAATTCACCCCGGCGGACGGCATCGTCTCAATCGAATCCCGGCGCACCGGCACCAACGGCGTTGTCATCCTCATTCGCGACAGCGGCCTCGGCATGAGCGCCGAAGAAATCGAAATCGCAATGACCCCGTTCGGTCAGGTCGACGGCGGCCGTTCGCGCTGGCGCGAGGGAGCCGGACTTGGACTGCCGATCGCCAAGGCACTGATCGAATTGCACGGCGGTCGCCTCGAAGTTCGTTCGACGAAGGGTACGGGCACGGATGTCGCGATCGTGCTTCCGGCGCGGGACAGCGTCAACGCTGTAAGCTCGACCGAAATGGCGAGTGACCGTGGTTTGAGCGCCTGAGAATGGAACCAATATGCAGGGCATGAGCAGTCAGCAAGACAAAGGCCGCCCGCTGGATTCTTCCATCGGCCGCATCGTGTCCGTGACGGGATCGAAGGCGATCGTGCTGCTCGATGCGGCCAGCGAGACCCGCATTCGTTCGCTCGCCGACCGCCCGGAAATGGGAACTCTGCTCGCGATCGACACCACCAATACCACCGTGCTCGCGATCGTCTCTGCCCTGAGCGTGCCGGTGCCATCGCAACGCGAAGGCGACAACGAAGTCTGGATCGCGGAGCTTGGTCTCGTCGGCGAGCTGTTGAAGGCCACCGATACCGGGCGCTCGTTTTTCAATCGCGGCGTCACCGTTTACCCCGGACTCGGTGATCGCGTCCGCGTCGCCGTGAAGACTGAACTTGAAATTGCTTTCTGCGGCGGCAACGGCGCAGCGGTGCGTGTCGGCTCCATCCGGCAAGACAGCACGATCCCGGCAATGGTCCGCGTCGACGAGTTGCTCGGCAAGCACTTCGCCGTGCTCGGCACGACCGGCACCGGCAAGTCGTGCACCACGGCGCTGATCTTGCGCTCGATCCTCGAAAAGAATCCGGCGGCGCATATCGTCCTGCTCGACCCGCATAACGAATACGCGACGGCCTTCACCGAATGGGCGGAGGTCATCTCACCGCGAAATATGCAACTTCCGTTCTGGTTGCTGACGTTCGAAGAGCTGATCGAGGTGCTCGTCGGCGATGGCGAGCGCAAAGCCGAAACCGAGGTCCTTCAAGACCTCATCCCGGTCGCCAAGAACCGCTACAGCACCAGCCGTTCCGCTGACAACAAGGGCCGGCGCGGCGGCCCCGATCAGACGCGTTTCACGGTCGATACGCCGGTCCCATACCGCATCTCGGACCTCGTTTCGCTCATTGACGACCGCATGGGCAAGCTCGAAAACAAGAGAGATCTGGCGCCGCTTCGCACGCTGAAGCACCGCATCGAAACCATTTCGCGCGATAGTCGCTATTCGTTCATGTTCGGGTCGGTGACCGTTTATGACGGCATGGCGCAGGTCCTGAGCCGGATCTTCCGCGTGCCCGTCAACAACAAGCCGATCACCATTCTCGAGCTCACCGGCATCCCATCGGAAATCGTCAACGTCGTCGTTTCCGTGCTGTGCCGCATGACATTCGACTTCGCATTATGGAGCGAGGGTCAAGTGCCCGTCACGCTCGTCTGCGAAGAGGCGCATCGCTACGTTCCCGTAAATGCGGCGTTGGGCTTCGAGCCGTGCAAACGCGCCATCGCCAAGATCGCCAAGGAAGGCCGCAAGTACGGTGCATCACTGTGCATCGTCACGCAACGTCCCGCTGAAATCGATCCGACGATCCTTTCCCAGTGCAATACCGTCTTCGCGCTGCGCATGTCGAACGAGCGTGACCAAGCCATCGTTGCTTCGGCGGTCGCGGACACCGGCTCGGGGCTGCTCGAGTTTCTGCCGTCTCTCGGCGAGCGCGAAGCGATCGCATTCGGCGACGGCATGGCGCTTCCGGTCCGCATCAAATTCGACGAATTGCCGAAACACGCATTGCCGCGTTCCTCGACCGCGCGCTTCTCCGAAAGATGGCAGAAGTCCCTCGGAGACGAAGGGTTCCTGGACCAGATCGTCGAGCGTTGGCGAGCTTTGGCCATACCGGCCGGCACGGACTCGATGCACAACCTGTCTATGATGGCGGACGCCATAGGCCTGCGTGAAACTGGCCCGCTAGACGAGGCCCTGCGCGACGCCCTGGCGCAGCGTCCTAATTTGACGCCACCGGCTTCGACAAGCGACGTGAACGCCGATGGGCGGGTGCAGGCGCCGCCATTCCGGCGTGATGCCAGCCCGTCCGGATATCAAGCGACGCGCCACCCCGAACACGGCTCGTTGACGGGAATGCGATCGGCCGGGCCGGCTCCGGAGCCCATCCGAGGGCCCCAGCCGCGATCAATCCCGGCAGCCGAGACAAGTTCGTTGCGATCGCTCCGCGAGCGGTTAACGCGTCCGTCCTGAAAACGCCGATCGGCGCCCGGCGCGATCTTTGCACTCAACATGTAAAAGACATTGAGCGTGCAAAAACGGAGACGACTGAGGTGCGCCGATCGGCCGGTAACAGGCATCAGCCGCGCCAAATGCCCATTCTAATTGCGTACGCTCGGTAGCCGGATGTCGTCAGCCTGGAGTACTTGCGCCGGCGTATGCCCCAATTTAGACCTGGACTGCACACGTTAAGGAGTTCGCCGTGCCGATGAGTGACGTCTACCCAGTCATACTTTCGGGCGGCTCCGGCACGCGGCTCTGGCCCCTTTCCCGGGCGATGTATCCGAAGCAGTTCATTCGCTTCTTTAGCGGTCAGAGTTCCAGCTTTCTCGCAGCTGCACTGACACGTCTCGGTCAGGATTCGAGCTTCAGACCGCCGATCCTTCTCTGCAACAACGATCACCGCTTCCTCGTGCGCGAGGAGGTAGACCGTTCCGGTCTAAAACCGCACGCGATCGTTCTTGAGCCCATCGCCCGCAATACAGCTCCGGCCATTGCCGTCGCGGCACTCGTGGCGCTGAAAGACAACCCCAACGCCATTCTGGCGATCATGCCCTCCGACCATGTCGTGAAGGACGAAAAACGCTTCGCAGAAGACGTCAAACGCGCCGCGGACGTTGCAGCATCCGGCAAACTCGTATTGTTCGGAGTGAAGCCCACCGAACCACATACCGGTTACGGCTACATCAGGCAGGGCACCGCACTTCCCGGCTTCGAGAGCACAGCCTACGCTGTCGATAATTTTGCCGAAAAGCCCGACCGCGCCACCGCCGAAGCCTACCTCACGACCGGCAAGCATTTCTGGAACAGCGGCATTTTCGTGCTGAACGCCAAGACGTATCTCGAAGAGATCGCGCGCCTTGAGCCAAAAATTCTCGAAGCCGCGCGCCTGGCCTTCGCAAATGCTTCGGAAGATCTAGGATTTCTGCGTCTCGGCAAAACCGAATTCGCGGCGTCTCCCGATATTTCGATCGATTACGCCGTCATGGAGAGGACGGACGCCGCGGCCATGCTGCCGCTCGACGTTGGCTGGAACGACGTTGGGTCGTGGTCTTCGCTTTGGGATATCGCGCCGCGCGACGACAAGGGTAACTTCATCCGAGGCGACGCCGTTCTCGAGGATACCACCGACTGCTACGTGCACTCGGAGAGGTCGATCGTCTCGACGATCGGCGTCAAAAACCTCATCATTGTCGATACGCCCGATGCGCTCCTCGTTGCCGACAAGAACCGTACGCAGGAAGTTTCGACGATCGTCAAACGCCTGAAGCAGTCGAACCGCAAAGAGCAGGAGCAGCACCTCAGAAACTATCGGCCCTGGGGCTACTTCGAAACGCTCAATATCGGGCCGCGCTTCCAAGTCAAACTTTTGCACGTCAAGCCCGGCGGCAAACTTTCAATGCAAATGCACCATCATCGCTCGGAGCATTGGGTCGTCGTTCAAGGTACGGCGCAGGTCGTGATCGGCGAAAGAGAACAGCTCGTGCGTGAGAACGAGAGCGTTTACATCGTCGCCACGCAGTGGCACCGGCTCGAAAACCCGGGCAAAGTACCGGTCGAAATCATCGAGGTGCAGATCGGATCGTATCTCGGTGAGGATGACATCCTGAGAAACGGCGACATCTACAATCGCGCACCGGAAGAGACGAAGTAGCGCTCAGGCCCACCCCGACAAGCCGAACCAGACATCAACCGCAGCCTACCTCGCGAACGTTAATTCTGCGGATCGTTCGGCCGAAGCGTAAAGACACGGCTGGCGGCCGGTTGCGTATCGCCCTCCGGCTCCGTCTGAGGAGCGTGCACGTTTTCCTCCGGCGCGCTTGCGGCGCCCTCCGTCTCTTCGATTTTGTCGCGGAAGTTCCGCCAGCTCAACGGAATGCAGAGCAGATAGACAAGCGTCAAAGCCGTCAGCGTCTCGTAGGGATACGTGAAAAGCATCGCGACGAGGCCAACCGCCAGGACGAAGATTGGCAAAACCCATTCGCGTCCGACGCGTTCACCGAGCAGCTTGCCGGAGTATGTCGGGATCGACGACACCATCATGAAAGAGAGGAAGAGCGTGTAGACGAGCACGATCTTCAGAGCCCACGGGTCTTTAAGCTCCTCGATGCCGAGCTGGTAGAGATAGACCGGCAGCAGCACGGCTATCGCCGCCGCCGGCGTCGGCATTCCGCTGAAGTAGTTGGCTTGCCATTTCGGCTTTTCGTCATCGAGCGCCGTGTTGAATCTCGCAAGGCGAAGGGCTGACGCAAGCGCGAAGATCATCACGCAGATCCAGCCGGCGCTCTTCAATCCGCCGAGGCCCCAGTTGAACACGAGGAATGCCGGAGCCACGCCGAAATTCACGAAATCAGCGAGACTATCGAGCTCGGCGCCGAAGCGCGATGACGCCTTCAACAGCCGCGCGATGCGCCCGTCGATGCCGTCGAGACAACCCGCGAAAACGATAGCCGCAAGCGCCAGATCGTAGCGCCCTTCGATGCCCATTCGGATCGACGTCAGCCCGGCGCAAAGACCGAGCAGCGTGAAGAAATTAGGCACCAGCATCCTGACCGGGACGCGTCGGTGACGGAACAGCGACCGGCGACGGCGACGGCGCGTTTCTGTTTCGAGTAATGGCTCATCAGGATCCACTTGAGGTCTCCTCGACCACGCTCAGAAGATCAGCTGCGCGATCGCCTCACTCACCCGCGCAGCGCTTCCCGCTCCGGTTCCAATGATTGAAGATCGGCCAAAACAGTCTCGCCCGCAACGGCTCGCTGCCCAACGCTGACGAGCGCGCCCTTGCCCGGCGGCAAATAAACATCCACTCGCGAACCGAAGCGGATCAGCCCGAATCGCTGCCCAACGCCAATTGTCTCGCCTATCGCGGAGAATGTCACGATCCGCCGCGCCACGAGCCCGGCAATCTGAACGACGCCGATTTCGCCATCGGCCGGCGTTTCGATGACGATAATGCGGCGTTCGTTGTCTTCGCTCGCCTTGTCGAGCGCCGCATTCAGGAAGGTACCCGGCACGTAGAGAGAGCGCGTGATACGGCCGGTGATGGGAGCGCGATTGATATGAACGTCGAACACCGACAAGAACGTCGAAATGCGAACCCGCTCCTCGGAGCCCATGCCGAGCTCGGCCGGCGGAATTATCTTTTCGACGGAGGAAATCTTGCCGTCCGCGGCCGAGATCACGAGACCGGACCGCAACGGCGTGACGCGCAGCGGATCGCGAAAGAAGTACACGATCCAAGCCGTCACGGCAGCGCAAATCCAGCCGAGAGGCGGGTAAAGCAGAAAGAACAGCAGCGTCACCGCTGCGCCGATCGCTATGAATTTATGGCCGTCCGGATGGACTGGCGACAACGTCTCGAAAATCGTGTCGAGAAGGCCCTGGCGGTCGGACACGTATTCCTCCTAGCGTGTGTTTCTGATCAACAAAACCACGCCCGTTATGAAAGCGGCACGGCAACGAAACGTAAATCGCCCTTGCCGTCTTCGACACGGAACAGCACCGCCTTGCGGCCGGATTTTTTTACCTTCTCGATGCTCTTGGCGACGTCGTCGGGCTGCGTGACTGAATCCTGAGCCGCCTCGACGATGACGTCGCCCGGCTTAATACCCTTCTGCGCCGCCGGACTTCGCGGATCGACCTCCTCGACGACGACCCCGGTGACCTTGTCGTCGAGGCCATACTTCTTGCGCAGCTCTTTCGTTAGGGTCGAGAGCTTCAAACCAAAGACGGCCGTCCCGGCAGGAGCGTTCGGATCGCCCTCCGTCAGGCTGCTCTGATCGTCGGTGCTGTCATCGTCTTCGAGACGGCCGACGGTAACCTGCACGGTCTTCGGTTGGCCTTTTCTTAGAAGCTCCACATCGACGGACTTGCCAATCGTTGCTTGCGCGACGATCCTCGGAAGGCCGCGCATGCTCGAGACTTCCTTGCCGTCGAACTTCATGATCACGTCGCCGGGTTCAAGTCCGCCCTTCGCCGCCGGACCATCCGGAGTCACGGCCGAAACGAGCGCGCCGCTGTTTTCAGGGACGCCGAGCGTTTCGGCAATGTCGTCCGTGACCGATTGGATCTTCACGCCGAGCCAACCGCGGCGCACCTGACCGTATTGCTTCAATTGATCGATGACGCCCGCGACCGTATCGGAGGGAACCGCGAAGCCGATGCCGATCGATCCGCCCGTCGGCGAAATGATCGCCGTATTCACGCCGACGACTTCACCGTCCATATTGAACAGCGGCCCGCCCGAATTGCCCTTATTGATCGCCGCATCCGTCTGCAGGTAATCATCGTAGGGACCGGAGTTGATATCGCGGCTCTTCGCCGAGATGATGCCGAGAGATACCGATCCGCCGAGCCCGAATGGATTGCCGATCGCCATGACCCAGTCGCCGACTTCGATATTGGAGGAAGAACCGAACTTCACATCGGCGAGCGGCTTCTTCGGCGTGACCTTGAGCAACGCCAGATCGGCTTTTGTATCCCTGCCGATGATCTTCTCGACGGTCAGCGTCGAACCATCATGGAAATTGATAACGATTTCCTCGGCGCCTTCGATCACGTGATTATTGGTGACGATCAAGCCTTCCTTGCCGTCGATGACGAAGCCCGACCCGAGCGACGAAATCTTGCGGTCGGCGTGCGGAACGCCGCCGCGCTTGTTGAAGAAATCGTCGAAAAAGTCTTCAAACGGAGCCCCCTTCGGCACGCGCGGTAGCGGCACGCCCTCGGGTCCTTTGACGGTTTGCGATGTTGCGATGTTGACGACGGCGTCGGAAAGACGCTTCGCGAGCGGAGCGACCGAGGCCGGGCCGTTCTGATTGAAGGCATGTGCCGAACTCGGCAGCATCGCCAATCCGAGGAGGGAACTCAGGAGCGTGCGGAACAATAGCGCGGAACCGTATTCGGTCATTCCAGAACTCCAAATTGAAACGCCCAACGGTTTCCTACGGGCACAATGAGCGTTAATTGGCGCAATATCAGAGCGTCAACGTGGCGATCGTAGCATATCGCGGGCGTGGGGGGATAAGTTGGCGATCTGTCTCGGCCTGCTTATCCCCGGACCAGCCAGACCAGAAGAACGCCAAATGCGACGGCCACGACCGCAGCCATTTGGATGCGGGAATTGGCGAGACCCGCGATTTGCGCAACGATACGCCGCGCCAAGTCCGGTGCGAGCGCCCACAGCAGGCCCTCGAGTACGAGAGCCACCCCAAGCCCGGCCACGAGATCGCTCATTGCTGAGGAACTGGCCCCGGTGATGCCGGCTTCACGCCGCCGGTGGGATCCTTGAAGTAGCGGAAAAAGTCGCTGTCGGGCGACAGCAGCATCCGCGTATCCTCAGGTTTGATCGCCGTCTTATACGCCTGCATCGACCGGTAGAAGCGGAAGAAGTCGGGATCGCGACCGAAGGCATCCGCGAAAATCTTGCTGCGCTCGGCCTCGCCGTCGCCACGGATCCCATCCGATTTTTGGGTTGCATCGGCCTTGATGATCGTCACATCCTTGTCGGCGTTGGCGCGGACGCGATTGCTTTCGGCTTCACCCTGCGCCCTGAGCTCCGTCGCCTCGCGCACGCGGTCGGCGCGCATCCGGTCGTAAACTTTGACGAGGTTTTCCTTCGGCAGGTCGGCCCGCTTGATGCGCACGTCGACGACTTCCAGGCCGAACTCCTGCCCTTCCTTGTTCACCTGATCGGCGATCTGCTTCATCAGGCTTTCGCGTTTGTCTTTCACGACTTCCTGCAGCGTCGCCGAACCGAGCACGCGACGAATCTCCGACTCGATCAGCGGTCCAACCACTTCGCGAACCCGATCCTCGTAGCGGACGTTCTGATAGAACTTCAGCTGGTCGGTGATCCGATAACGCGCATAGGCGTCAACGATCAGCCGCTGCTGGTCCGAAGCCGTAACTTCCTGCTCGGTCGTATCAATATCGAGAATACGCTTGTCGAATTTTTCGACGGTATCGATGAACGGAACTTTCCACTTAAGCCCCGGTGTCGTGATGACCTGCTGCGGATTACCGAAACGCAGCACTAGAGCCTGCTCGTTCTGATGCACGACGAAGGCCGACGAATAGAGTGCGATGGCCGCAAGACCGAGAACGGTGAGAACGAATGCAAAGAATGCGCGCATGTTACTTCGCTCCCTCGGTCTCGCGCTTCTGGAGCTGATCTAGTGGAAGGTACGGCACGATGCCTTGGCCGCTCTTCTGATCCAGGATGATTTTGTCGGTGCCGGACAATACTTTTTCCTGCATTTCAAGGAATAATCGCTCTCGCGTCACGTCGGGCGCCTTTTTGTATTCGTCATAGACTTTGAGGAAGCGGCCCGCCTGACCTCTCGCCTCGGCGATCGTCTGGTCCCGGTAGCCTTCGGCGGCCGCGATGATGCGATCGGCATCGCCGTGCGCCCGCGGCACCATTTGATCGGCATAAGTCTGGGCTTGCTTGATCAGCGTCTCACGCTCTTGCGCTGCCGCCGCAACCGCGCGGAACGAGCCGATGACTTCTTCCGGCGGGTCGACCTCTTTGAGCTGCACCTGATCGATCTTGATGCCCGCCCCGTAGTAATCGAGCGTCTTCTGCATCAGCTTCTGCACGTCTTCCTGCGTCTTCTGGCGACCACCGGTCAAAAGCGGCTGCAGGTTCGACTGACCAACGACCTCACGCATGGCGCTCTCGGCGACTTCGCGCACGGTCGTCTCGGGTTGAGCGATGTTGAACAAGTACTGCTCGACGCCGGTATCTCCGGTCGTCGGGTCCTTGTCGGGATTGATGCGCCAGAACACGACGAACCGCACGTCGACGACGCTACCGTCGCCCGTCAGCATCAAGCCGCTATTCGGAGTGCCGGAACTGCTTCGCCCGCTACCGACCTCGATCGTCCGCTGCAGCGTCACTTTGGGAAGGCGCACCTCTTCGATCGGATACGGCCAGCGAAAATGCAGCCCCGAGGGCTCCCAGCGGTCAAATTTGCCGAAGCGGAGAACGATGCCCTGCTCGTCCGGATTGACGCGGAAGAAGAAGCCGTAGAAAGCGCCGCCCGCCAGCAGCAACATCGCAATCAAAAATAGGAAAGGCTTCGGCACACCGCCACCGAGACCGCCGCCGCCCCCGCCATTGCCGCCACCGCCGCCGCGCATCACTTTGCGCATTCTGTCCTGTCCCCGGCGCAGGATTTCATCGAGATCGGGCGGCTCCTTGCCGCCGCCACCGCCTGAGCCCCAGGGTCCCTGACTCCACGGCCCGCCGCCTTTGCGCCCGCCGTCGCCGCCGCCGCCACCTTGATTACTCCAGGGCATAAATCAGAGCCTCATTCGAGATTAGAGTTTTTCGAGATTAGAGCTTCAGGAGATCGCGGCAAACTGCGCCGAGCCGCGAAGCGGACGGCAGAGCATCGACACCATATGCACGACATGAACCGCAAGAGCCTGAGCGAGGTAGATAAAACCAAGTTTTGCGGAGCTTATAGGGCAGGAACGGACCGATCGCAAATTCCGCTCCGTTTGGCTAATCCGAGAAGTGGGGAGTGCCGCGCGGGCTTCAAGAGCTTTGAAGGTCGGACTCAGCCTGTTCTATTCGGCGTTCGTAAACGAAAAGGGTTGACGCGAAGTCATCGCGCGGACCTTGCGGCAGCGGTTCGCGGCTCACCTCACGCCAAGCCTCGGCACCGAGTGGAGCAAAATGCGTGTCGCCTTCGGGCGTCGCATGAACGCGGGTCAGGTAAATTCGGTCGGCCACGGCGAGCGCTGCATCGAAAACACCGGCGCCGCCGATGACCATGATCTCGTCGCCGCCGCGCGTAGTCGCGAGAACCCGCCCCAGCGTCAACGCATCGACGACGCTTTCGCATGTCGAGATGCCGTCGACCTCGAACGAGGGATCGCGGGTGACGACAATGTTGTCGCGACCGTCGAGCGGCTTGCCGATCGATTGAAACGTGCGCCGGCCCATGATGATGGGCTTGCCCATCGTCAACCGCCTGAAGGTCTTGAGGTCCGACGACAGCCGCCACGGCAGGCCGCCGTCGCGTCCGATGACGCCGTTTTCCGCTACGGCAACGATAAGTGAAATGGATATGTCGTTCATGGGCGATCGATAGCAACCGCACCGTATTGAAGCAAACGATCTGTGGATAGGTACTTGTTTGCCTCAGAATTCGCCGAACGAGCTCTTCGGAAGCTTGCGCAGTATACGGAGCTTGCCCTACTCTTCCGCTCATAAGGGCACAAATGGGGGACGGCAAATGCAGGGAAGCGTCCTCCGCGCGGTTGCCATAGCAGTTAGCTTGTTGGCTGGGTCCGTCAGCAGCGGCTGCGCGGTATACATGGCCGCTCACCAACCAGATGAGAAAGACCTGTCCGTCCTTTCCGTCGGACAACCTCGGGCGCGGTTAATCGCCGAATTGGGCCCGCCCGTCAGCAGTCAGTACGATAAAGGCGTCCGCACCGAAATTTTCAGTTTTACGCAGGGCTACAGCGGTGGTGCGAAAGCTGGCCGAGCGATTCTCCACGGAGCCGCTGACGTCGCGACTTTGGGTCTTTGGGAAGCCGTCGGAACTCCGACGGAGGGCTATTTCAACGGGACTCAACTGAGTGCGCAAGTCACTTACGACACGATGGACCGCGTGGCGTCGGTAGTCCCTCTCAAGGGATCAAACGAAATCGAAGCAAGTACGGTTGGTATCAAGTCGCAGCCAACGGATTCCGTTCAGACTTCAAGCACCCACTAAACCGCAACCGGCGCCTTGATGTGCGGCCAGGGGTCGTAGCCGACGAGGGTGAAATCTTCAAACTTGAAATCGAAGATCGACGACACGCCGGGATTGATGTCGATGCGCGGCAGAGCCCTT
>NZ_DATNBA010000022.1:0-2706 GCF_035572195.1 Hyphomicrobium sp. | reverse complement strand
AAGCTCCGAGTGCCGGCGAACCTCCGCAGGCCGGGGCGGCGGATGCGACGGCCGCGTCGCCTGCTGGTGCCGACGACAGCGCAGGTCTTCCGCCAGAAATGCGCCGCCGCGTTAGACGCTAGTAGACGCTAGCCGGCGGCATCTGCCCACTCAACGCTCGACTACTCATGGAATGAGCCGGTCGTCTCGCAATGTCTGGAAGAGCTCGAAGAATGCGGCGTCAGTCGATTGATAATCGGTAAAGCCGAGACGACGGCTTTTCGACATGTCGGTCACCACTTCGATCGGACGGCCAAGGTCCGCGTCCGTGTGCCAGGGCGATGCAAGGCGGTTCAAATCGCTTTCCTTAAGATGCCGGCGCTTGGCGATGTCCGCCCATAGGCCCACATCGCCCGCCATCTGCACTTCGAGCGGCCGTACCGTGCCATCGAAGGGGTCGGGCTCGATGCCGAACCAGTCCGCGATGCGGCCCCACATCCAGTTCCAGCGGAAGATATCGCCATTGACGACGTTGAAAGCCTCATTCGCCGCTTTGGGCGTCGTGGACGCCCAGAGCAGATGACGGGCGAGCAGCCGCGCATCGGTCATATCGGTCAGTCCGTTCCACTGGACAGCGGAGCCCGGAAAACGGAAGGGGCGGCCGATTTCACGGCAGATGGTGGCATAGACAGCGAGTGTTGTTCCCATGTTCATGGCGTTACCGACAGCCGCGCCAATGATCGTATGCGGCCGGTGGATGCTCCAGTTGAATCCATCGCGCGCCGCAGCTGCGAAAACTTCATCCTCCTGCGCGTAGTAGAAGTTTTCGATTTCGAGGCGCCCTTGATCCTCGCGGAACGGTGTCATGGGCAGTCGTCCTTTTCCGTAGGATTCGAACGGTCCCAGATAGTGTTTGAGCCCGGTCACGAGCGCGACGTGGCGAACCGTGCCTGCGGGCCGCAGCGCATCGAGGAGATTGCGGACCATCGCGCTATTGACCTGGATATTCTTTGCCTCCGTCGCCTGCCGCGCCCAAGTCGCGATGAATACATGGCTCGGCCGCACATCCGCCATTGCGGCGCTAAGTGATGGCGTGTCGAGGAGATCGGCAGCAATAGGCACGACGCCATTTTGCGCGGTGGGTTTGCGGGCGAGACCAGCGACCGTCCAGCCGCTTTCAACCAGCAATTGGGCAGTCGCGCTGCCAATGATGCCCGTCGTGCCAACCACCAAAGCTGTTTTCGTCATGGGCCAATCGACCTAATTCGCCGCCGACAGCAACCGCGCGGCCTTCGGTGCAAAGTAGGTGAGAATTCCGCAGGCACCGGCGCGTTTGAAGGCGAGCAGACTTTCGAGCATGACCTTGTCGTGATCGAGCCAGCCTTTCTCGACAGCGGCGGCGATCATCGCGTACTCGCCCGAGACTTGATAGGCGAGCGTCGGCACATTGAAAGTTTCCGACACACGTCTCACGACGTCGAGATAGGGCAGGCCCGGCTTCACCATCACCATGTCGGCGCCTTCGGCGAGATCGAGCGCCACTTCGCGCAACGCTTCATCCGTGTTCGCCGGGTCCATCTGGTAGGTGCGCTTATCGCCTTTGAGGAAGCCCGCTGAGCCGACCGCGTCGCGGAAGGGGCCGTAAAAGGCGCTCGCATACTTGGCGGCGTACGACATGATCTGCGTGTTCTGATGGCCCACCGCTTCGAGCGCGCGCCGGATGACGCCGATGCGGCCATCCATCATGTCGGAGGGCGCCAGCACGTCGGCGCCGGCTTCCGCTTGCACGAGGGCCTGCTTGACGAGCGCAGCATTCGTCTCGTCGTTGACGATCTCGTCGCCGACCAGCAGGCCGTCGTGTCCGTGGCTCGTGTAGGGATCGAGCGCGACGTCGAGAATGATGCCGAGGTCGAGCTTGGCGTTTTTGACGGCGCGCGTCGCGCGGCAGACTAGGTTGTCGGCATTGAAGGCTTCGCGTGCATCGTCCGAACGTTTCTCAGGGTCGGTGAACGGGAAGAGTGCGATCGCGGGGATGCCGAGTTCGGTCGCCTGCTTCGCAGCCTCGACGATGAGATCGATGCTGCAACGCTCGACGCCCGGCATTGACGCGACGGGGGAACGTTGGCCTTTGCCGTCGCTGACGAACATCGGCCAGATCAAATCGCTTGCCGACAGGCGATGTTCGGCAACGAGACGGCGGCTCCACGCGGCCTTGCGGTTGCGGCGCATGCGGACCGCGGGAAAGCCACCGCGCGCCGTGGCTGCTTGATCGTCGTCGAGAATGCGAGATGGCGGGCGTGAACGAGAGGACATCGGCGGCCTTCAGTGTGTTGGATGAGACATTGGTTCACGGACGAACTGGTAATGCAAGGCGGCAGAGATGTCGTCGTTATCGCAGGTCTGGCTGGGAAGTGGACGCCCGACTATGCAGCAAGATCGAACGCCAGCGCTCTGATTGTCATCCCGGACGGAACGCAGTGCCGAGCCGGGACCCAGCGGGGGTGTCGTATGGCTGGGTCCCGGGTCTCGCCAAAGAGGCTCGCCCGGGATGACAACAAGATTGTGCGGCGAGGTGCGTACCCGGCCTTAGTCGCAAATCTTCGTAAATTTGCGGGGTGCCATGTCGACGTGGAAGTGATTGCGATGGTCGGCATTCGCTTCGGGGCCAAGCGTCGTGCCGAAAATCCGGCAGGCGGCTGCATGTGCTTCATGCAGAAACGCTCGTGC
>NZ_DATNBA010000021.1:0-18300 GCF_035572195.1 Hyphomicrobium sp. | reverse complement strand
GATGAAGGAAGTCGAGATCGCCAAGGGCGGCGGCGAAGTCGACATCCCGGTTTCCGATACCTGGGGCCCGGGCGCCTACGTCACGGCGCTTCTCTACCGGCCGTTGGATGAAGTTCAAAAGCGTATGCCGAGCCGCGCCATTGGCATCAGGTGGCTGCCCATCGATCAGAGCGGCCGTGAACTCAAGGTCGCAGTTACGCTGCCGGAGAAAGTTAAATCCGGCACGACGGTCACCGTTCCGTTGAAGATCGAGGGCCTGGCACCCGGCGAAGACGCACGCGTTGCCGTTGCCGCCGTCGATCTCGGCATCCTCAATCTGACGCGCTACGAGACGCCGGCGCCAGAAGACTGGTTCAACCAGCAGCAGAAGCTGTCGTTCGAAATCCGCGATTTCTACGGTCGCTTGATTGACGGCATGCGCGCCGATCGCGGCAAGCTCAAAACCGGCGGCGATGCGGGCGGTCCGGCAATGCAGGGTAATCCGACGGTCGAAACGGTCGTCTCGCTCTTTTCCGGCATCGTGCAAGTCAAGGCGGACGGCACGGCCAGCGTCGACTTCGAGCTGCCGGACTTCAACGGCACCGTGCGCGTGATGGCGGTGGCCTGGAGCAAGGACAAGGTCGGCCACGGCTCCGGCGATCTGATCGTTCGCAACGCAGTGGCGCTCACCGTTGCCGCGCCGCGCTTCATGACCCTCGGTGATGAAGTCAATCTCGGCTTCGACGTTCACAACGTCGATGGTCCGGCGGCGGCCTACAAGATCGCCCTGTCGCAAAAGCAGGGCGATGACACGAACGAAACGCTGACTTCGATTGCCGACAAGACGGCCGACCTCAAGACCGGCGACCGCACGCTGCAGCGCATCGCGTTCAAGCCGACTGAGCTTGGTCCGTTGACGCTGAAAGCCGTGGTCACCGGCCCGAACGACATCCTAGTCAAACGCGAGATGACGTTCGAAGTCTTGCCGCCCGCTGGCGACATCAAGCGCACGACGATCTCGTCGCTGAAACCCAACGGCGGCAAGCTAAGCGTGACGCGTGATCTGGCCCAGGATTTGATCCCGTCACGGACGCGCATCAATCTGTCGGTCGGCCCGGCGGCGCGCCTCGACGTACCGACGTTGTTGGCTCAGCTCGATCGCTATCCCTACGGCTGCGCCGAGCAAACGGTGTCGCGCGCCATGCCCCTTGTCGTCGCCAACGCCGTCGCGGCGCAAGTTGGTATCGCGGCGGACAAGGCGCTGAAAGAGCGTGTGCAGGGAGCCATCGCGCGCGTCTTCGAGATGCAGGATTCCTCAGGTGCCTTCGGCGTCTGGGGTCCATCCGACACCGATCTCTGGTTGACGGGCTACGTCACGGACTTCCTGACGCGCGCCAAGGAGGCGGGCTATGACGTACCGCGCGAAGGCCTCAACCGGGCGCTCGACCGGCTGCAGAACTTCATCGCCTACGCATCCGATTTCGAAAAAGGCGGCGAGGATCGTGCCTACGCCCTCTACGTGTTGGCCCGCAATGGCCGCGCCCCGATTGGCGATCTCAGATACTACGCCGATACCCGCATCGATCGCTTCTCCACGCCGCTCGCCAAAGCTCAGGTCGGCGCGGCGTTGGCGATGATGGGCGACAAGGAGCGCGCCGAACGCGCGTTCACGGCGGCGCTCGCCGCGATGCCGGAAACGACACCCGACACCGGCTATCGCAGCGACTACGGCTCGACGCTGCGTGATGGCGCCGCCCTCATGACGCTCGCCGCCGAAACCGGCGTCGCCAAGGCCGAGCAGCCGAAGCTGGCGAATGTCATTGCCAAGGCCTACGAGACGCGCAGCTATACCTCGACGCAGGAACAAGCGTGGATGCTGCTCGCGGCCAAAGCTCTTAACGACGAGGTCAAAGGCACGACACTGTCGGTCGACGGCAAGCCGGTTTCCGGTCCCGTGTTGCGCGGTCTCACACCTGCGCAACTGAAAGACGGCGCGCTGACGATCACCAACAATGGTGACACCGCCGTCGATGCGGTGATCTCGGTCATCGGTGCCGCGCTGACGCCCGAACCGGCCATCTCGAAAGGCTTCAAGATCGAACGGCAGGCTTACACGCTTGATGGCAAAAAGGTCGATCTCGCAAGCCTCAGTGGCGGCAAAGCGGACGTGAAGCAGAACGACCGCTTCGTTATGACGGTGACGGTTACGTCTGATGAAGCCAGCGGCCGCGTCATGGTCGTCGACCGTCTGCCGGCGGGATTCGAAATCGAGAACCCACACCTTGTCGACAGTGGCTCGATCTCGGGGCTCACCTGGCTGAAATCGACGGCCGAGCCTGAGCATACCGAGTTCCGCGATGACCGGTTCGTCGCCGCCTTCAATTTCGCGAACGTCCGCAGCGAAGGCGATACGTCGTCGGAAAATTCCAGCGATACGGTTCAGGTGCCAGATAACGGCACGGTCGTGACGCCCGACGGCACCGTCCAGAAGAAGCCGCCGCCGGTTTCGGCAACGCTCGCCTACATCGTGCGCGCCGTCAGCCCCGGCACCTTCGTGCACCCGGCAGCAACGGTCGAGGACATGTATCGGCCCGAGCGTTACGCGCGCACCGCCGCCGGTACGCTTACAGTTTCGGCGAAGGAATAAGGTCGCCGATGTCATCTGAAAGTCACCAGACTAGCGATTTGCCGGCGCAAGGCGGACAGACGTCCGTTTTGCGCCGCCGATCTTGGCGAAAGCTGGCACTGGCTTCCCTCATCACGCTGCTCGCGTTCACGGGCGCCGCGTACGGACTTTATCTCAAGGCATTCGCCGACGCGGGATCGCTGCCGCTCGAAGAGGCGAAGGCCCTATCCGTCACGGTCGTCGATCGCGACGATCGTCTGCTACGCGCCTTCACCACGACAGAAGGCAAATGGCGACTACCGCTCGACCCAAAAGATGTCGATCCGCATTACCTCAAGATGCTGTTCGCATTCGAGGACAAGCGCTTCTACAGCCACCACGGCATCGATCCGAAAGCGGTTGCTCGCGCTGTGCTGCAGATGGTGCGCCACGCGCGCATTGTCTCCGGCGGCTCGACGCTGACGATGCAGGTCGCTCGCTTGCTCGACGGCAAGCATGAACGCACACCGGGCGGCAAGATGCGCCAGATGGTCCGCGCACTCGAACTTGAGCGTGCGTTGTCAAAGACAGAAATTCTGAAGCTCTATTTGCGGCTGGCGCCGTTCGGCGGCAACCTCGAAGGCGTCAGAGCGGCGTCGCTGGCTTATTTCGGCAAAGAACCGCGCCGGCTTTCGCTCGGAGAATCGGCGTTGCTCGTCGCGTTGCCACAGTCGCCGGAAGTGCGCCGGCTCGATCGCAACCCCGAAGCGGCACGTCGCGCACGTAACCGCGTTTTGAATCGAGCCGTTGGGGCGCATGTCATCACGGCTGCGGACGCGGAGAAAGCCAAGGCGGAGCGCATCCCGACGATCCGCCAAGCGTTCCCGATGCTGGCGCCGCATCTCGCTGAAACGCAAGTTGCCGAGCACCCAACCGAACAAATCATCAGGCTGACGCTCGACCGCAATCTCCAGGCAAGCCTTGAAGGTCTCGCGACCGAGCAGGCCCGGCTATTAGGCGATAAGGTCTCGGCTGCCATCGTCGTTGCAGATCATCAGACGGGTGAAATCCTCGCGCAGGTCGGGTCGGCCGGCTACATGGACTCCAGTCGCCAGGGCGCCGTCGACATGGCAACGGCGGTACGCTCGCCGGGCTCGACGTTGAAGCCATTCATCTACGGGTTGGCTTTCGAAGCAGGTCTCGCGCATCCCGAAATGCTGATCGAGGACAGGCCGGTGCGCTTCGGCACGTATCAGCCGAAGAACTTCGACGAGGGCTATCACGGCACCGTCTCGATCCGCGAGGCGCTGTCACAATCCTTCAACATCCCCGCCGTCCGCGTACTGGCGCGCGTTGGACCCGGCAAGCTCGTTGGCCGCTTCCGGCGCGCCGGCGTCATGGCACGGTTCCCCGACAAATCCGAGCCGACACTGGCGATGGCGCTTGGCGGCACCGGACTGACACTGCAAGAGATGGCGCAACTCTATGCCAGCCTGGCGCGTGGCGGCGACAGCATCACGTTATTCGACCGCCTTGACGAACGAGGCCGGGTTCTCGCGGCAACGCGCGTCAAACCACTCGTCAACGCGCACCGGCTAATGTCCCCGTTGGCGGCTTGGTACGTCACCGACATCCTGAAGGATGCGCCGCCTCCACCCAACGCCAAAGGCGGACGCTTCGCCTACAAGACCGGCACCTCATACGGTTATCGCGATGCCTGGGCCATCGGCTATGACGGAAAATACGTCATCGCGGCCTGGGTCGGCCGGCCCGACAATTCGAGCGTTCCGGGATTACTCGGGCGAACCGCCGCCGCTCCGATCCTGTTCGACGCCTTCCAGCGCATTTCTGAGCGCCGCACGCCTTTGCAAAGCCCGCCCGCCAACGCGATCCGGGTGACGAATGCCGATTTACCCGCACCGCTGAAGCGCTGGCGCGACCCTGGCGATGATCCCGTCGCGGGGCACTTCATCGAGCCGCCGGTGCTGATTTCGTTCCCACCCGACCAATCGGAGATCGAGGAATCGGATCTCGGCGGCGACGCTCTCGTTCTGAAAGCCGACGGCGGAGCATTACCGCTTACTTGGCTCGTAGACGGTGCACCGATCAAATCGGACGCGCACGCGCGCGAAACGTCGTGGCAACCGGCGAGCACCGGCTTTGCAAAGCTCACGGTGATCGATGCCAATGGCCGCACGGATCGCGTGTCGATCAGGTTAAGGTAATCCCTTCGTGACAGTGGCGCGACTGAGTCCCGCGCGCTAGATTCACGCCAGCTTCATCCGGATCGAAACACGTGACACGCCGAATGTCAGCACGGAACTTTGCGCTCGCGGCAGCGGGTATAGTTGCGCTTGTCACCGCTGGATGCCGCGAACCGCCGCACGAGGCGGCCCGTCAGTTGCCGGCGCTCGGAGCGAAAGTCGACGAGACATCGGTCTCCGGCATCTCATCGGGCGCCTACATGGCCGGTCAGTTCCAGATGGCGCACGCCAAGCGCGTGACGGGAGCCGCCATCATCGCGGGTGGACCTTACGGCTGCTCGGAAAGCATTTTCGCCAACACCATTCCCGGTGCGGGCACGGCATTCTTAAACCTGAGCAAAGCGGTCAATGGCTGCATGCTCGACATGCTCGGCAGTTGGGGCGTGGCGGACCCGGCCGATCTGGCGCAGAAAGCCCAGCAGCGCGCCGAAAAAGGTGAGATCGATCCGATCGCCGACGTTGCGCGCGATCGCATCTACCTTTTCACCGGCACGTCCGACCACACCGTCGCATCGTCGATCGTCAAGCACGCCGAAGAATTCTACGCCAAGCTCGGTGTGCCGGAAGGCAACATGAAACTCGTCTCGACGGTGCCCGCCGGCCACGCCTTCGTAACCGACGGCGAAGGCAGCGCATGCGATGTTTCGGGCCAACCCTACGTCGTCGACTGCAAATACGATCAAGCGGGCGAACTGCTGAAGCAGATCTACGGGCCGTTGCAGCCGCGCGCGCAAAACGTCACCGGCGACTTCGTCAATTTTGACCAGCGGCCGTTTGGGGTGAGCGAAGATAACGGCGGTCTCGCAGAAACCGGCGTGGTCTATATTCCGAAGACATGCCGCGAAACGCCGGGCTGCCGGGTCCACATTGCCTTCCACGGATGCTCACAAAATCGCGAGACGGTCGGCGATGCGTTCATCAAGGAATCGGGATTTGCCCGATGGGCCGACACAAATCGTTTGATCATCCTTTTCCCGCAAATCGCCGCCTCGCCGATCAATCCGCAAGGTTGCTGGGATTGGTGGGGTTATACCGGTCCTAAGTATTTGACCCGCGACGCGCCGCAGATTGCCGCAGTGAACCGCATGCTGGACACCTTGCAAGGCGACGGCCGAGGCGCGTAAAGGCATTGCGGGCTGCCGCGAAGCGCCCGCCGGGAATGCCGAATTTTCGCGCCGTCAATTTCGGGGGAGGCTGGACATGATTGCGCGCGATGCTTTGCTGGCACCGCTTTGGCCGTCGCGGCGGATCGCATCGGCCTCTCCTTTCAGAACAGCGGAATGCGCGGCGGCGATCGCGGCGATGGGCCTGCTCGTCGTCGCGGCGGCAATGCCGAGCGACCGCGACGCTTCGCCGGCCGCCGCATCCGCAAGCCCTTCCGTTTCGACAGCAAGAAATCCGGGCCGCGAATACGATTTCGGCGCCTATCTCGGCGCGCCCTATCATTACCCGAGCGACTTTCACCTGGTGAAGCCCGGCGTCAGCGATCTCACCATCAAGAACGTCGAATGGTTCACCAAGCCCTTCGACAATCCGCTCTACTACGGGGCCCGCATCCAGCGCTGGCTCGAAGGCGGACGCCTCGGCATGATGCTCGACTTCACGCACTCGAAGGCCTACGCGCCGATGGAGCCGGAGAAAACATTCGAGGGCACTCTTGACGGCAAGCCGGTGCCGCCCAAAGCCAAGGTCGACGATTATTTCGACAAGCTCGAATGGTCGCACGGCCACAACATGCTGACGCTGAATGGCCTGATACGCCTGCCCTCGCTCGGCATCATCTCGCCTTATGCGGGGCTCGGCGCCGGCGTTTCACTGCCGCATTCCGAAATACACCTGAAGACCGATCCGCATCGCACCTACGAGTACCAGTACGCCGGCCCGACCGCGCAAGCGCTGTTCGGCCTGGAGTTGCGGCTCAGGACCGGATCGATCTTCATCGAATACAAATTCACGACCGCCGACTATTGGGGACCGCTGACGGGGCGCAACGGAACATGGCTGCCGATCGACATGTGGCGGCAGTTCTCGCGCTGGTGGAGCGGCGAGCCGCCGCCCAATGGTTGGGCCGGAGCGAAGTTGACGAGCCACCAGGTGATCGGCGGCTTCCTCAAGCGGTTCGTGCCGAACACGCCTACGGCGCCATAAACAGGTTCAATGTTTAGCGAGCTTCGAAAGCACGTCGATGCGGTCCGTCGCGATGCCGGCCGAATAGCCGACGGGCAATTGGCGAAAATCTTCGGCGCTATCGATACTCGTCGAGAACGGTCCGCCTATGTAGCGGCCAATAGCAAATGTCGCCGTATTGACGGCTGCCATGCGGGCATCAAATCGATTGGGCCAACCCCACAGCCAGGGTCCAACGTTGCTCGGGATCAACAGGATTGAATTCCGGCAAGGCTCCGGCACGTAGCCTGTCCAGCCGAGTAACATATAGCGCAGCAGGCACGACTTGATGTTCGCACGCGACATCGTCCGCAACAGTGGCATACGCTCCTTCAGCGACGCGATCGGCAATTCCCCGCCATAGGCCATAATGTGCGAAAGCTGCTGCGGAGATCGCTTGTCGAGCGCATCGGCCAGCAATCGTCCCTCAACTCGATCGTTGCTCTTGATGTTGATCAGGAACGATCGCTCTGGAAAAGCATCGAGCACGTCCGTAAGCGACGGCATCAACCCGACGCCCCGGCCGCGAAATGGGAAGGTCTTGCCGCCGTCCGCCGTGTATCCGTATCCGATGTCGAGCTTCTTCAATTCGGCAAGTGAATGCGCGCGGGTGACGCCATGGCCGTCCGTGCGGCAATCGAGCGTCCAGTCGTGAAAGACCGCAAGCTGCCCGTCAGTTGTAGGGTGCACGTCGATTTCTACTGTCGACGCCCCCAAATCGAAAGCGGCTTTGATCCCGGCAATGGTGTTTTCGAGAAACGGATGTGAAGGTGGGTCGATGCGCGAGGCGGTACACGTGTCGCCGGTCAAACCTTCAGTGCTAAAGGTTTGATGCAAGCCGCGATGGGCCAAAAACGCCGGCGTGTCAGCGGGCGGCGAGACGAGAGCGCTTGCATTTGCGAGATAGAGTGAAGTCGCCACAACAAGCAGGATGGCGAAGAGCCTTGGAGTTGTCCTCATTTGCGGCAGGCACTGCGCATGCAATCGATTGACGGTGCGAGCCGCGATGATAGCGGCAGCAAGAGCACGCTGCGGCTATTCAAGACCGGGCGCACCTAAAACCGCTTCAACAGGCGATCGATGTAGTCGAGTTCGTCTTGTGGCCTGAGACTTTGGCCGGAGCGCTTGCGAAGCTCATCCAGAATTTCGCGCGCCCGCTGCGCGTCGATGGCGTCGGGCACCTTGACCGACGTGCCGAGGTCCGGACCTTGCGCCCGCTGCGGCCGCCCCAACGGATCGCGAGGACTATTGCCGCCGCGGCCTAGGCGCTGCTGGGCGTTCTTCTGCATCTGCTCGGCCATCTGCTGCGCGCTCTGGCGCATTTGTTCGAGCGCCTGCCCCTGCTGGTTGGCCGCTTCGTCGAGATCGCCCTGCTTCAGCGCATCTTCGGCCTTGCCCATCGCATCCTCGGCGTTGCCGAGCTTCTCGGGATCGCCGGCGCCCATCTCATCGAGATCTTTTTTCAGTTTGTTGAGCTCATTGCGCAGCTGCGCCTGGCGATCCTTGAGATCGCCTTTGCCGCGCCGCTGCTGCCCGCCCATCTGCCCTTCGTTGCCCTGTTGACCCTCACCCTGCTCGCCGCCGCCCTGCTCGTTGGCGTCCATGCCCTCCTGGCCGGCACCCTGTCGGCCTTGCCCCTGCTGACCCTTGCCGGACTTCGAAGAACCTTTTCCGTTGGGATCATCTTGCGAACCGCCGCGTGGCTGGCCCTCCTGGCTCCGTTGCTGACCAAACGTATCGTCCATCAGCTGCTGCTGGCGTCCGGTGAGATCGCTCAGCTCGTTGAGCTTCTTCATCATCTGCTGGGCGCGCTGCTGCTCGGCGCGGGCTTCCGGCGTGTTGTTCGCCTGCAGACGATCCATCAGCTCACGCAGCTCCGACAGCGCCTTCTCGGCTTCCTCGCGCGACCCTTCCCGCGCGCTCTTCTCGAGGTTCTTCAACATCTGATCGAGATCTTGCTGCCCAAGCTCCTGCAGCTGATCGCTCTGCTGCTGATCGCCGGAAGGATTGTCCTTTTGGGCGTTCTTCTGCATCTCGTTGAGATAATCGTTGAGCCGCTTTTTCAGCTCGGCCAGCGCGGCTTGGATTTCCTTGTCGTCTGCCCCCTTTTCGAGCGCATCGGACAGCCGGTCCTGCGCATCTTTCAGCGCCCGCTCGGCCTGGGACAGCGCGCCATCCTCGACCTGCAACGCGAACTGCCAAAGCTCATCGACGGACTCGTGGATGGCGGCGCGCGTTCCTAGCCGGTCGAGGCGATGGCTGATCGCACGTAGGCCGAGATAGACCGAAGTGTCGTTGATGAATCCTTCCGGCTCCATCGTCAGAGCGTCGAGCGCCCTCACGACCATCGGCCGGTTGCGCGAATCTTCGGAAAGTTTGCGGCGCTGTTCGACCAGGGCGCGGGCCAATGGTTTCCTGAAGCGCCTGGAAGGCAGCACGATCTCGATCGGCTTGCTGCGGCCGATCTGGCCGGCGACGTCGGTCGCTTCCAGCCAAAGTTCTACGCGCTGCCCGGCCCACGGGTGCTCGCCGATTTCGAGAAGCGTCGAGGTATCGACCTTTTTGGCGCCGGGCCGGGGAATTTTGAGAGCCAGTTCGGGCGGCCGCTCCAGGGGCAAGCGCGGACCGCTCAATGGACGTGGCCGCGCCCAGGCCTTCGAAGGATCTCCCGCCTTCGGCTTCAGCTGCTGGACCTTCACCCGGGCACTGGCGAGGCCGTAATCGTCCTCGGCCTCATAGGCGACCCGCATCGAGCCGCGTGGGGTGCCGCTGATGTCTTTCTTGAGCGAGATCTTGGGCAGCGCGTCGGCAACCACGTCGAACGTCCACTGCCCAAGTTCTGTCGAACCGGACAGCGCCCGGATGCGCGAGGATTTGCGAATCTCGTAACGGACTTCAGAGACGTTGGAGGTATCGCCGGGTTTGACTTTTTCAGGCGCAACGGTGACCGGCTCCGAGGCGCCAACGCTCAGCACTTCGAGCGACACGCCTTTGTTGGCGAAACCGACGCCTCTGAGCGTCAGAAGGCTGCGGTCCGGAATCTCAAAAAAGCTCTTTTGCTCGTCGGGATTTGTCGGCGCCTGCTGAGCGCCGTCGGCCAGCAGAACCGGAGGCAATGCCGTGTAGGGCGGTGGCGTGACCCAGGCATCGACACGCTTTGGCGTGCCCTGACCAGCGACGCCGAAGCGGAACGCCGATGCCAAGCGATCGCCGAGGCTTCCCGTGACCAGCAGTGCCGCCGGAATGAGAAGCAGCACCGCCAGTGAACGCAGCGCCCACGGGTCGAAGCGGTCGGTCCGCGGACTTGGCGGGCCGACGCGCAAGCGGGCAATGGCACGCGCCAAGCGCTCGCGGTGCGCCTGCCAGAGCGCGCTGGTGGCGGCGTTCGTGGCGCCGGAAGACAGCGTATCTTCGTAGGACGTCGCCGGCCGATGCGGCACGTCCGAGCGGCGCTCGATGCGCCGGATGGCCTCTTCGCGTGTCGGCCACGGGATGCGCGCCGCATAGACGATTGCAGCCACGGCGGCCAGCCCGAAAGCCGCAAGGACGACCTTATGAACCACGCCGTCGAGATAGAGCCAAAGCCCCAGGAATGACAGGACGGCAAAAATCAGCCCGAGACCAATCAGCAGCCACAGGCGCGGCCATAGCCGCTCGAACACGAGGGCAAGCGTACTGAGGCGAACTTTGCGGGCAAACGACCGCGAAGGCGCCGGATCGGAATCCTGGTTTTTAGGCTCTACCATTCAGCTAAACCTAACACGGCGTGGAACCCCGGCACCTTAACATAATGCAACGTTAACCCCGGAAAACCTCGGCTTTCAGCGCTCGCCGCAACGCCTCGAGGGCGACCTGCCGCCTCCCATCTTGCGAAGCCGCTTGCGACAACCGGGATCGCGGCAACGCACCTGGGTCCCGGCTCTCCGCTGCGCTCCGGCCGGGATGACAAGTGTGCGCGAGCGGGTCAGACTGAAACAAAAGAACTGTCATTCCGGGCGAGCCACTTAGCGAGACCCGTGACCCAGTACTTGCCGGCGGGGAATGACAATGTTGCTTTGATATCAGCCCTGGTTCACCAGCCACGGCGGCAAACTATCGGCACCGATCAACTCGTCATAACTCGGACGCGGCCTAACGACGGCATAGCGATCCCCGTTCACGAGAACCTCGGGGATGAGTGGACGCGAATTGTACGTCGATGACATGACGGCGCCGTAGGCTCCAGCCGTCATGACTGCGATCAGGTCGCCGGCCTCGAACGGCGGCAAGGCCCTGTCCTGCGCCAGGTAATCGCCCGTTTCGCAGACCGGGCCGACGATATCCTGCTGCATCGGCGACATATCCGAGCGCATTTCCGCAACCGGCCAGATGTCGTGATAGGCCTCGTAGAGCGTCGGCCGAATGAGATCGTTCATCGCTGCATCGACGATAGTGAATGTTCTGTCCGCGCCTTCCTTGACGTAGGTAACGCGCGTGACGAGAACGCCGGCGTTGCCGACGATCATGCGGCCCGGTTCAAGCACGATTTTGAGACCAAGGCCGCCCAGCGCCTGTTTGACGGCCGCAGCGTACTCGTCGGGATGCGGCGGCACGTCATTGTTACCGCGATAGGGAATTCCCAAACCGCCGCCGATGTCGATGTGTTCGAGCGCAATGCCGTCGGCATTGAGATCGCGCGCCAGAACGCCGAGCAATCGAAACGCGTCGCGGAACGGCGCTAGATCCGTGATCTGGCTGCCGATGTGCATGTGAATGCCCGCGACCTTGATGCCGGGCAATTTCGCCGCCTTCGCGTAAAGCGCACGGGCATCGGCATAGGGCACGCCGAACTTGTTTTCCGATTTGCCTGTTGAAATCTTGGAATGCGTCTTGGCATCGACGTCGGGGTTGACGCGCAGAGCGATCGAAGCGGTTTTGCCGACTGCCGTTGCGACGTCGCTCAACGCCAAGAGCTCAGGTTCGCTCTCGACGTTGAACCCGAGGATACCCGCTTCGAGCGCATAGGCCATTTCGGCGCGCGTCTTGCCGACGCCCGCGAAAATGATCTTCGACGGCGGCACACCCGCGGCCCGAGCCCGGCGAAGTTCGCCTTCGGATACGACGTCCATGCCGGCTCCGATGCGCGCCATCGTCGCGAGGACGGCCTGGTTGGAGTTGGACTTGACGGCGAAACAGATGAGCGCGTCCTGGTCGCGAAAGGCGTGCGCCAATACTTCGTAGTGACGCTCGAGCGTCGCGGTCGAATAGCAATAGAATGGCGTGCCGACCTCGTCGGCGATGCGTGCGAGGCTTACGTCCTCGGCGTGGAGGATGCCGGATTTGTAGTGGAAGTGATGCATGGCAGCGCTTCTAGCCGAACGAAACGTTCGCGTCAGTCGGAAATGCTCGGAAAGTTCGACGGTTAAGTGAAGCGGTCGATCAGCGCAGCAGCGGATCGAGTACGAACGGCTCGTGCGGCTTCTTCGGAGCGTCCGAATTCGTCCCCGGATCGGCCGCGTCGGCCGACTTCGCCTGGCCCGAAGCTTTGGCTCCTGGAGGCGGCTCAAGCGGACCTTTGACGCCGCAGCCCGCAAAGACAAGTCCCGCAACGCCAATCAGCGCAACGGCGATCCATGACTTTGTGCGCAGCGACGCTGCCATACGAGCAAAACTCCAAAACCTATTGGCCGCACGGATTGCGGCCTCGATGAATGGTTCTAGCCCTTCCCCCGGGCCTTTTCCAACCGCCTCAGCCATTGACGCGCCATTTTGGCGACGTTCTGTGGCGCAGTTCCCCCATAGCTCGTCCGGCTTTTGACCGAATTTTCGACAGACAACACCGAAAATACGGCTTTCGTAATGCGCGGTTCGACCGCCTGCATGTCGGACAGCGCCAATGCGTCGAGATCGACGCCTTTCGCCTCGGCGGCCTTGACGATGGCTCCTGTGACGTGGTGCGCGTCGCGGAAGGGCATCTTTAGCTCCTTGACGAGCCAATCGGCGAGATCGGTCGCCGTCGCGTAGCCGCGCCCGGCGGCTGCCCGCATGGCCTCGGGGTTAGGCTCGAGATCGGCGATCATGCCGGCCATCGCCGCCATGACGAGCCTTAGACTCGAAAGCGCGTCAAATGTCGCTTCCTTGTCCTCCTGCATGTCCTTCGAATAGGCGAGCGGCAACCCCTTCATCACGATGACGAGACTTTGAAAGGCGCCCGCAATGCGCCCGACCTTGGCGCGCGCCAGTTCGGCAGCGTCGGGGTTGCGCTTCTGCGGCATGATCGACGAGCCAGTCGTGAAGCGATCCGAGAGCTTCACGAAGCCGAACTGCGGCGTCATCCAGATCACGATCTCTTCCGCCAGCCGCGAGAAATGCACGGCCGCGATCGTCGCTGCGGCAAGCGTCTCGAGCACGAAATCGCGGTCCGAGACGCCATCGAGCGAGTTGGCCATCGGCTTGTCGAAGCCAAGTGCTTCGGCGGTTTTTTGCCGGTCGATCGGAAACGACGTCCCCGCGAGCGCCGCCGAACCGAGCGGACTTTCATTAAGCCGCTTCCTCGCGTCGGCAAACCGGCCGCGATCGCGCCCGATCATTTCGACGTAGGCGAGAAGGTGGTGTCCGAACGTCACGGGCTGCGCCGGTTGCAGATGCGTGAAGCCCGGCATGACGGTTGCCGCATGAGCTTCGGCTTTCTCGGCCAGTGCCTGCTGCACGGCCTCCAGCGCCGCATCAATACCATCGATGCAATCGCGGACAAAAAGCCGGAAATCCGTCGCCACCTGATCGTTGCGCGAGCGCGCCGTGTGCAGCCGCCCAGCCGCCGACCCGATCAGACCCTTCAACCGGCTTTCGACGTTCATGTGCACGTCTTCGAGCGCGTTCGAGAACTTGAACGTCCCGGCTTCGATCTCGGCCAGAATCTGATCGAGCCCCTTGGCTATTTCGCGCGCGTCGGCTTTGGTCAGGATGCCGGCTTCAGCCAGCATTTGCGCGTGTGCCTTCGAGCCGCGGATATCCTGAGGCGCCAATCGCTTGTCGAAACCGATCGAGGCATTTATCTCCTGCATGATCTCGGCCGGAGACATTGCAAAGCGGCCACCCCACATGGCGTTGGCGGGCTTGTCAGACACGAGTGACTCCGTCGGCTTGAAAAGAAAGAAAGTACCAGATGGCAGCGAACGGCGTGGGCACGGCCCAAAAGGCCCTGTGGATAGTGGCGCTGTCAGCGCTGATCGGGTTCGCGGCGGTATACGTTATTAAAGGCCGTTCTGACAACGCGCCATCGGCGGGGGTGACGGCACCGACGGCCGAGACCGCGGCGTCATCGGATGCGTCGTCCGGCGCAATGGCCGCCTTCGTCAAAAAAGCGACGCCGGCGCCACTCCCCGACATCACATTTCAAGACACCTCGGGTAAGGACGTGACGCTGTCGAGCTTCAAGGGCAAGACCGTGCTCTTGAACCTCTGGGCGACATGGTGCCAGCCATGCCGAGAGGAAATGCCGGCACTCAACCGGCTACAGCAAGCGCTCGGCAGCGACAAATTCGAGGTCGTGGTCTTGAGCCTCGACAGGCAGGGGCTCGACGCTTCGCGCAAATTTCTCGACGAGGTCAAAGCCCACGATGTTAAGCTTTACACCGACGTGACGACGAAGCAGGGGCTGGCGCTGAAACTCGTCGGAATGCCGACGACGATCCTCATCAATAAGGACGGCCTTGAGGTCGGCCGCCTGGCCGGCCCCGCCAAGTGGGACTCGCAGGAGGCCAAAAAGCTGATCGAGGCGGCGATGAATTAGCCACCTCGAACAAGCGCCATTGAAAGCGGATCGGGAAAAGCCTTCGACCTTACTTTTTCTTGTTGGCTTTTTGGGTCAACGCCGAGGCCGCCGCCGATTTGGCCGCCTTGCTGGCTTTCGGATCGCGCATAACTTTCGAGGCTGTCGCAGCCACCTTGGCGCTGGTCATTTCCTTGCTGCCCTTCTGCGTCAACGCAGAAGCAGCGACCGACTTCTCAGCCTTGCTCGCTTTGGGATCACGCAGGACCTTCGAGGCCGACGCCGCGACTTTCTTGCTGGTAGATTCCGATCTCGCCATGACATCGCTTCCTTGTTTCATGGACCGCAAAACCGCGGTCCGAGGCGGCCGAACAATTGCAGATTCGGACGCGCAGCGTAATCGGCGTCAAGGGTCGTGCGCCCCACTTTTCGCAGCTTTCTGTGAACTGTGTTTCAATGCTCGCAGTGCCCCGCCTGTCATGGAATTGACACCCCGGCGGGGAGGGGCGACAAGGCGCGTCGGCGATTGCGCCCAAGTCCGGAGATCCCACCGAAATGGCCCATGACGATCTGCAGAGAACAATCGAGACGGCATGGGACGCTCGCGACGGAATTTCGTTCGATACAAAGGGCCCGGTGCGGGAGGCTGTCGACACGGCCCTTGGCCTGCTGGATACGGGCGCGGTGCGCGTTGCCGAGAAGCAGGGTGGCACTTGGACCGTCAATCAGTGGCTGAAGAAGGCCGTTCTTTTATCGTTCCGGCTCAATGACATGGAGACGATATCCGGCGGCCCCGCCGGGAGTTTCTATTGGGACAAGGTGCAGCCAAAGTTCGCCGGCTGGACGGCCGAAGATTTTCGCAAGGGCGGATTTCGCGTGCTGCCGGGCGCCATCGTGCGCCGCTCGGCCTACATCGCCCCGGGCGCCGTGCTGCTGCCGTCCTTCATCAATCTCGGTGCCTACGTCGGTAGCGGCACCATGGTCGACACCTGGGCGACCGTCGGCAGCTGTGCCCAGATCGGCAAGAACTGTCACATTTCGGGGGGCGCCGGCATAGGCGGAGTGCTCGAACCGTTGCAGGCCGGGCCGGTCGTCATCGAGGATAACTGCTTCATCGGCGCCCGCGCCGAAGTTGCCGAGGGCGTCGAGGTCGGCGAAGGTTCGGTTCTGTCGATGGGCGTCTATCTCGGCGCTTCGACGACGATCATCGACCGTACGACGGGAGAGAAATTCTTCGGCAAGGTGCCGCCCTATTCCGTCATCGTGTCAGGATCGATGCCCGGCAGGCCGTTGCCCAATGGCGAACCCGGACCGAACCTTTATTGCGCGGTAATCGTCAAGCGGGTCGACGAAAAGACGCGAAGCAAGACGAGCATCAACGAACTTTTGCGGGATTAGATATTGGCGCATCGATCGACGTATCGCAAACTTGATCCTGGCCTCATCACCAAGACGCTCGAAGCTTTGCTCCGGCGTATCGAGGAGCGCTTTCCGGGCTCAGGTCTTGGACGCGTGTGCACGGACTTGGTCACGCTCGCCCGCGATACTTCGGCACGATCTGAGAAAGTCGCCCGCTCGAATATTGCTCTGAAAACGCTGATCTGGCTCGCAATAGCGGCCGGCGTTTTGCTGCTCGTCGCCGTCGCCCAACTGATCTTTACCAGCACGAAGACCAACGATGATCTCTTCGGCACGCTGCAGGGCATCGATTCCGGATTCAACATCATCGTCCTGATGGGCGCGACGTTGTTTTTCGTCTCGACCCTCGAATCGCGATTGAAGCAGCGGATGGCTTTGAAAGAGCTGCATGAGTTCCGCTCGATCGTTCACGTCATCGATATGCATCAGCTGACCAAAGACCCGAGCATGCTCGGAGCGGTCCACACGTCAAACTCACCGGATCGAAGCCTGACGCCGTTTGAACTGATGCGCTACCTCGATTATTGTTCCGAAATGCTGTCATTGACGGCGAAACTTGCCGCACTCTATGCCGAGAAGCTGAGCGATCCGGTTGTCGTCGATACGGTCGGCGACATCGAACGCCTGACGTCCGACCTCTCCAGCAAGATCTGGCAGAAGATTACGATCGTGCAGAGCCTCGAGGGCCGCGACATGCCGTTGCCTTCGGCACAGGAACTTTATAGGCCGAGCGCATCATGACGCTTGTCCCGACAGATCCAATCGCCCTGGCACAAGCGCTTATCCGCTGCGAGAGCGTGACGCCGGACGAAGCGGGCGCGCTGACGCTTTTGCAAAACGTTCTCGAGCCTGCAGGCTTCACCTGTCATCGCCTGATATTCTCCGAGCCCGGCACACCCGACGTGGATAATCTTTACGCACGCCTCGGCTCCGGCCGCCCGCATCTTTCGTTTGCCGGACATACCGACGTTGTGCCGGTCGGCAACGACGCCGGCTGGACGGTGCCGCCGTTTGCCGGCGAAATCCGCGACGGACTCCTCTATGGCCGCGGCGCCGTCGATATGAAGGGTTGTATCGCAGCATTCGTCGCCGCCGCGCTGAAATACATCCATCACTACGGCGGACTGCCACGCGGTTCGCTGTCGTTCCTGATCACGGGCGACGAAGAAGGGCCATCGATCAACGGCACGGCGAAGATGCTCGACTGGCTGAAGGCGCGCGACGAAGTGGTCGATGCCTGTCTGGTCGGCGAGCCCTCGAACCCGCATGCCCTCGGCGACGAAATCAGGATCGGCCGGCGCGGCTCTCTCAATGCCGAACTCGTCGTCCACGGCAAGCAGGGACATTCGGCCTACCCGCAGATCGCCGACAATCCCGTGCCGAAACTCGCCCGCATGATCGATCGCCTGGCGACGGCAAAGCTTGACGGAGGGACGGCAAACTTCCAGCCGTCCAACTTGCAAGTGACCGTCATCTCGGTGCCCAACACGGCGACGAACGTCATCCCCGGATACGCCGTCGCCAAGCTCAATATTCGCTATAACGACACGTGGTCGCGGCCGACGATCGAGACCTGGGTTCGCAACACGGCGGCCCGCGCAGCGGCTGAACTCGACGCGAAATATGATCTGACGTTTTCCGGCACCGGCGATGTTTTCGTCACCCAACCCGGACGGCTGGTTTCAACGCTCAAGGACGCGGTTAAGTCCGTCACCGGGCGCGTTCCGGCGCTGACGACCGGCGGCGGCACGTCGGATGCGCGTTTCATCAAGGACATTTGTCCGGTCGTTGAATTTGGCCTGGTCAATTCGACGATCCACCAGGTCGACGAGCATACGAGCGTCGCCGATCTCAAATTGCTGACTGACATCTACGGCCGCTTCATCTCGAACTATTTCACGAGCGGTTAAGCGCTGGCCAGACGTCGGACTTCGGCGCCGGCGGCTGGCTTCGCGAGCGAAGTCGCCAGCTCCAAACAAAAAAGGCCGCCTCAAAAGGCGGCCTTTGAAGAATTCATAGCAAGAGACGATCGTTAGACCGACTCTTTCAAATCCTTGGCGGCGCGGAAGGCGATCTTCTTCGATGCCTTGATCTTGATGGCTTCGCCGGTCGCCGGG
>NZ_DATNBA010000020.1:0-16649 GCF_035572195.1 Hyphomicrobium sp. | reverse complement strand
GAGCGGGCCGGCGCCGGGCGTGGTGTTTCGGTTTCGACTGAAGCCGCAGGTTGTGATCTGCTGGCAACCGGCGTCACCTTGATCTCTGTCGCCTTGAGATTGAGCGTTGCATAAGGGCGTTTACTGGTGCCGCTTTGCGCGGCGCCCTTGCCCGCGTCTGATTTGTCGTCTGCCATTGGGAGCTAAGACCTCCATACGAAACGCGCGTATGCCACGTAATCCAGGTTAATTCCCGGCAAAAATTCATCGGCTTGTGAGAGCGTGTACCGGCCTTCAGCGCCGGTCGACATCGCCTGTCTTATACCTCGTCCGAGTGTGCCGCGAGACGTTTTACTAGGGCAAGCATTTCCTCGAGGTTAGGACCCGCGGCGACAGAGATGTTTCCTGCGGCAAGTTGCGCTCTCAAAACCCCCGCCACGGCCTCGGACAGGCAAAGATGGTTCATGCCGGAAAGGACCGCTGGCGTCAGAACTTCGCCTGCAATCCGGGCCCATGCTTCGGCCGTTCTGGGGGACATCAATATGACGGCGTCGATGGTCTGGTTCTGGAGCGCTTCAGTGACGGCCGGCGAAAGATTTTCTGCGGCAACGGCGCGGTAGGCCGTTACCGTTTTGACGGTAACGCCTTCTCCCTCCAATGCCGTTTTGAGATCAAAGGCCAAAACGTTGCCCGCAAGGTGAACGAAGGTGCCACCTGTCCTTCGCCCATCGGCGCTGAGAATCGGCACGAGTTCGGCGCCGGTGCCGGGTCCTTCTCGTATGTCCTTGAATCCGAGGTCTCGGGCAAGCGCAGCCGTGCCCGGCCCGACGGCGTAGAGCGGCAACGCCATTGCAGCCCCGAGCGCCGGCGAAGCCGCCAGTGCCTTCAGCGCATTGCGGCTCGTTACGATCAGTGCCGTCGCGCCTGCGATCGCGGAAAGGGGGATCGCCTCGGATACGATGCTAATGAGTGGGGCGAGCGTGGCGCGACAGCCAAGCTGCTCGATCTGCGCCTTGAGCGCTTCGCCGTCGCCTTCGGGCCGCGTGATGAGGACGTGCATCAGGCGCTCGAGCGGGCCAGTACGGCCGCGTCGGCCTTGCTCAGGATTTCGTCTGCAGCAGCGAGGCCGAGTTCGTGCGCCTCATGCGGTGCGCCGGTGCGGGACACGTCATACTTTTTCGTGCCATCGATCGAAAGAATTTGTCCACGAAACCACAGCCGGCCGTCGTCTAGCGCGGCGTGCCCGGCGATCGGCGTACGGCACGAGCCTTCGAGCCGGGCGAGGAACGCGCGTTCGGAGATGACGGCCTGCGCCGTCGCAGCATCGTTCAACGGCTCGACCAGGGCAGCCGTCGTGTCGTCGCCGCCGCGGATTTCGAGACCGATCGCGCCTTGTGCGACGGCCGGCAACATTTCGTCGATCGGCATCGGCGCGGTGATCTGATCCTGCAGTCCGAGCCGCTTCAATCCGGCGACGGCAAGGATGGTCGCGGCGGCGACGCCCTCCTGCAGCTTGCGCAGCCTTGTCTGGACGTTGCCGCGGAAATCGATGACGCGGAGATCCGGCCGAACGTCGAGCAGTTGCGATTTGCGCCTCAGCGATGATGTTCCGACAATGCTGCCGCCGGGAAGGGCGCGGAGGTTGGCGTACTTCAGCGATATGAAGGCATCGCGCGGGTCCTCGCGCGGCAGGACGGCGCCGACGGCCAGCCCGTCAGGCAAGGCGGTCTGCATGTCCTTCATGGAGTGCACGGCGACGTCGATCTCGTTCGCCAGCAGCGCCTCCTCGATTTCCTTGGTAAAGAGGCCTTTGCCGCCGATATCCGACAACGGCCGGTCGGTCACCTGGTCGCCCGTCGTCTTGATGGCTGTGATCGTAATGGCGCCTTCGGGTAGCCCGTGCGCCCGTTGCAGCCTGTCGCGCACTTCATGCGCTTGAGCCATCGCCAAGGGCGAGCCTCTGGTCCCGATGCGGATGCGGGTCGCTTGCAAAAAGGTTTCTCCGGGTGCTAGGCGGGGGCTCTGATCCCGCTGTGCCGAATGTTCGGGCGACATTAATGCTCCAAAGGTGCGCCGATTCCAACCTCGCCCTCTAAGATCCTGAACAGATGACGTTGCAGCCCGGTTTTGCGCGCGAGCCTTTACTGGTTCTCGGCCTCGAGACGAGCTGCGACGAAACGGCCGCGGCAGTTGTCGCGCGCGATCGTTCGGGGTCGGGACGCATACTATCCAACGTCGTGCTCTCGCAATTTGACAAGCACGCGATCTACGGCGGGGTCGTTCCTGAGATTGCCGCTCGTGCCCACACCGAGTGTCTCGATCAACTGATCCGCACTGCCCTGGCACAAGCGCAGATCGGGCTGGACGACCTCGCGGGCATCGCCGCCACAACGGGTCCCGGTCTGATCGGCGGGCTGATTGTCGGCGCGACGACCGGCAAGGCCCTGGCGCTCGCCACCGGCAAGCCATTTCTCGCAATCAATCATCTCGAGGCGCACGCCTTGACAGTCGGCCTGACCGAAGGCCTGCGGCCGCCTTACCTGATGCTGCTCGTTTCGGGCGGCCATACGCAGCTTTTGCTCGTCCAAGCCGTCGGGCGCTACGAGCGGCTCGCGACGACGATCGACGATGCGCTGGGTGAAGCCTTCGATAAGACGGCCAAGCTCCTGGGCCTACCGATGCCCGGCGGTCCGGCCGTCGAGGCGGCGGCGCTCAAGGGCAACCCCAGCAGTTTCAACTTGCCGCGCCCGATGGCCGGCCGCGAAGATCCGAATTTTTCGTTCGCCGGCCTGAAGACGGCGGTACGGCATGCGGCGGCCCGCATCGCGCCGCTATCGGAGCAGGACGTTGCAGATCTCTGCGCCTCGTTCCAGGCGGCGGTTTGCGATGCCGTAGCGGACCGCGTGGCGCTTTCCATGCGTGCCGCCGTGCGGATGTTACCAGAAGGTCGAGACAAGGGCTTCGTCGTCGCCGGTGGTGTCGCTGCGAACAAAGTTTTGCGAACCGCGCTGAAGGGCGTTGCTGAGGATTTCGGGTTCTCGATTTATGCTCCGCCCTTGGAATTGTGCACCGATAACGGCGCGATGATCGCTTGGGCCGGTGCCGAGCGTTTATCCCTTGGCCTCGTTGACGGGCTCGAGGTGCCCGTAAGGCCACGCTGGCCGCTCGATCCGGACGCGGCGCCTGCCACCGGCGCAGGTGTTAAAGCTTAGCGCGGAGCGATCGTCAAAATGGCGTGCTAAGCTCAAGCACGATTCATCGGGGGCCGGCCTTGCAGATCAGAACGGTCAGTGTCATTGGCGGAGGAGCGTGGGGTACGGCGCTCGCGCAATCGCTCGCGCACGGCGGCAACGCGGTGACGCTATGGGCGCGCGAGCCCGAGATCGTCGACGACATCAATGCCCGCAACGTCAACCGCGTATTTCTCCCCGGCATTAGTCTTCATCCAACAATCCACGCGACGGCCGATCTAGCGAAGGCTGCACGATGCGACGCAATGCTGGCCGTCGTGCCGGCGCAGCACATGCGTGGCGTGATGAGCAAACTGGCGCGGCATCTCAGTGCCGACGTTCCCGTCGTCGTCTGTTCGAAAGGCATCGAGCAAAATACAGGCAAGTTCCTCGGCGACATCATCGAGGAAGTGGCGCCCGACGCGCAGCGCGCCGTGCTGACGGGCCCGAGCTTTGCAGCCGATGTGGCGCGGGGCTTGCCCACGGCGTTGACTCTCGCCTGTCATAATGAAGGGCTCGGCCGGGCGCTCTCGGTGGGGCTTTCATCGCGCCAGGTGCGGCTCTACTGGTCAAGCGACGTAATCGGCGCCGAACTCGGCGGCGCGGTGAAGAATGTGCTCGCCATCGCCGCAGGTATCGTCGAGGGCCGTGGCCTCGGTGCCAGCGCCCACGCGGCGATCGTCACGCGCGGTTTCGCGGAACTCCGTCGCTTCGGCGACGCGATGGGCGCAAGACCTGAGACTCTGCTGGGCCTCTCCGGTCTCGGCGATCTCATACTCACCTGCGGGAGTACGCAGTCGCGCAACATGTCGCTCGGCCGCGCATTGGGCGAGGGACGTGGGCTGGCTGAAATTCTCGGCGGCCGATCGGCCGTGACGGAAGGCGTTTATACGTCGGCGGCGCTCGTGCGGCTGGCGCGCGAGAAAGGTGTCGATATGCCGATCGCAGAAGCCGTGCACGGCATCATCGAAGGCCAGCTGACGGTCGAGGAAGCGATTACGGCGCTGATGCAGCGGCCGCTGAAGGCTGAAGATTGAGCGCTGTTCGGTCGACCTTCCACACGCGGAATAAAGAATCCGGGTTCGAGAGCGGCACGGGCGTCAGATATTTTGGCGGATCGCCTTTGACGAGAGCGGTGCGCAGCGAGCCTTTCCAGACTTGGCTCGATGCCGAAGGCCCATCGAGGCCGCGGCAAATGACGATGTAATCGACATTCTCACGTTGCAGTATTGCCGCTGCGGCAGCGGGGTCGTGGGCGGCAAATATCTCGTTGTTGGCGATGATTGCATTGGCGATGCGATGATACGGTGCTGCTAGCGCGCGGTGATGCGTCAGCGCCGCAATGTAAGCGCCGATATCGATGTGAGCGGCGACGAGACCTGACGGCAGATCCGCCAAATCGTGCATGGCGGCAGGTTTGGCGCAGGCATCGGCATCGGTGCGCATGTCTTCGGTGATTATTTTCGGACGGCCAATCGCATTGTCGAGGGCGCCGGAGGCCGCGAGCAGAAGCGATTGGCTCGCCAGTACAAGGGCGGCGAAGCGCACCGTTGTGGCGCTGACCTCTGCGAGGCCTCCGAGACGGCTGATCGCGATTGCAATCGGCACGATCGCGAGAAAGCTTGCGTACGACATGAATTTGTATTGCCAGCAGGCAAAGGCCGTAAACGCTGCCGAGGCAGCGAGCAGGAAGATATCGGCGGGCGTTCGGCTCTTCCAAGCTTGCTGGGTCACTGCCCCAAGGCCGATCAGGTAGAACAGCGTGAGGCCAAGCGACTGGTCGAGGTCTCCGGAGACGAGTTCCGAAAGAATGCTGGAGTTTTCCGCGACGTTGTCGAGCCATACCTTGGTCAGCAGCGGCGGAAGCTGGCCTTTGGGACCGGCCAGGCACTTGGGTTCGAGCATGCCGAAGATCGCAAGGCCTACGCCGGCCGCTGCAGCGATGACGGCGAGGCGTCCGGCCATGGGCCAGTTGCGGCCCGGTCCGACGGCGATGGCGACGCCGGACGTGCCGAACAAGACCAACGCCACCATGTTCAGCGAGATCGCGTCGCAGCGGATGTCCATCCAGCGCGACGGCGCGATCGTTGCGACAAATGCGAGACCGAAGGTCAGCGCTAGTGCGGTGGCAAAAGCCGCCGCAGGTTCTGCAGCGCGGCGGTCGAGAAGACCCCAAAGAGCGACGAAGGCACCGATAGCGACGGCGGGCGCTAAGGCCTCATAGCCGACGGCGACGGCGATGCCGGTCAGAACGCCGGCGATACGCCAGACGTCAGTCTTTTGGGGGTTAGACCAGATCAGAAGCACGGCCGAGACGGCGGCGGCGATCATCACGTTATGATGGTCGATGCGACCGACGGCGAACTGATAATAAGCGAAGGGGCTCATAACGGCGAGCAGCAGAGCCATGCGGCCGGCGCTTTCACCGGCAACCTTGGCGGTCGTCCGATAGACAATCCAAAGAAGCGCGCCGAGCAGCGAAACCGGCCACACGATGTGGGTCAGCCATTCTGCGCTTCGAACCGGCATGACGAGGCTGAAGCCGGCAATCAGAGTCGCGAGAGGCAGGTCGATCAGTCGCGACCAGTGCGATAGCATTCCGGCGTTGCCGCCGAGTTTCATCGTGGTCGTGTCGAACCAGTGGCCCGACGCCAGCAATTCGCGCACCTGGATCAGACGTGTTGCATCATCGGAATCGCCGAGGTTGCCGAACACGCCGGTTCCGCCGACGGACCAGCTCTTGATGGCAATGAATGAAAGTGCGAGCAGCCACCATGCCCAGTTCGGCACGTCCGCGATCCGCGAGGTGAGGCTTCTGGCCTCGGTAGCTTTCAACGCTGCGGAAATCATACGCCCACCCCGGCCAAGCCTCTCGAAGATAGGGCAAGCGCATTAGAGGATCGTAAACTTTAAAGGCTCATGCGGTGAGGAAACACGGCGCGTCGGCCGCTTCCGATTCCCAGCCGATCGATCGCAAACGTCAGTCTTTATTTACCGATCCCTCATAATCTCAACGGCCGGTGGTGTGCCGCGCGAAGAGGCAGCCCATTGCCGCGTTGTCGGGGCCGATCTCAGAGTACGGGCGTATTTCATGTCGCATAGTGAAGTGTTCGTCATCGGTGCCGGCCCTGCCGGGCTCACCGCATCCTACCTGCTGACCAAGCAGGGCATCTCGACGACCATTATCGAAGCCGATCCCAATTATGTCGGCGGCATCAGCCGCACCGCGAATTACAAGGACTTCCTGTTCGACATCGGCGGCCATCGCTTCTTTTCGAGATCGAAAGAGGTTGTCGATTTGTGGAAAGAAATCCTGCCGCAGGATTTCATTACGCGCCCGCGCATGAGCCGCATCTACTACGACGGCAAATACTATTCTTATCCGCTAAAAGCGTTCGAAGCTCTCGGCAATCTCGGCGTCGTCGAAAGCGCGATGTGTGTCCTGTCGTTCATGTACAAGCAGGCCTTCCCGAACGAGAAGCCGGAGACGTTCCACGACTGGGTCGCCAACCAATTCGGCGAGCGGCTGTTCGCAATTTTCTTCAAGACCTACACCGAGAAAGTGTGGGGGATGAGCTGCGATGAAATTTCGGCCGACTGGGCGGCGCAGCGCATCAAGGGCCTCGACCTCTGGTCGGCCATGGCGAACGCGCTGCGTAACTCGGTGAAGCCGAAGGGCTTCGTCGATGGGACGTCGGCCAACGACGGCGAAGTCATCAAGACGCTGATCGAGAGCTTCCAGTACCCGCGCAAGGGTCCGGGCATGATGTGGGACGCCGCGGCGCGCAAAACGCGTGCGCAGGGTGGCAAAATCCACATGGGAACGCGTCTCACGGCACTCAGCCACGACGACAAGCAGGGGCTGTGGACGATCACGGCCCGTAAAGAAACGGGCGAGGAGATGACGTTCACGGCGCGTCACGTCATTTCATCGGCGCCGATCCGCGAACTCGTACATTCTTTCACCGCGAAACCGGCGTGCGCGGCAGCCGCCGATAGGTTGCGCTACCGCGATTTCATCACCGTGGCGCTGGTCGTCAACAAACCCGACCTTTTCCCGGATAACTGGATCTATATCCACGAGCCGAGCGTCAAAGTCGGACGCATCCAGAATTTCCGTTCGTGGTCGCCGGAAATGGTGCCGGACGAGAAACTCGCCTGCCTCGGGCTTGAATACTTCTGCTTCGAAGGTGACGGGCTGTGGGATTCGCCTGACGAGGATCTGCTGGCTCTCGGCCGGAGCGAACTGGCCAAGATCGGCCTCGCCAGAGAAGACGAATGCATCGACGGCTGCGTCGTGCGCCAAAAGAAGGCCTATCCGGTCTACGACGAAGGCTACAAGCGCAACGTCGAGGCGATCCGCACCGAGCTCAGCGAAAAGTATCCGTCGCTGCATCTCGTCGGTCGCAATGGTATGCACAAGTACAACAACCAGGACCACGCGATGATGACGTCGATGCTGACGGTCAAAAACATCGTCGCGGACGAGATGCTCTACGACATCTGGGATGTCAACGAGGACGCGGAGTATCACGAAGCCGGTCATTCCGGCGCCGAGGAAGCGTTGAAAAGCGTCCGCCTAGTTCCGACCCAACTCCGCAAGGCCGGCTAACACATGCAACTTGCCGCGCAGCATTCGGGATCATCGGCCGCAGTCGGGATCGGCTATACGCAGCACAGCTTTGTTCGCCGTTTGGTGCGCCTCATGCCGCAACTGTCGCGCTATGGTGTCGTCAGCATTGCAGCCTTGGCGGCCGATTTCGGCGTTTACATCGCGTTATACTCTGCAGCGGTCGCGGCTTCACTCGCTGGTATCGCCGGGTATGCGGTGGGGATGGTGGTCCATTACTTCCTGTCGTCGCGATTCGTGTTCAAAACCCAAGGCTCGCGTAAGTCGGAGCGCCGCCGGTTTGTCGAGTTTCTGCTGTCGGGATTGGTTGGCATTACGCTGACCGGCTTTATTATTGCGATCGCCACGGGGGCCTTCGGCGTCGCACCGATCGCCGCCAAGATCGTTGCGGCGGCGGTCAGCTTCGCGGCCGTGTTTGCGATACGCCGGTCCGTGGTGTTTGCGGTCTGAAGAAAAATAAATTCATACGACGCGCGCGTTTACGCAAAATCAGCTTCTTCGGGATACCTTCGCAATAACACAACGCGGCTCGATCGCTTCGGTCCTTAGCCGGTCATTAAGTTTTGTGTCGCGTCTGAACCTCCGTGCCTTCTCGGCGCGGAGGTTCTGCTTTTGGGCCGCTTGAGCTAAAGCCGGTTCCGCGTTACGCACAAACCTTCCGTGCGGATTGTTCTCACAATGCAGTATTGGCTGTTTAAATCAGAACCCGACGCGTTCTCGTGGGATGATCTCGTCGCGCGCGGGTCAAAGGGCGAGTCCTGGGATGGTGTGCGCAACTACCAGGCCCGCAACAACATGCGCAAAATGCAAGTCGGCGATCTCGGATTTTTCTACCATTCGAATGAGGGCAAGGAGGTTGTCGGCGTCTGCCGCGTCATCGCAACCGTCCACCCGGAAGCCAAAGACGACACAGGGAAATGGGAGTGCGTCGACGTGGCGGCAGTCACAGCGGTGCCGAAGCCCGTCACGCTCGACGCGGTCAAACTCAATCCGAAGCTCAGTAATATGATGCTTGTCGTGAATTCGCGTCTCTCGGTTCAGCCGGTGACTGCCGACGAGTGGAAGGAAGTTTGCCGAATGGGCGGTCTCGATCCAAAAAAGCTGAAGGGATCATGACCGCTGGGCATCTCGACCTTGCCGATCACAACAGCGTTCTACGTTTCATCACCGAGAACACGAAACTGATTTCGCCGCCGCTGGTGCCGGAAATCCTCCTGCATCTGGCGGCCGAGTCATTGCCGATCTGGCAAAAGACCGAAGACGAACTCGGCGAGATCAACCTGCCGCCGCCCTATTGGGCCTTCGCGTGGGCAGGCGGCCAGGCAGTCGCGCGTTATCTCATCGACCATCCCGACGTCTGTCGGGGTCAGACCGTGCTAGATCTCGGCTCAGGCTCCGGAATTTCAGCCATCGCGGCGGCGAAGACTGGAGCCAACGCGGTGCTCGCCGCCGACATCGACAAGGTCGCACTCGCGGCATGCGCCCTCAATGCTCGGGCCAACGCCGTCTCCTTGGAAACCACGGGCACCGATCTACTCGCTGAACCGCCAGCCGGCGAATGCGTGATCATCATCGGTGATCTCTTTTACGAGCGTCAGCTCGCCGATCGCGTCGTTGCCTACATTGCCGAGGCGAAGGCGCGCGGCAGCGTCATCTACATCGGCGATCCGCAACGAAGCTACTTTCCCGAAGGCCGCTTCACCCGACTTGCCGAATATCAGGTCCCGGTGACGCGCGAACTCGAAGATGCCGAGAGCAAGCGAACGGCTGTCTGGCGCGCATAAGATCGCGGTTAGCCGGCTTTGGTCGCGACCAGCGTGGTCGGGGGCCCAGTTTCGACCTTCGAGCATGTTGTGGACCACCTCTCCTCGCCGCATAATGGCCTGGTGAATGGCTGCAGAGATGGCCAATCCGGAGGAACGCCCGCATGTCCGACAAAGTCTATCCCGTGCCCGCCGAATGGGCGAAACGGGCCTACGTAAACGCTGAATCCTATCAGGCGATGTACGATCGGTCGGTTTCGGACCCGGAGGGCTTCTGGTCGGAAGCCGGACGACGGCTGCAATGGATCAAGCCTTATACCCGCGCCAAGAATACGACGTTCGGTCCGGGCCCGGTCGATATTCGCTGGTTTGAGGACGGCACGATCAACGTTTCGGCGAACTGCATCGATCGCCATCTCGCGACGCGCGGCGATCAGATCGCCATCATCTGGGAAGGCGACAATCCGGATGAAAGTGAGCGCATCACCTACCGGCAACTTTCCGAACGCGTTCAGCGCTTCGCCAACGTCATGAAGAAGCACGGCGTGAAAAAGGGCGATCGTGTCACGATCTATCTGCCGATGATCCCCGAGGCTGCCTACGCGATGCTGGCGTGCACGCGGATCGGCGCCATTCATTCGATCGTGTTCGGAGGGTTCTCTCCGGATAGCCTGCAGAACCGAATCGAGGATGCCGACTCAAAACTCATCATCACGGCCGACGAAGGCCTGCGCGGCGGCAAGCCCGTGCCACTCAAGAAAAACGTCGATGCGGCGCTCGCCAAATGCAAGGGCGGAGAGAAAGTGCTGGTCGTGCGTCGCACCGGAAATCCTGTTCCGTGGACGCCGGGGCGCGATCTGTGGATGCACGACGAGCTACCGACAGTTTCGGCCGAATGCCCCGCAGAAGAAATGAAAGCCGAAGACCCGCTCTTCATTCTTTATACGTCGGGATCGACGGGGAAACCCAAAGGTGTCGTACATACGACGGGCGGCTATCTGCTCTACGCCGCGATGACGCATCATTATGTCTTCGATTATCACGACGGCGATATCTATTGGTGCACGGCTGACGTCGGCTGGGTCACAGGTCACAGCTACATCGTCTATGGGCCACTGGCCAATGGCGCGACGACGCTGATGTTCGAGGGGATTCCGACTTATCCTTCGGCGTCGCGGTTCTGGGATGTCATCGATAAGTGGAAGGTCTCGATCTTCTACACGGCGCCGACGGCCATTCGGGCGCTGATGGGCGCCGGAGATGCGCTGGTCAAACGGACGAGCCGCGCGTCGCTCAGGCTCCTGGGTTCCGTCGGCGAGCCGATCAATCCGGAAGCGTGGGAGTGGTACTATCACGTCATCGGTGAGGGCCGCTGCCCGATCGTCGATACCTGGTGGCAAACCGAGACCGGCGGCATCATGATCTCGCCGCTTCCCGGCGCCATCGCTTTGAAACCCGGTTCGGGAACCAAACCGTTCTTCGGTGTTCAGCCAGCGCTCGTCGATGACAAGGGACAAGTCGTCGAGGGTGCGGGGCAGGGCAATCTGGTGATGCTCGATAGCTGGCCCGGCCAGTCGCGCACGATCTATCGCGATCACGACCGCTTCGAGAAAACCTACTTCACCGCCTATCCCGGGATGTATTTCAGCGGCGACGGCTGCCGGCGCGATACCGACGGCTACTATTGGATCACCGGCCGTGTCGATGATGTCATCAACGTCTCGGGGCACCGCATGGGAACCGCCGAAGTCGAAAGCGCGCTCGTCTCGCATCCGAAAGTTTCGGAAGCCGCTGTTGTGGGCTACCCGCACGACCTCAAGGGGCAAGGGATATACTGCTATATTACTCTGAACTCCGGCGAAAACGGCGACGACACACTGAAGAAGGATCTCGTCTCTCACGTTCGCAAGGAGATCGGCCCGATCGCATCGCCCGATCTCATTCAGTTCTCTCCAGGATTGCCGAAAACGCGCTCGGGAAAAATTATGCGCCGCATCTTGAGGAAGATTGCCGAAGACGACTTCGGAAATCTCGGCGATACATCTACCCTTGCCGACCCGACTGTCGTCGACGAATTGATCAGCAATCGGCAGAACCGCCGAGGCAGCTAAGTGGGCCTTGCATTAGGAACGGCATTCAGAAGTCTGATGTGATGCCGTCCTTTTCCCAGTCGCCGTAGCGGATGGGGTCAGGCCCGTTTCGGCCGCCGACCTCGGGCGGTGCGGCCTCAGTGGCAGCCTTCAAGCGGCGGCGCGCTTCGGCCTCTTCGAGCGCGCGGCGCGCCTCAGGCGTCAGCACCGGGGCAGCCGCTTCGTCATCTGGCGCCGGTTCAGCTTTGGCCTCGATCGGGTTCATGGCAGAGTTCTCGCAATCCATACGGGACCGGCACAGAGGACCGGCACCGGCCCTTGTGCACGGCCCTTTGTACAAACTTTCGGGCACCATATATATGCTCGGCCGGGTGATGCGAGGAGCCCGGTGAGCATCAGGAGTGTGACCGAATGCCCATGAACTATGCCAAGACCGCGCTCCTGCTGGCCGTGCTGACCGCAATCCTCCTCGTGCTCGGCGCCGCCGTCGGCGGCAAGGCCGGTCTCGTCGTGGCATTTGCGGTCGCGCTCGTGATGAATGTCATGAGTCTTTGGAAGTCCGACCAGATCGTGTTGCGGATGTTCAACGCCGAGGAAGTGAGCGAGGCCACCGCGCCCGAGCTTTTCGGGCTCGTTCGCGAGCTTGCCCGGAAGGCCGATCTTCCGATGCCGCGCGTTTATGTGATGAATAATCCGCAGCCCAATGCCTTCGCGACAGGACGCAGTCCGTCACATGCCGCTCTCTGCGCCTCGACGGGACTTCTCGAAGCCTTGAACCGCGAAGAACTCGCCGGCGTTCTGGCGCACGAGCTGGCGCACGTTAAAAGTCGCGACACGCTGACGATGGCGGTCGCCGCGACCATCGGCGGCGCGGTGTCGATGTTTGCACAGTATCTGCAATTCGGCATGTTGTTCGGCGGCGGCCGCAGCGACGATCGCGGCGGCCTGGGAATTTTCGGCACGCTCGCCGCTGTCATCCTGGCGCCGATCGCCGCGGCTCTGGTCCAGATGGCGATCAGCCGCTCGCGCGAATATCAGGCCGACCGTTTGGGGGCGATGATCTGCGGTAACCCGTTGTGGTTGGCATCGGCGCTGAAGAAAATAGACGGGCTTGCGCGCCGTATCCAAAACCCCGAGGCTGAGGCTATACCGGCGGCGGCGCATATGTTCATCATCAACCCTCTTAACGGCCACGGTATCGATAATCTTTTTTCGACGCATCCGAATGTCGAAAATCGCGTCGCCGCGCTCGAGGCGCTGGCGCGTGAGATGCGGGCTTCCGGATCGGCAAGCCTAGGCGACGAAGCGGCAAGATCTGATGGTATGAGCGAACGTCCTGCGAATGAGGGCGGGCGTCCGGGTGAAGTTTGGGTTGGCGGGCAAAACTACACGAAGCCTCCGAGCCCGTGGGGTTGATGTGCCGATTGGTGGTCGTAATGACGTGCGCATAAAATCGGTGTCCGCCCGCGTGACGCACGGTGCTGGCCCATCGGGCGGCCCAGGTCGAACCTCGAGCTCCGATGGGCTCTTGGCTCGCGACGTCGCTGTCTCGGCGCTGTTTTCGGTTCTCGTTGAAAAGCGTCCCTTCGATGACACCTTTGCGAAGGCGGCGTCGTCGCGCGATCTTGCGCCCCGCGATCGTGCGTTCGCGCGGCTGATTGCAACGACGGTGTTGCGCAATCGGGGTTCGCTTCAGGCGGTTCTCAACACGTATCTCGAAAAGCCGCTGCCGGAGCACCAAGGCCGTCTCGAGCAAATCCTGCTGGCTGCCGTGGCGCAGATGCTTTTGCTTCAAACGCCGGCGCATGCCGCTATTTCGCTGGCGGTCGACCAATGCCGCGCCGACAAATTGGCACGGCGTTTCGCCCACCTCGTCAACGCCGTGTTGCGGCGGGCGAGTGAAAGCGGCGGCGGACGCCTTGCCTCGCTCGACAATGTCGCTCTGACTATTCCCGATTGGCTGCTGTCGCGATGGACCCGCGTCTACGGAGCGACAGAGGCCCGACAAATCGCCCGGGCGTCGCTGTCGGAGCCGCCTCTCGATCTGACCGTCAAGTCCGATCCCGAGCACTGGGCCGAGCGTCTCGGCGGTATCGTGTTGCCGAATGGGTCGGTGCGATGCGCCGGCGCCGGCCGCATCGAAGAACTCGAGGGCTACGCCGAGGGCGCCTGGTGGGTTCAGGACGCAGCGGCGGCGTTGCCCGTGAAGCTGTTTGGCGACGTTGCGGGGCTTGACGCGCTCGATCTTTGTGCCGCTCCCGGTGGGAAAGCGGCGCAACTCGCGGCCGGAGGCGCCCACGTCACGGCCGTCGACAAATCGGCCGGGCGGCTCGCGCGGTTGAAGGGCAATTTAGAGCGGCTGGGGCTCACCGCCGAAACCGCGACGGCCGACGCACTGACATTCGCGTCCGACAAAACATTCGACGCCGTGCTTCTCGATACGCCGTGCACCGCGACGGGCACGATCCGCCGCCATCCTGATATTCTGTTTCTGAAACGCGACGATGATGTTCAGGCACTCGCGGGCTTGCAGGCGAAGCTTCTGGCGCACGCGGCGCGCTTCGTGAAGCCGGGCGGGATGCTCGTCTATTGCACCTGCTCGCTGGAGCCCGAAGAAGGCGAAGACCAGATCGCGGCGTTTCTTAAAAACCACAGCGAATTTGCTCGCCAACCGTTTGCGCCGGACGATGTTGCGATCCCGTTCCGGACCGCAAACGGCGATCTCAGAACCCTTCCAACGCATCTCTCAGATTTACCGGAAGGATTTCAGGGTCTCGACGGATTCTACGCCGCAGCACTCACGAGGGCCGGCTGACCGGCGGCTTATCTTGTTAACTGTTTGCTGGTGCGGCGCGCCTTGTTTTGGCACCGATCCACGGCTAGTTCGGATGAGCGTATGCCAAGGCATGCCTGGGACGGGGAAAGCATGTCGAGCCTCAATGTCACGGAACGCTTCAGGATTCGCTCGCTCTCGATCGAGCGGTTGCGGCGCCAGGCCCTGACGCTTGCGGTGTCGTCGCCGTTGCTTCGCTGGCGTTACGCAGGCAATGGGACCGATCAGATATTGATCGTGCCGCAGGAATTGCGCGCTGCAGATCCGAGCTTCTGGAGCGAGATCGCGCACGGCCACTTCGGCCTTGCCTCCGAGATCGCCGATCTCAAAGGCGCCTCGCCATTCCGGGCCGAGCCTCCGAGCCTCGCTTGGGCGCGCAAACTGCATGGCTTTGGCTGGCTGCGCCACCTCGCGGCAACGGAGGATGAAGACGCGGCGGCTGCGGCGCGCGCTTTCGTTCTCGAATGGATCGCGTTGCGGCGGCTCGCACACGGCGTCGCCTACGAGCCGGAGGTCGTCGGACGCCGGCTGATTTCGTGGATCGCGCAGGCGAACATGCTGCTCGAGGATCTCGATGCGCGGTCGTACACGGCGATCATGCAGAGCATCGGTCAGCAGATCGTCACGCTGAAAACGACATGGCGCAATGCGCCAGACGGCATTCCGCGCATCACCTGTCTGATCGCGCTCGTTCTCGCCGATCTCGCCGTCTCCGGTCACGACCGGCAGCTGAAAGAGGCGCAGGTTGCGCTCGTCGAAGAGTTAAAACGCCAAATTTTGAATGACGGAGGTCACGTCAGCCGTAGCGCCAGCGTTCTGGCCGATCTTGTCCTGGACCTTCTGCCGCTTGGCCAGTGTTTTCACTCGCGCGGTCGCAAGGCCCCGGAAGAAATCAGTGTCGCCGTCAAGAAATCCCTGAGTTTCTTGCGTTTCATGCGTCTCGGCAACGGCATGCTGGCGCGCTTTAATGGCGTCAGCACGGGTTCGCCGGCGACGCTTGCAACCGTGCTTGGATATTCGGGTGGCAACTTCGAAGTGATGGCCGCTGCACCAACGTCGGGGTATGCCCGGCTGGAACGCGGACAGACCATCGTCATTGCCGACGTCGGTTCTCCGCCGCCGCTCGAAATCGCGACAGAAGCGCAGGCCGGCGCGCTGTCGTTCGAAATGACATCGCGCCGGTCGCTGATATTTGCCAACGGCGGATTTCCCGGGCCCGCGGACCATGACTGGGATGCGGTTGCGCGTGCCACCGCCAGTCACAACACTTTGTGCCTCGCCGAAACGTCGTCGTCGCATCTGGTCCGCCACATGCAGCTCGAGGCGATGGTCGGCGGACTGCCGATCCGGGGCCCCGATGCCGTCGCGTCGGAGCAGGTCGATGAGGCCGGTCAAGCCGTACTGCATGCGACCCACGATGGTTATCTCAAGCGTTTCGGTCTGTTGCACTCGCGGCGTTTAAAGCTTTCGCCCGCGGGTGACAGGCTCGAAGGCGTCGATGTTCTGGAGCCGCCGAAGGGCAAGCTGCGGCTGAAGCAGGATCTGCCTTATGCAATCCATTTCCATCTGCATCCCGATTGCCGTTGCACGGAAAGCGGACGCGGCACGTGCAGGATCAAGGTTTCGGATGGCCAAGTCTGGATATTCAGTGCCGAGAGCGCCGCGCTCTCGATCGAGGAAAGCCTGTTCTTTGTCGACAGCGCCGGGCCACGGCCGGGCCTGCAAATCGTCATCAGAGGAACGACGTTCGGCGAGACCGAGGTGCGCTGGACCATGCACGCCGAACAGCTTGACGTAACTGCGTAATTTTCGAGACTTGCGGCTCCCACCGTGCGCTGGCTCGGGGCCGTTTCGAAAACGCGCGGCACAATCGCATTGACGCCGGTGCGGTATGGTTTTGCCGCGCACTCCGTGATACCGCCTGCTTCGAACTTGCGGGGTAGACATGGCCGATCAGCGCATTCGTAGAGCCCTCCTTTCGGTCTCCGACAAGACCGGTCTCGTAGCGTTCGCGACCGCCTTGAAAGCGCACGGCATCGAGATCGTCTCGACGGGCGGCACGGCGGCGGCACTGAAGGCGGCCGGTCTCGCCGTCGCTGACGTTTCCGAGTTGACCGGCTTTCC
>NZ_DATNBA010000019.1:0-5436 GCF_035572195.1 Hyphomicrobium sp. | reverse complement strand
ACGACAATGTTGTCGCGACCGTCGAGCGGCTTGCCGATCGATTGAAACGTGCGCCGGCCCATGATGATGGGCTTGCCCATCGTCAACCGCCTGAAGGTCTTGAGGTCCGACGACAGCCGCCACGGCAAGCCACCGTCGCGTCCGATGACGCCGTTTTCCGCTACGGCAACGATAAGGCTGATTTTCATGTGACGATCGTCCTAAACCGCAACCGGCGCCTTGATGTGCGGCCAGGGGTCGTAGCCGACGAGGGTGAAATCTTCAAACTTGAAATCGAAGATCGACGACACGCCGGGATTGATGTCGATGCGCGGCAGAGCCCTTGGAGCACGCGATAATTGCAAGTCGGCCTGCTCCAGGTGATTGAGATAAAGGTGCGCGTCCCCGAAAGTATGCACGAAGTCGCCCGGCTTTAATCCGGTGACCTGCGCCATCATCATCGTCAGAAGCGCGTAGCTCGCGATATTGAACGGCACGCCGAGGAACACATCCGCCGACCGCTGATAGAGCTGGCATGAAAGCCGGCCATCGGCGACGTAGAATTGAAACAGGCAATGGCACGGCGCCAGCGCCATCTTCGGAATGTCGGCAGGGTTCCATGCCGATACGATGAGCCGGCGGGAGTCCGGATTACGCTTGATCTCCGCGACGACGTCGGAGATCTGATCGATCGCCGTGCCATCGGGTGCCGGCCAGCTCCGCCACTGCTTACCGTAGACCGGGCCGAGATCGCCGTTCTTGTCCGCCCACTCGTCCCAGATGCCGACGCCATTGTCTTTCAGGAAGCGCGTGTTGGTATCGCCGGCTAGAAACCAAAGCAGCTCGATGACAATCGATTTTGTATGCAGCTTCTTCGTCGTGACGAGCGGAAAACCGTCCTCCAGATTGAAACGCATCTGGTGCCCGAAAACAGACAGCGTCCCGGTGCCTGTGCGGTCCGTTTTCTTGACGCCTTCGGTGCGCACGCGGCGCAAGAGATCGAGATATTGCTGCATGAGCTGAAAACTAGCGCGATTCGGAGTGCCGATCCCTCGGGCGCGGCCTCCTCGTTGATTATCCGACGGAAAGGAAGTTGTCGGGAGCGAACGCCAAGGCAAGTACGATCAAAGAGTTGTAGGCGCCGTGGCAGACGATCGGCGTCACGAGCGTTCCGGTCCGCTCGCGTAGGAAGGCGAGGTAAAGCCCGATGAGGGTGATCGCGACCAGCCCATAGGCCGAATAATTGGCGTGAAGCAACGCCCACATGACGGCCGTCAGGAGTGCGGCCCCGGTCATGCCGAAAGGCGTTCGCCTCAAGGCGCCATAGAGCAGCCCGCGGAAAAGGCACTCCTCGGCCAGCGGCGCACCAACTCCTGCCGCGAGCAGCAACAACCACCACGTCCGCGATTTCATCATTTCCGCGAACGGCTCGATATCGTGACTGAATGCCTGCTTATCGACCGAGTAGACCAAGCCTCCGTAAATACCCGCCAGAACAAGGAGCGCGAGCACGGCAAGAGCAAGTGTCCTGGCGCCGCCCAGCGGCATCTGAAAAGGCAGGAACGACGTGTCGGGAAACCGCAGGCGAGCGTTAGCCAGAAAGACCAATAGGATCGTGACGCACTGAAAGACGACAAGAGAAAGAGTTACGCGCGCCGTCAGCAGCGCCGTCATCTCGCCTGCGGCAAATGCGCGGGGCTCATCGACACGGGCCCACGTATCGAACAGGGCGGCGGCTCCATATCCCGCCGCTGTTGCAAGAAGGATAATCGCCAGCGACACCGCCAGCACCAGCGCCGCCCGCCTCCAAGATCCAATTCCAACGGGCGCCGAAGCACGATCTTCCAACAGAACACTCACTATTCGGCTTCTCCCACTCGATGCCGTGCCGCCATTTCAATTTCACTTTGCGCATTTAGGCTGGATTGCGGACCGAAATGCAGCCCAAAAACCACCAAGCAGGCCCAGCCGCGGCCAATGGGTAACAGGTTCTTCACGCCGGCGGCGCAACAGCGCTCGAAGTGCTTTGTTTCGAGCCGCATGCACACTATATTCGGTGTGCTGGCTTGCCAGCTATGGTGATAAACGCGGTCGTAATAAGCCGATCGGACCCGGGGGCGGTACCCGGCGCTTCCACCATATGCCGCAGCCTGCCGCTATTTCGAGTTGGCGCGGCGGCATCTGATGGGGGCGAAATAGGATCGACGAAGGCGTAAAGGACTTTGCTTTTGCCCGGCATGATACCACCGTTATCGGGTCATACAGAATAGTTGCCAATGACAACTATGCTGAGGTTGCTCTCGCTGCGTAATGCGGCGCGATTAGCCTGAACTCGAAGCCCTTGCCCCTAGCCGGGTAAGGCGCGGTCCGGAGGGCACCGGGCAACAGAAGCCCTCCACTCTTCTTAACTTCTTGGCGCACGGTCTTGACTGGACGGCAAAACTGCTCTCAGACGTCGACTGAATACACGGGATTCTTGAAGGCTGAGGTATGGCAACGGGGCCGACCATAGATTACGCGAAGTTGCAGCAGGAGGCGATGCGCGGTGTCGTGCGCGCCGTGCTGCATCAAATCGTCAAGACGGGGCTGCCCGGCGAACATCATTTTTATGTTTCGTTTCTGACGCAGGCGCCGGGGGTCATTCTCTCGAAGCGTCTGAAAGAAAAATACCCGAGCGAAATGACGATCGTCCTGCAGCATCGCTTCTGGGATCTGATCGTCTCGGACGATCGCTTCGAGGTGAAGCTGACGTTCGATGGCATTCCCGAGCGACTTGTCGTTCCGTTTGCCGCCATCAAGGTGTTTATCGACCCGAGCGTGCGCTACGGCCTGCAATTCGACGAAGAAGCCAGCGACCGCGAACTGGCCGCTTCCCGCCACGCGATAACCGCCGACGGCGCTTACGATCAATTCGGCGAAGCCAATGCCGATAGCCCGCGCACCATCCCGAAGAAGTCGCGTACGCCCCGCAAGCCGCGCGGCGACAAGGACGGACCGGCCACGCAGTCTTCTCGAACATCCGCCGGATCTGCCGAGCCGGCGCCGCCCAGCCCCGAGCCCGCCACGCGCGCCGGCGAGCCGCGCGACAAGGACGCGGACATTGCGACGATCGAAAAGGAACCTGCGCCCGAGACCGGCGCCAAGATCCTAAGCCTCGACCAGTTCCGCAAGAAGTAGCGGCTGGGTCGGCAGATCGCGCCGACGCATAGCGCTCGCAGAGTCAGCTTCTGACCCAAAGCGGATATCGCGCCGGCCCGTCGTCGACAAATGCGGGCCTACACGGCATCGTCAGATCAGCCTCCTGACGGCTTCTCCAACTGCTCCATGATCTGATCGACGCTGAAACTCGAGGGCCTTTGACGCGGCGGGAATTCTTTGAACGTATCGACGAACTTCTTTACGAGCGCCTGTGCGGGCACGACAAGGAACGAACGCCGGAACAAAAAGTCGTTGTAAGTGTTCGAGGTGATCTCGGCTCGCTCGTAAGGATCCATGCGCAGGTTGAACATGGTCGGCGCCCGCATACACGTGAATGGTTCGCGCCAAATAGCCAGCGTACCTTCGGTCCGCTGCTCGCAAAAAACCACCTTCCAATTCTGCACCCTGATAGCCACAAGTTGGCCATCGTCGTTGAAGTAGAAGAACTCCTTGCGCGCCGACTTCTCCTGCTGACCCGTGAGATAAGGAAGCTGGTTATAGCCGTCGAGATGATTCTTGTAGGTCCGCCCTCCGCCGGCATCCCAGCCCTTCACAAGCCGTTCCTTGACGTCGGAGTCGCCGGCTGCCGCGAGCAAGGTCGGCAACCAGTCGAGGCCCGAGAACATTTCGTTGGAGACTGAGCCCGGCTTGATGTGGCCCGGCCAGCGGACGAAAGCGGGAACGCGGAAAGCGCCTTCCCAGTTCGAATTCTTCTCGTTTCGGAAAGGTGTCATGGCGGCATCCGGCCACGAGTTCATGTGTGGCCCGTTATCCGTCGAGTAGACGACGATTGTGTTGTCGGCGATGCCAAGATCGTCAAGCGTCTTGAGAAGTTTGCCGACGTCACCGTCGTGCTCGATCATGCCGTCGCCGTACTCGTTGTCCGGCATACCGCTCTGACCCCGCATCGAGTCGCGCACATGCGTGAAGGCATGCATGCGGGTCGAGTTGAACCAACAGAAAAACGGTTTCTCCGCCTGGACCTGACGCTTGATGAAATCGACTGCGGCGTCAGTGGTCTCGTCGTCGATCGTCTCCATGCGCTTCTTGGTGAGCGGCCCCGTGTCCTCGATTGTCTGCTTACCGACCTTGCCGAAGCGCGGATCAACGGTCGAATCGTCTTTGTCCGTGGCCTTGCATTTGAGAACGCCGCGTGGGCCGAATTGGGCTCGGAACGCGGGGTCTTTCGGGTAATCCGGGTGCTCTGGCTCCTCCTCGGCGTTCAAGTGCTAGAGATTGCCGAAAAACTCATCGAAGCCGTGCACGGTCGGTAGAAACTCGTTCTTGTCGCCGAGGTGGTTCTTGCCGAACTGGCCGGTAGCATAACCAAGCGGCTTTAAGGCTTCAGCAATGGTGATGTCTTCGGCGCGAAGTCCGAGATCCGCGCCCGGCAGGCCAACCTTGGAAAGACCGGTGCGTAGCGTTGCCTGTCCGGTAAGAAAACTGGACCGGCCCGCCGTGCAACTCTGCTCGGCATAGTAGTCGGTGAATTTCATGCCTTCTTTACCGAGGCGATCGATGTTGGGTGTTTGATAGCCCAAGAGGCCAAAGGTGTAGGCGCTGATATTGCTCTGGCCGATGTCGTCGCCGAAGATGACGAGAATGTTGGGCTTGCCACTCCTAGGCGGTGGCTCTGCGGCCGGTTCGGGGGCTTGTGCCTGTGCAGTCGTTGCTGCTGTGGCGGTCAGTGCGAGCAGCGACGCACTGCTGAGCAGAATATTTCTGCGATTGATCGCAAGGTTATCTTGAGCCGTCAGCTGTGTTGAGCACTTGTCCTCACGCATGGGTCGGTCTCCCGGATGGTTGGCTAACCTCCCTCGGTCCCGTCCATTAAGGCGACTATCGACATTCACTCAGCTCAATGGCTTCGGCAATGGCAATTTCCTCCTAATCAAGCGATTGGCGCCGGACGTAGGCCACGTCGTCCCGTCCCTTTTTGATTTGCGCCTCCGACTCTGCTCCGCAGAGCCAGCCGGAGGCACTGGCCTCTTGGCACGCCGGAGAAGGCAGGGGATCCAGCGCAGGAATCGTCGAAGACGCCAAATATTCGGTCGGCCACCTGAGCTTCGATAACCTCCATTGTCATCCCGGGCGAGCCCACTTGCGAGACCCGGGACCCAGTGCTGCATCTAAGAGTCTGGGTCCCGGCTCTACGCTGCGCTTCGGCCGGGATGACAAGCGAACGTGAACCAGCGCGATCCCGATACCAGCGTCACAGCCATTACGTTCTCGACAAACCCCGGCGTATGGGCGACGAAG
>NZ_DATNBA010000018.1:0-44071 GCF_035572195.1 Hyphomicrobium sp. | reverse complement strand
GCCGACGTTATGATGAACGTGAAGAGAGGGCTGTTCGACTGCCCGATGTGACGCTCGATATTGGCAAGGGCGTTCGAATAGTAGAAGCGGTCGCGCTCGTTGAACCGCTTGGCGCCCTGTGCCTTGTAGTCGAAGATTTCGGGCATTCCGATTGTCGAGTAGAAACGGCCGTTGGAAACAAAGCCCTTCGGCACCGGGTAGAAGACGCTGTTGTGGTAACCGCAGCGAGCCAAGGCTTGCGGCGCGGCATCATGTATTTTCCCCTGCATCAGCGTCTGCACGAACGTCCGCATGCCGCCGAACGAGTACGTCGACACGCCGGCGAGAACGGAAAACTCCGTCATCCACGACGCCCCGCCGTAAGTCTCGACGCGCAGCTTGTGGAGTTTACCGTCGAACGACTTGAAGAAGGGATCGAGCCCCCGGTCGTAGGTGATCTCGGGAAAGAAGGATGGCGGCACGGCGCTTTCCTGGTGGATCAGGATGATGTGCGGCGGCTTTTCGGTGGGGTTGCACGTGGCGGGAATTTTGAACGGCGGCAGGGATTGCGACTTCAACGCATCGAGCAGCTGGCCCTTCCAAAGCGTTTCAAGCGTCTCGGACCACGACGAATAGAACGACGAGAGGTAGAGATTGTCCCAATAGAAGAGAGTATTCCGGCGTTCGCCCTTGGCGTAGCAGGACCAGGTCGCCAGGCAGACGCAAAGGACGAAGAGACCGCCGCTGATCGGGCGCGGGATGCGCGTGCCATCGTATTGCCAAAGCAGAAGCCCGCAGCCCGTGGCAACGGCGATCATCCCGACGATTGCCAGCAGCAGCGACTTGTGGTCGACCCAAAGGTAAACGAGCGTCGACCACGACGTCAGATAGAAGACGACGTCATAGGCGTGCAGCACCATCTCGATGTAGTGGCGCTTGACGTCGGACGCGATGACGATCGTCGCGACAAGCAGTGCGATCAGCGTGATCGAGAACAGAACACGCCGCGACACGAAAATCAGGGCGAAGATGAGCGCCGCGGTAACGGATGCCGCGAACGTAATGGTCTCTAACCAGCCCTCGTAACGCAAATGGTAGTAGGCAAGGCCGAGCGCGATGCAGGCCGTTGCCGCCCACACGATAGGCGTGGATAGTTTGCCTTGACCGGCGGTGGCGCCGGCCCGCTGGAGCGATGAGGCTTCATAGCCCGAAATCGGTTCAACGGTCATTTGCAGCAAACGCGGATGATCGAGGTCAGGCCTGCGTTGCCGCAGCGGTCAAGACGGTAGTGCGCACGGGACTTATGGCGGGTCAATGGCAGGATGGCCCTTTGAAAAAATATTCATGCCTGAGCACATCGTCCGAGGACTGATCTGGCCGTCGGCTCGTCAAAGTCGATTAGGTAAAGCCGTGCGCTGGAGGTCGCAGCCTGAAATGCCGCACGACAGCCCAGAACCCAGCTTTTCCAGCTCCAAGCCTGAATTTTGGGAAAGGTCCGCGATGCGCGTCCAGCGCTGAATTTGTGCTGCAATGTGTCAGACTTTACGTCGCGTTGGCGGACGGCAGGCCGGGGAGTACCACGAAGCTAGGTTGAGTATTTTGCGGTGCGCAAACGGCGGTAAATGACGCTGCAGGCCATCATCATCCGAGCTGACGGCGCTCTCGCTGAAACCGAGGATGTGCGCAGGCAGGTCTTTGCGCAGGTGTTCTCGGAAGCCGGGCTCAAATGGTCATGCGACCGGGAAGGGTTCGCGCTGACTGCGAAGCTCGGCAGCACCGAGGCGCGAATATCCCACTACGTACGCACAGCTCTTCGCGGCAAGCCCGAGACCGAGGACCTGTCACTCCTCATTCGAGCCATGCACCGGCGGGCGTCGAAGATTTTCGGCGAAATGCTCGTCGGTAACGTAATCGAGCCGCGTCCGGGAATTAGGGATTTGATTGTCGCGGCGCGTGCCGAAAAAATGCGGCTGGCTTTGGTCGCGCTCCTCGAAGTCGATGACACCGAGAGTCTTCTTGCCACGGTCTTGGGCTCGCGCGGCCGAGAGGCCTTCGACCTGATCGTAGCGCGCGCCGACAACGCCGCCGACACTTGCGAACGGCTCTATCAAGAAGTAGGCTCAAGCCTCGGTGTCGATCCGAAACATTGCCTCGTGATAGAGGGCGGACGGGCTGGCGCACTTGCTGCAAAGGCCGCAGGTTTTGCAGTCGTCACGACCCGTAGCGCATTCTGCCGCGAGAGCCCGGCTTTCGGCGGCGACACCGTGGTGGTCGAAGACTTGCCAAGCCTCATTCCAGGCCGGGATCGGCACCGCCACGATCACCTCAGTTCCGAAGATCGCGCTGATCTGCTTTCAGCGCTGCAGCGACTGCATGCTGGCAACTGTGAAAGCCTGGCCGATCTACATTGGAGCGATCAGATGCGCGTTTCTGACATTCTGAAGACCAAGGGGTCAGCAGTTAAAACCATCGAGTCGAACGCAACCATGCGGGCGCTTGCCCATAGTTTCCGCACGGAGGCCGTCGGTGCGATGTTGGTTCTCGATAGCAGTGGTGGGCTGCAAGGCATTATTGCGGAGCGCGACCTGGCGCGCGGCATAGACGAATTCGGCACGGATCTGCCGTCGATGCGCGTCTCGCAGCTGATGACGCGGTCCGTTGTGACGTGCGCCCCTGACGACAGCGTGGCCGCCGTTGCCAACGTCATGACGCAGCGTCGTATTCGTCACGTACCTGTCGTCGTCAATGGCGCGGTCGTCGGGCTTATCAGCATCGGCGACGTCCTGAAACATCGCTTGGACGAGGTACAACTCGAGGCCAGCGTGCTGCGGGACGTGGCGCGCTCGCGGCGTTGAGCGCGGTACCGGGTTGGTCTCGTTTCGGGCAACAGCTTGCCGCAAGCTCGGCATGGCAAGCATCGCGGTATGCTGGACGCAAACTATCTCGACGCCATCAAGCAATCGGAAGGCTACACCCCCGAGGCTCGGTGGGACTATGCGCAAAATACCAACGGCTACGGCACACGCGCTCGTTTTGCCGGCGAAGTCATCGATAAAGCCGAAGCTGACAAGCGGTTCGCAGACGAGATCAAGAAGGCCGCCGACTTTGTAGAGAAGTTCGCCCCGGGCCTCGACGAGGGCAGCAAGGCGGCGTTGACGTCGCTGACCTACAATGCCGGAACGGCGTGGACGCAAAGCGGGCTTGGCGAAGCTGTCGCAAGCGGCGACCTGCAAAAAGCCCAGTCCATTTTCCTTCAATACAATAAGGCCGGCGGTGCCGTCCTCGACGGGCTGGTGCAGCGCCGGTTGCAAGAGGTCGCCTGGTTTGGACAGGGAACACCGGGCGGGCAAAACGATCTGCTTGCTGCGCTGCAAACCTCCGCTCCGGCGACGGGCATTGCGACGCCGGCAGCTTCGAATTCCGCGGGCCCCCGCATCGCAAATCTCGGCCCGGGCCCCGGCTCGGCTGCACCTCTGTTCCCGGTGGCTGGTACGGATCGCGATTTTGCTTCCCCGCCAGCAACATTCGGTTCGACTGGGATCGCCACGACGCCGTCCGGCGCCTTTGCCGGACTTGGCGGCGATCAGGCTCTCTTATCGCTGCTCTCGTACCTGTCGAAAACCGATCTGCTGAAACAGGCCGACGGCGACGAAGCGCGCAAGTCCGGCCCGAAGCCGGACCCGCAGACGCGATCCGCGTGACGCGGTTGCGCGTTCCTGCATCGGCCAGTTTTTAGCTATCCGGCGTGCCACCCGAAGATCATCGCCATCAGCCACACGAGCATGAGCGAGAAAAAGAAAATCGCGACGACGGCCGTCCCGCCAAGCGGATTGAAGTCGCGGCGATCGCGGACACCGTTGGTATCCGTGGACGTTCTTCCATCAGGCCTTCCGGCGGCGAATGCTGCGAGACGTTGAAGAAAGTTCTGCAGTTCCGGCGCGGCCACGGGCATCGCATCGCGCACGCGAAATGGCGCAATGGGAATTGCGCTTTCGGACCGGCCGGCGTCGCTTCCAGCCGTCAACCCATCTTCGACATATCTGGCACTGAGGCGTTTCGAAGATTCTGTGGCATCGTCGACAGCCGCGCGGCGCGTGCCAAATGCTGCTTTCTCCGGACTTGCGGCCTCGGCTTCGGAAGCCTGCAGGCGGTCGTCGAGCAGTTTCAGCAACACCGCCGCAGTCGCTTTTGAATCGTGGGAAATGGGCGTCGGCGTCTGCTGAGGGCCAGGCTTGGCGGCTTCCGGCGCCGGCTCATCCTGCTTGCGCAGCAGCTCTCTCTCGCCCTTCATCAGGGTGCTGGTTGCCAGCAGCCGGCCAACGGTATCCGCGTTGCTTGCCACGCTTATCCGTCCCTAGGCCGCGGCTCGTGTCTCGAAGTCGAGATGTCACGCCGGCCTTTGCGTGTCATCGCTGATCTCGCGCTATCGGGAGGGTGAAGAAGTCTGCCGCGGTGCACCGGGCAATTTTTGCGACAGAAACGCGAAGACATCGTCTACGGGCGGCTCTTCGAGGTCCTGCTTCATTGCATCGTAAAGCCGGGGCACGACTTCCATGGCCCGATCGAGCGTCGGGTCGCTGCCGACCTTGTAACCGCCGATGGCGCGCAGATCGCGCGTGTCTTCGAACCTGGAAATGAATTCGATCAGCTGCGTCACGAACTGCGCCTGCTGCTTCGTCCGTATCTTCGGCGCCAACCGCGACAGCGAGGCCAAAGGATCGACTGCCGGCAGCCGCCCCTGGCTCGCAATAGCCCGATCGAGAACGATATGGCCATCGAGGATGCCGCGCGTCGCGTCGGCGATCGGATCGTTATGATCGTCGCCATCGACGAGGACCGAAAGGATCGCAGTAATCGTGCCGGCGCCGTCTTCGCCCGTTCCGGCACGCTCCAAAAGCCTTGGCAGGGCGCTGAAAACGCTCGGCGGATAACCGCGCGCGACGGGAGGCTCGTCCGCCGCTAGCGCAAGCTCGCGCATCGAATGCGCATAGCGCGTCAGCGAGTCGACGATGAGTAGGACATTCTTGCCTTGGTCCCTGAAGTGCTCCGCGATGCACATCGCCGTGCTCGGCGCTAAGCGGCGCATCATCGGGCTTTCGTCCGACGTCGCAACGACCGCGACGACGCGGGCCCGTGTCGCCCCCAATGTATCATCGAGAAAATCGCGCACCTCGCGGCTGCGCTCGCCGACGAGAGCGAGCACGGTCACGTCGCTAGACGGGGCCCGGCTCAGCATCGCGAGCAACGTCGATTTGCCGACACCTGAGCCCGCAAAAATGCCGATCCGCTGCCCCGCACAAATCGGGGTGAAAAGATCGATAGCCTTGACGCCGGTCGTCAGCGCCTGGCCGAGCCGGTTGCGAAGCATCGGCGATGGCGGGCTCCCCTGAATGCCCACCGCATGGTGACCCTCAATCAAGGGCTCGCCGCTGTCGATCGGCTGGCCGAGGGCATTCAGTGTGCGGCCAAGCCAGGATTCGTGCGGCGATAGCGTCAGCTGCCCCGACATTGCCGTGACGCGGGCGCCAAGCTCGATCCGGTGATCGTCGACGAATGGAGTGACGTTGATCGTATCGGCGTCAATGCTCGCCACTTCCGCGAGCACCGATCCTCCGAGACCTGCAATTGAAACGGCATCGCCGATTGAAACGAACTTTGAAAGCCCCGAAACGACGAGGTACGTCGTGCTGATCCGCGCAACTTTTCCCGACACCCTATGCGCCGGATGGCGTGCGGTGGCGAGAGCCATCAACAGATCGAGCCGATCAAGCGCCGTCGCCGATGTTGGGCTTGTCACGATTAGTCCTTCTCGGGAACGATATTGCGTACCACGCTAGGAACTTCGATCGGCGGGGCGAACGGGTGAATCCGCGTCCGCATCAAGAGCCCGCGATGTTTCTCAACGCATCCTGAAGCGACGCTTCTGTATCGTGCAGCATGGTGCTGACAGCTTCAAAATTTCTTTGAATTGTAATGAGGTGGGTCATTTCGAGCATCGGATTGACGTTCGACTTCTCGACGAAGCCCTGCACGACGCCGTTGCTTATGAAATCGAGTTCAGCAGTAGGCTGTATATCGGATGTAACCGAAGAACCCTCGGCGCGCGTCAGCTTGGCCTGCTGCGGAATGCGGTATATCCCCAACGCACCCAGATCCTGCCCGTCCTGCGTGATCGTGCCGGCCTTATTGATCGTCGGCGGCGGTTTCTCCGGATCAAGCTGCAACGGCGAGCCGCTGGCATCGAGGAAAGGTTGGCCCGAGAGCGTCGTCAGCACGCCCTCTGTCGTCATCTGCATCCGCCCATCGCGAGTATAGGCTATCCCCTGGGGCGTCTGAATTGCGAGCCAGGCGCTGCCACGAACGGCGACGTCGAGCGGACGACCCGTTTGCTCCAAGTCGCCCATCTTGAGGGAAAGATGAGAGTCCCCCTTCGAGACGAAACTGACCGGCTCCTTGCCCTTCTCCGACAGAAGCTCTTCGAACGACATCTCCTCCGCCCGGTAGCCGGCCGTCGAGGCGTTCGCCACATTGTTAGCCACCGTATCGAGGCGCCGCTGCAACGCGAGTTGGGCTGAAAGAGCGACGTAGATATTCGATTGCATTACGACAAGTCTCCAAGCCCCTAGGCCGCCATCGCGTCGTTGACGAGCCGCTTGTCCTTCATAAAGCCGTCGACCGATTTCACGTCGCCGATATGGCCAATCGAAGCTACGGCCGCGAACTTGTGGGGGGCTGACGCTCAGGGCGTGTCAAGGGCCTGGGCCGGAGCGGGTAAGTCCCGCGCAAGGCGAAGCGCCCCTATTAAGACTTCGCCTAATGCAGTTGGGATTTCCGCGTGACAATCATCCTCGGTCTGTTCATCACCCTGGCCTGCATGCTCGGCGGCTTTACAGCCATGGGCGGCCACGTCTGGGTCATCTGGCAGCCTTGGGAATACGTCATTATCTGCGGCGCTGCGCTCGGCACCTTCGTCGTCGCCAACCCAATGAAAACAATCAAGGATACCGGCAAGGCGACCCTCGAAGCGTTCAAGAACGGCACCCCGACTCAAGCCGAGAACATCGAATTGTTGTCGCTCCTCTATTTCATGATGCGCGAGCTTCGCGACAAATCACGCGCCGAAATGGAGATGATCATCGACGCGCCGCACGAGTCGGAAGTGTTCAAGCGCTCGCCTTCGGTCACGTCCAACGCTGAGCTGTCGACATTCATTTGCGACTACTTCCGATTGATCATCATGGGCAACGCGCGGACCCATGAAATCGAATCTTTGATGGACGAAGAAATCGAAACCGTTCGTCACGACAAGCTCAAGGCCTACCATGCCCTTGTTGCCGTAGCCGACGGCCTGCCGGCTCTCGGCATCATCGCGGCAGTACTCGGCGTCGTAAAGGCAATGGGCGCCATCGACCAGGCACCCGAAATTCTCGGGCATCTGATCGCCTCGGCACTTGTCGGCACGTTTGCCGGTATCTTCTTCTCTTACGCTGTGGTTGGTCCGCTCGCCACGAAGGTCAAGATTATCCGCGACAAGAACCTCCGATGCTACGTCATCGTGAAGCAATCTCTTCTGGCATTCATGAACGGCGCCATGCCGCAAGTCGCGATCGAACATGGCCGGAAGGCGATTTCCGCCTACGAACGGCCGTCGATCGACGACGTTGAGGCGGCCACGATAAGCGGCGGTATGGATCGGCGCACGCAAGGCGAGAGAAGGGCGGCTTGATGCTTCGACCTCGCCATCGCGCACGAGTTAGACCCGCGAATCCTGTGCAAGGCGCCCTTGCCTCGCCTGTGCGATCAGATCGGGCCACGCCGTGAGCACCGAAGCGCCCGTCAAGTCGCCGCAACGAGAAAAGTCCCTCGAGCGGGCGTTGTCGGCAGGTCATAACCGGCCCGACCGCCTTCCGGGCTTGCAGATCATTTTCAGCCAGTTGCCTCGCATCATGGTCGAAGAGATCGGCAATCTGTCGCTCCTGCCTCTGAAAGTCCGTCTCCTCGACCTCACCGCCTCGACGCTCGGCGATACATGCACGCTGCCGCCGAATACGCTCGCAGGCGTTGTGCGCGCTGAAAGATGGAGAAGCTGGGTCTACTTCATCAGCGACCCGCTCGCGACGGCACTGTTCGTGGAAGCCGCAACGGGTTGCGAAGGATTTCCCGCCGTCGGCTTCACTCCTCGTCCTCTGACGAAGACGGACGGGAACGTGATGCGCGTCCTCTTCCGCCGGCTCGCGCGCTCGCTGTCGTCGGCGTTTTCGTTACTAGTCGACGTGGCGTTTGATGTCGGGTCCGTGGTCGACAAGATCGAACTTGAGCCGCAGCTCAGCACGTCTTCGCCTGTCGTGGCGGCGCGATTGTCTCTTGAATACGGTGGCCACGCGGGCGTGCTGACGATCGTCATTCCGCAGGCAGCCCTCGAACCGATCCGCGATTTGCTGGCGGGCGGCGTTGTCGGCGAGGCGCCTGGCGCGGCGGGAAGCCAGTCGAGGTTTCGCGACGATACGGCGTGGTCGAAACAACTCTCCGAAGAAATCGCGCGCGCCTTCATCAGCCTGAACGGCGTGTTGGAGGAAAGGCCCATTCCGCTCGGCGAAGTTCAGCGCTTCGCCGTCGGTTCGATCGTCGAGCTTTCCAGCACGTCGTTGTCTCGGGTCCGTCTCGAAGCCGACGACAACCCGCTTTTCTGGTGCGAGCTTGGAAAGCAGGGAGAGGCGCTGACCCTGCGAGTCGAAGATGATTTCGATCGGCATAGAGAGGCGATCGATGAGTTTTACGGACTGTAGCGCCGTGTCCCTCAAGGCTGCGGCACGTTTGGATCGGCATAATCCGAATCGACGGGCAACGAAACGAAGGCAACGCCGAAAATGACGCCGGGTGAAGCGCAAGCGATGGAAGACGCATCCGAGACCGTCGCCTCGGACTTTGAACAAACGCTCGCCGGCATGGCGGAGGGCGCGGAATTCGCAGCCGCTCTGCACGACGGGGCTGGCGAAGATGTGGCGGCGTCTGCAAACGATCAGACGGACAACAGCGCCATGATCGCCGGCTTGCCGGTAATGATGAAAGTCGTATTGGGTTCGGCGAAAATGCCCGTTGCGACCCTGGCCAAGCTCGCCAAGGGCTCGGTCGTGAAGCTCGACAAGATGGTCGGCGATCCGGTCGATATTCTGGTCAACGGCCGGCTGATTGCCCGCGGCGAAGTCGTGGTTCTCAACGAGGGATCATCCCGGTTCGGCGTGGTGTTGACGCAAGTCGGCGGACTTGCTCCGTCCGCAAAGTAGCCGGCAACCGATGCAATACATGAGAGATACGTTGGCGGACGCAATCGGGCCCTCTCGCACATTGACGGGCCCCGAAAAGGTCGGCGTTCTGCTTCTGGCGCTCGGTAAGCAGCGCGCCAGCGATCTGCTGAAGAAATTCAACCCAGAAGAGCTGAACATTATCGTTCGCTCGACCGAGATCATGCCGACGATCTCGGCCTCCGACCTCGAAGGCATAGTCGAGGAATTCGAAGGACAACTCGGTCTCGGCACCCCATTCGTCGGCCGGCCCGAGGATGTGAAACGGCTGGTAACCGACGTTATCACGGAAAAGAAATCGTCCGCCGACGCCAATGACCAATTCGTCGCGCACCAGGATATTTGGACACGTCTGGCGGCGCTGCAAGACGACGTTCTTCAGGCGTATTTCAACAGACAGACACCGCAGGTCGTTGCCTACTATCTCGACCGTCTCGGTAGCGAGCGCGCCTCGGGAATATTGAAGGGCTATGCGCCCGCCGAACGTAATGATCTTCTCAATCGCATCCTTGGGCTTGGGCAGGTGACCCCGCAAGTCATCGAGGCTCTCGAAGGCTCGTTGCACGAAGAGCTGTTCGACGTCGACAGGAGTTCGGCAGGCAAGCACCTGACGATGGCGGGTATTCTCAACAACCTCGACAAGGCTGATTCCAGCGAGGCGCTCGCCTATCTGGCGAACCTCAAGCCGAAAGACGCCGAAGCTATCCGCAAGATGTTGTTTAAGTTCGAGGACCTGATGCGGCTTTCGGCGAAAGCGCTAACCGTGATTATGGATGGCGTTCCTGTCGAGCGCACGGTCATCGCGTTGCAAGGCGCCGATTCGGAACTACAGACAAAAGTATTGTCGGCGCTATCGCCGCGCGCGCGCCGGATGGCGGAGGCAGAAATGCAGAGCCCGGCCAATGTCGCTGCGCGAGATATTATCGATACGCGGCGCTCAATCGTCGATTCGGTTCTGAAGCTCGTCGCCGAAGGCGCGATCGAGCTTCCAAGCGAAGCCGCGACCGCACTCTAATCCTCATCTCCAGGGCCCGGCCGTGTCCGAAGAGCACGATAAGCAAAGCCGGACCGAAGAGGCGACCGATCAGCGACTGACGAACGCGCGCGAGGACGGCAACGTTCCGATGTCGCGCGAGGCGCCGAATTTCGCGTACCTGCTCGCCTCGTTGCTGGTTATTGCGGTTTTGGGTCAAGCCTTCGTCAGCCACTTGAGCGGCTTTCTCATCAGCCTTCTCTCAAACGTCGGATCGATCCATCTGGAAAGCGGTGGTGACGTGATCGTGCTGTTCAACGTGGTCGGCAAGCACGCCGCCACAGTCACCGCGCCGATCATACTGGCCTTCGCTGCGGCCGGCGTGCTGGCTGCCGTACTGCAGACCCCTCCGGTTCCCATTTTCAAGCGTGTGATGCCGGAATTGTCGAGGGTGTCGCCGACGCAAGGCTGGAAACGTATGTTCAGCATGAAGGGCCTGTTCGAGTTCGTGAAGCTGTCGCTGCGCATGGTCGTGGTCGCCGCCACCAGCGTTATGATCTTGATGATCATGTGGCCCGAATTCACCAATTCGGTCTGGAGCGCTCCGGGCGCGATCCTTGTTCTTTCGCAGAAAAGCGTTGTGGCATTGCTGACGGCGCTGGCCCTCCTGTCCTTCAGTCTCCTGATTTTTGATCTTCCCGTCGCGCACGTACTCTGGCGCCGTTCCCTCCGCATGGCGCCGCAGGAAATCAAGGACGAGAGGAAGCACAGCGAGGGCGACCCCCACATCAAGGCGAAACGCCGTTCGCTCTCAAGATCACGCGCCCGCCAGAGGATGTTGCGGGCCGTGCCGCGCGCCACCGTCGTGATCGCAAACCCGACGCACTTCGCGATCGCCCTGCGTTACGTGCGAAGCGAAGGCGGTGCGCCGCGCGTCGTGGCGAAAGGGCAGGATCTGATTGCCCTATCGATCCGCAGAGTGGCTGAAGAAAATGGCATTCCGGTCATCGAAGACAAGGCTCTCGCAAGGTCCCTCTATGCAAAAGTTGAAGTGGATCAAATGATCCCGGTCGAATTCTACAGGGCTATCGCGGAAATATTCATCCGCCTCCAGAAGCGGAACCGAATGGCTACCGTTCGCCCCTAAAGAGGAACGTCGTCGATGTTGCCGTTTCGCATTGACCATTCGCAGATCCGTGAAAAGATCCTGGGCGAGAGCGTCCGCGATGTTGCCACGGATCTGCGGCTCATCGATCTTCCCGATCTCGTCAGCTACCTGAAGACCGGCCAGATCGCCAGCGTCAGCACATTGGTTCAGGCGTCGATCGAGCTGTCGTTCAAGCCCGAAACGCTGACGTTCGGACATGCCGGCGATGTCTACCTCGAATGGGGGACGATGCCGCGGGTATCGTTCGACATGGAATTTCACCACCAGGCCGTCCATCTTTATTTCAGGTTGATGCTGGAAGCCGAAGAAGCGGGCGTCGAGATCACATACATATCCTTCGACGGCGAATCGGTGAGTCCCGACCAAAATACGCGGCGCCTGCACGAAGCGCTCGGGACAGCCCGCCTGAACTAGCGCCAATCGTTGCGGCGAAAAGTTGGACGTTCAACGGTCTCTCCAGGCCGACGCAAGCAACTGGGTGCAAGTAGGTGTGAGGCCTTTCCGAGGATCGCACATGCAGCCCCTGCAACTCTTCGATACTGCATTTCGGCGAAACGAGTGGCTCGCGCAGCGCCAGTCGCTGATCTCGGCCAACATCGCGAACGCCAACACCCCCGGTTACAAAGCCAAAGATATCGAAAGCTTTGACGATGTGATGCGCAAGGCGGTGCCGATGGCCGTCACAGACCCGCAGCATCTTTCTTCCGGTGACAGCGCCGGAACGGCTCGCAACGTCAACACCGACGAGGCGGAAGTTCTGGAATCCGGCAACAACGTCAGCCTCGAGGAAGAGTTTTTGAAATCCAGCGACGTGTCGCGCAATTACTCGATGAATACGCAGATAATCAAGGCATTCAGCCGCATGTTGCAATCCGCTACGAAGGCTTGAGTCGCATGAGCGATCCGTTCGTAACAGCCGCCAACTCCGCCTCGCACGGCCTTTTTGCGCAGTCGACCCGAATGCGGGTCCTGTCGGAAAACATCGCCAACGCCGACACGACTGGAAAAACGCCGGGCTCCGATCCTTATCGCCGCAAGACCATCAGCTTCCGCGACATGGTCGATGACGGGGATACCGGCGACGGCGTCGATATGGTCGGGGTCGATAAGATTGCCAGGGATGAGGCGCCGTTTCGAACCGAGTACATGCCGGGCCACCCGGCCGCCGACGACAAAGGCTACGTGAAGATGCCGAACGTCGACATGCTGGTCGAGCTTGCGGATATGCGCGAAGCGTCACGCGCCTACACGGCCAATACGCAAGTAATCAAGCAGGTGCGCGAACTCGTTTCAATGACGATTGATCTGCTGAGGCCGGGATCATGAGCCTGTCGATCGCGATGCTTTCGCCGAATATCGATCGCTTGGGTGGTGCCGCAGCCCCGTTGGCGCCAGCTTCGCCGGCACCGTCTGCCGCAGGTGCGCCGACTACCGACTTCGCACAAACGCTTGCAGCGATGGCCACAGACGCCGTCTCGACGATCAAGGCCGGTGAATCGACGGCCATGGCCGGCATGAAGGGCCAGGCGTCGCTGCAGCAGGTGGTGCAGGCCGTCATGCAGGCCGAGCAGACGCTTCAGACGGTGGTAGCAGTGCGCGACAAGGTCGTGGGCGCCTATCTCGAAATCAGCCGAATGCAAATTTGAGGTCGTGACCCATGAGAGCCCTTTCGATTGCCGCGACGGGAATGGCCGCGCAGCAGACCAACGTTGAAGTCATTGCCAACAACGTCGCCAATATCAACACGACCGGTTTCAAACGCGCCCGCGCCGAATTCACCGACCTTCTCTATGAGACGGAGCGCGCCGCAGGAACTCCCGCCACCGACGACGAAACGGTTATTCCGGAAGGCAACACGGTCGGTCTCGGCGTCAGGACCGCGGCAATCCGCAACCTGCATATGCAGGGTACGCTCGCCCGCACCGGCAACAAATACGATTTGGCTCTGAATGGGATCGGCTGGTTCCAGGTTCAGGGCGAGGCCAACGAGATTGTCTACACGCGCGACGGCGCTTTCAATAAGAACCAAAACGGCCAGCTCGTTACGTTGGATGGCAAGCTCGTTATACCGGAAATCACGGTTCCGGACACCGCGAGCGACATCATCGTCAATCAGGCGGGGCAGGTTTATGCGGTCATCGGCGCCACCGGAACGCAGCAGCTCTTGGGTCAGCTGGCAATCGCCAATTTTCCCAACGAGACGGGCCTCGATCCGCTGGGTGGCAATCTTTTCCGTCAGACGACCGCGTCGGGCGATGCGATTATCGGCAACCCCAACGACCCGGGCTATGCTTCGATCCAGCAGGGCTATCTCGAAAATTCCAACGTCGATCCGGTCAAGGAAATCACCGACCTGATCTCGGCTCAGCGCGCCTATGAAATGAACTCGAAGGTCATTTCGGCCGCCGACGATATGTACAACGTCATCACCAAGGACATCCGTTGATGGCGGCCGTGCGCGCTCATGGTGCAATGCTGTCACTGGCGGCGGTGGCGATCTTCGTGTGCGTCGTGCATGTGCCGGCGCAAGCCGCCGATGTCGCACATACCGTCTTCGTGCCGCGCCGCGTCATCTATCCGGGCGACGTCATTACGGCTGACGCACTGGTGGAGCGTAAAGTTCTGCGGTCCGCCGACAGCGGCGCTGTCTTCGGTGAAAACCCGGCAGACGTCGTTGGCAAAGTTTCGCGCCGGACGCTGCTGCGGGGCGAGCTGATACCGAATTCAGCCATTCGCGACAAAGACCTCATCCTTCAGGGCCGCCCGTACAAGCTCATTTACAATTCCCAGTTCGTATCGGTTGTCGGCACCGGAATTCCGCTGCAGTCGGCATCGGCCGGCGAGATGGTGAGTGTACGCAACCCCGATACCGGCCTCGTCATCAAGGCACGCGTACAACCGGATCAAACGCTGGCGGTCGAAGAGCAATGAAGCTGTGCGTGATCCTGGCCATCGCTTTTCTCGGCGCCTTCAGTGCCGCAGAAGCCGCGACGCGTATCAAGGACATCACGGACGTTAAAGGCATCCGCGCCAACCAGCTCGTCGGCTATGGTCTCGTGGTCGGGCTCAACGGAACGGGCGATAGCCTGCGCAATGCGCCTTTCACTGAGCAATCGATACAAGCGATGCTCGACCGTATGGGCGTCAATATTCGCGGCGCGCAAAACCAGCCTCGCACGCGGAATGCCGCCGCCGTCATGGTGACGGCAGAACTTCCTCCCTTCGCGACCAAGGGATCGCGTTTCGATATCGTCGTGTCTTCACTGGGTGATGCGAAATCATTGGAGGGTGGCGCCCTTATCATGACGCCGCTCGCCGGCGCCGACAAGGTGATCTACGCCGTCGCGCAAGGGCAGATCACGGTGTCCGGTTACGCTAAGCAGGGCCGGGCCGAATCGGTCACCAGCGGAGTTCCGACGCGAGGTCGAATTCCCAATGGCGCCATGGTCGAGCAGGACGCGCCAGGCTTTTTGGGCGATTCCATGCCCCTTGAGCTGCAACTCAGAAACCCGGATTTCGCGACCGCGATTCGCGTCACTGATGCAATCAATAGCTACGCGCAAGACCGCTTCGGAGCGCGAATAGCGCGTGCCACGGACCTGCAAAGTGTCGTGCTTCGCAAGCCCCCATCAATCTCGACGGCGCGTCTCTTTGCCGAGGTGGGCGAACTGATGGTCGAGCCGGATCAACCAGCGCGCGTCGTCATCGACGAGCGAACCGGCACGATCGTGATCGGCAGCGATGTTCGCATTTCGACCGTTGCGGTAGCGCACGGCAGCATCACCGTCCGCGTGACCGAAACGCCCTTGGTCTCGCAACCGGCGCCGTTCTCGAGAGGCGGCGAAACCGTTGTCGTGCCACGCACCGCCGTGAGCGTTCAAGAGAATGGCGGCAAGGTCGCGACGGTGCAGGGCGCCAATCTCCGCGAGCTCGTATCCGCGCTGAATCGCATGGGATTGAAGCCGCAGGGGATCATCGCAATCCTTCAGGCGATCAAATCGGCAGGCGCATTGCAGGCCGAGCTGGTGGTGCAATGAGCCAGTCATGCCAGCATGGTAAAATCAGACCCAAAAAAATCTCGAGCGGTAAGCGCTACGCGCCGATTTTCGCAGGCACGTTGTTGATCGCAGTCCTGTCGGCAGGTGCGGTTTCCGCCGCCGAAAACAGTAGCGGAAAAGACAACGAGGCTGACAACCTGCCGTTGCCGCCGACAACAGCCGTTAAGCTCTCGCCGGCCGAGCAGTATTGCTCGAGCGTGCTCGACGCCGCGACCGCCGCTCAGCTCGCGCAGCAGAAGATCAATCTGGCAAAGATTGAAAAGCAGGTCGATGACCGCGTCGCGCTTCTCGCCGCGAAGACCGAAGAACTTAAAGGCTGGATGGCGAAGCGCGAGGAATTCACCGCGCACGCGACCGAGTCGCTCGTGCAAATCTACGGCAAGATGAAGCCCGACGCCGCCGCCGCTCAGCTCATGGCAATGGATGAGTTCGTAGCAGCGGCGATAATGTCCAAGCTTTCGACCAAAGATGCCAGTCTCATTATGGCGGAGATGGAAGCGGCCAAGGCCGCGAGGCTTTCGGCGGTTATCGCCGGTGCCGGAGAAATCGCCATGAAGCCGGAGCGCAGGGCGAATGAGCAGCAATAGGCCCCGCTGTGCCCCGTTGGTAGCTGTTTGCCTCGCGCTGTCGGTTTCAGCGTGCGCCGGGCAACTCAGGGAAGTCGGACGCGAGCCGGCAATGACGCCCGTCGGAAGCGGCCTCGTGCCGGATCGCACCGTTCATCTTGGCTTGCCCATCACCGAAGCGGCCTACCATTCCGGAAATTCCACATGGCGGGATTCCGGCGCCGACCTCTTTCGAGATGCCCGCGCGTTTCGCATCGGTGACGTCGTGACCGTGAAGGTCCAAATCAAGGACAAGGCCTCGTTGGACAATTCTTTGAACCGGTCGCGCGATGCAAGCGTCGGCCTGACTTCGGCCTTGGATTACGCCTTCGGGTTCGGTTCCGGCGCGGCCACGGCGGGTAACGCCAAGCTCGATGGCAACCTCGACCGGACCACGTCGACAGACTCGAAGGGTGCGATCGCCCGCTCCGAAAGCATCGATCTACTTGTCGCGGCGGTGGTCAGCGAGGTTTTGCCGAACGGCAATCTCGTGATCAGCGGCACGCAGGAAGTGCGTGTCAATTACGAAATGCGCGTGCTGAGTGTCGCCGGCGTCATCAGGCCTCGTGACATCTCGACTGACAACGCGATCTCGTACGACAAGATCGCCGAGGCGCGCGTCTCGTACGGCGGCCGGGGACGGGTCATGGAAATTCAGCAACCCGCCTACGGCCAGCAGGTCCTCGACATTGTATCTCCGTTCTAGATCGAGAGCGGGGCCGGCACATGGCGCAGTCTAAAGACAAACAAAAAGACGAAGCCGCCGGCGGGGCGGGCACAGCCGGCTTCTTGATATCAATCTTATTGGCGATCCTGATCGGCCTGGGTGGCGGCGCCGCATTCGGCTATCTCGGTGGTGTCGGAGACCCTGCATCGCCCGCCAAGGCGGCGGCCGCCGAGTCGAGCGCGCCGTCGGCGGGCCGCTTCCCAAATGATGCGTTGGAAATTCAAGTCCCTGCCATCATCGTTCAATTGAAAGGCGAGCCCAAAACCAACGTCAGGCTCGACCTATCGATCATCGCTGCGCACGGAACCGCTGAATCGGGAACCTTGAAGAGCGAAATCCGGGAGGACGTCATAGCCTTCCTCGAGGGATTGAACGTCTCGGATATCCAGGGCGTCAGGGGGTTTCAGAATTTGCGCGAGCAGCTTGACGACCGGGCGAAGATCCGCGGCCGCGGCGCTGTTCTCGGCCTCTTGATCGGCGGCCTCATACTCGAATGATGAGCAAACGGGTACTTTCGTCGCTTGCTGTTCTGGTTCTGACGTCGACCGGCGCGCTGGCCCAGACCGTCGATTTCGGATCGCTCTTTCCCGCAGGCGACGCCTCGGCATCCGGACGAATCGTTCAGCTTCTCGTGGTGATGACCGTGTTGTCGGTCGCGCCGGGGCTGCTGATCATGGTGACGTCGTTCGCCAGGTTTCTGATTGCCTTTTCATTTCTGCGTTCGGGCCTCGGACTTCAAACCACTCCCAGCAATCTCATCCTCGTCAGCCTGGCTCTGTTCATGACGCTGTTTGTGATGGCGCCGACCTTCCAAAAGGCTTGGGACGATGGCGTCAAGCCGATGGTCGAAAACAAGATCAGTCAGCAGGATGGATATACAAGAACGACCGAGCCGTTTCGGGTGTTCATGCGCGCCAATGTGCGCGAAAAAGACCTCGTCACATTCGAATCCCTGTCGGCGGAGCGCTTCGGCGAGCAGGACAAGGCCGGGCCGGACGACTTGCGGATCCTCGTTCCGGCCTTCATGGTCTCCGAGCTTCGCCGTGGCTTCGAGATCGGTTTTCTCATAACGCTGCCGTTTCTCGTGATCGACCTTGTCGTTGCAACGATCATGACGGCGATGGGAATGATGATGATGCCGCCGACGGTGGTGTCGCTACCACTCAAGGTTTTGTTCTTCGTACTTGTCGACGGCTGGAGCCTGCTTGTAGGGGCGCTCGTCAAGTCGTTCGTCTAGCGCGGACGCCGCCAACCGGGCGGACACAGAGGCTTGCCCAATGGCCATCAGCCAAAGTGTATCGATCGCAAAAGTAACAAATCAGAAATAACTCTAAGCTATTTGATTTGGCATGACAGGAGTGGCGCGCCTCAGCGAAGCCACAGGCATGACGCCGATCTGTCAGGCCGGAAAATCCGGTATGTCCCCCAGTAATGTGCGCTTTTGGTGCCGAGTAGAAGGACAAGGGACATGGGAATGAGCAGCATTAACACGAATATGGCCGCAATGACGGCTTTGCAGTCTCTTCAGCAGACCTCGAAGGAAATGCTGACGACGCAGAACCGCATCTCGACCGGCTTGAAGGTCGGTTCGGCAGCAGACAACGCAGCCTACTGGTCGATCGCAACCACGATGCGTTCGGACAATGACGCACTCTCGACGGTTCAGGACGCGTTGGGCCTCGGCAAAGGCACAGTGAACGTCGCCTACACGGCAATGAACAGCAGCATCGATCTTGTTTCCAAGATCAAGACGAAGCTGGTTGCCGCCGCAGCGCCGGGCGTTGACCGCGCCAAGATTCAGTCGGAAATCGGCGAACTGCAGAAGCAGCTTAAGGGTATTGCCGATTCGGCAAGCTTCTCGGGCGAGAACTGGCTTTCGGTCGACTCTTCGGCGACCGGCTTCAACGCAACGAAGTCGATCATTTCTTCGTTCACGCGCTCGGCTTCGGGCGCCGTTTCGGTCGGCAGCATCAGCGTCAACACGCAGAGCTCGGTGTTGTTTGATGCTTCGACAGCTACGAGTGCTACCGGCGGCATCCTCGACGCCAAGCGCGATTCGACCGGCGCGATCGGTGGAACGGCGGGTGCATCCATCTACTCGATGGACATCAGCGCATTGACCGACAGCACGACCGACCAGGCGACGCTCAACAGCTACATCGCCGGCGCAGACGCAGCGTTCCAGGAAATGACCAAGGCTGCGACCAGCCTCGGCGCCAACCAGCAGCGCATCGACCTGCAGACGGACTTCATTTCCGCTCTGAGGGACTCGATTACGTCGGGCATTTCTCAGCTCGTCGATGCTGACATGAACCAGGAATCGACCAGGTTGCAGGCCCTCCAGGTCAAGCAGCAGCTCGGCGTCCAGGCGCTCAGCATTGCCAACCAGTCGAGCCAGAACATTCTCTCGCTCTTCCGCGGCTAATAACGATTGAGGCTTGGCGCTGACCGGCGCCAAGCCTTTCAACTGCACTGTCCCTTATCTTTAGACTCGCTCAAAAGCGCGTTGCCGGCCCCGTTTCTATTCTCCGTCAATTTCGGACGATGGCCAGGCCGGCAACCCGTCACCTTTGCACAAGGTTCCATCTCTACCGTCGCCACGAACTCGTGCCGGCAGGGCTGCAGAGATGGATTGGCGTCAATTCGAGAATCTATTCCGCAGCCTCAAAGGTTTGGGGCGAAAGCGCTTGATGGCGCTCGGCGCCGCCGGCATTTTTGTCTTCGCTCTCATATCCATCGGCAGCTATTTCGCCTCGCGCTCGAGTTACGAGACTCTCTACGTCGGCCTGACGCCGCCCGACATAAGCCGCATGGGATCCGTGCTCTCGCAGGCCGGCATCACCTTTGAGGCCAGCCTCGACGGCACCAAGCTCGGTGTTCCGATCGGCCAAGCTGCTGAGGCCAGAGCTCTTCTCGCGGAAAAAGGTCTGCCCGGAAGCCCAAGCTCTGGCTACGAACTTTTCGACAAACTCGGTGCGCTCGGGCTGACGTCGTTCATGCAAGAGGTGACGCGCGTCCGGGCAACGGAAGGCGAACTTGCCCGCACAATTCAGTATTTGAAGGGCGTGCGTGCCGCGCGCGTGCATCTCGTTCTGCCGGACGGAAACGCGCTCAGTGTGAAGAAGCAGACCCCGTCAGCCTCGGTGGTCATCAGAACGGACGTCGCTGGTGATGCAACTGCGGCACCAGCCATCAGGCATCTGGTGGCCGCGGCGATTCCTGAAATGAAGCCGGACGAGGTGGAGGTCATCGGCACCGATGGAACGCTGCTGGGCGGCGCCAACGGCACACCCGGCGACGCGCCTTCGCAAAAGCTCGATCTCGAGCACCAGATCGCGAAGCAGATACAAGACAGCGTGCGGCGCACGCTTTCTCCCTATTTGGGTCTCGACAATTTCGAGGTCAGTGCGGTCGCCCGGCTCAACACGGACAAGCACCAGACGAGCGAAACGAAATTCGATCCCGACTCAAAGGTCGAACGCTCGATTAGGACGGTCAAGGAAGCGCAAAGCTCGCAGGACGCTTCCGGAAAAACCTCGGTAAGTGTCGAGCAAAACGTCCCCAATGAAGCGAACGACGCCGGAAAAGACCAGACGAAACGCGCCCAGGACCGCAAAGAAGAAACGACAAACTACGAGATCAGTTCGTCGTCAGCTTCGACGACAAGTGAAGGCTACAAGGTCGACAACATTTCTGTCGCCATCGTCATAAATAAGAAGCGCCTTTCCGAGGTCATGGGCAAGGAGGCCAAAGGCGAAGATCTCGACAAGCAAGTCGCTCAGATCGAGAAGCTGGCGCTTTCGGCAGCCGGCATCGATACCAAGCGTGGCGACCGGATCAGCGTCGCCGCCGTCGATTTCGCGCCGACAGCCTTTGGCGGCGAAGGCGCATCGGGGCTCGAGTCGACCTCGTTCCTGATGAGCTTGGCAAGTACCGGCATCAAGTCACTCACCATTCTCCTTCTCGCCGCGATCGTTATTTTGGCTGGCTTCCGCCCCGCGATGCGCATCCTGCTGACGGGATCGGAGACTGCCGCGTTTGAGGGCGGCGCCCAGGCGGCACTCGCGGGCCCAGGCAGCATGACGGGTAGCGCCGATGTACCTCTCGACATGCCCGAAATGGCATCGCCACTCCTAGAGCCGGGTGCCAATCCCTTCGATACCGATTCGGCAATGTCACCAGGGCTGGGCCTTGCGTCGGGCCTCGCATCGGGCATGTCGTTCGGCCGCTCCCTGGTGCTCGGACCTGTCGAAAAGCTCGCAGCCATCATTGATCGTGACGAAGAACAGGCGACGGCCGTCATGAAGCACTGGGTCAAGAACGGATGACGACCAGACTGCACAGTCCGGCCTTCCCCCTCTTGTCCGATTTCGATCGCCAGGACGGGGGCGGGAAGCCCGATCACGAGTCTCAGCTCAAGTCGGCATTCGAAGACGGCTATCAGCAAGGCATCGCCGATGGCCGCGCCGAAGCACAGGCCGATGGCGAGCTCCGCTTGGCCGAGTCGGAAATTCTCCACGCCACACAGCTCGACGAGGAGCGTCAGTCCTGGCATCGCGACTGCGCCGACGTACTCGCGGCACGTTTCGATGCCTCGGTGAAATTGATCGAGCGCAACATTGAAGACCGCGTGGCTGTTCTGCTGCGCCCCTGGTTGATCGAAAGGCTGCGTGAGCGCGCCCTGCAGGATCTTGAAAAGGCCATCGCGCGGGCGCTGTCCGAGGGCGCCAAAGTGCACATCGAAGCGCCGGCTGAAGTCTTGGCCCAGCTACGAGAGCGATTGCCGACGGAAGCGCTCCAAATCGGCTACTCCGATAGCGGCTCGCCGGACATTCGCGCCCACATCGAGGATACCGAAATCGAAGCGAATATATCCGCGTGGATCGCCGAACTCGAGGCGGCGACAGCATGAGCGGCGAACAGGAAGACGTTTCCTCACACCCTCTGGTCATCGTTCGGCGGCGGCGCAACGTCGAAGAACCGCATCACGGAGGTGTCTGGAAAATTGCCTATGCGGACTTCATGACAGCGATGATGGCGTTCTTCCTCGTCATGTGGCTGATCAACGCCGCCGACAAGAAAACCATCGTGCAGGTCGCCGCCTACTTCAATCCGATGCGCCTGACAGAGCGTGTCGCGACGCCGAAAGGATTGGAGGATCTGACGGAAATCGAACCGAAGCCGTCCGACAAGAAGGGTAAGAGGGGCTTCGAAAAGCAGGGCGAGCAACAGAAGAAACTACAGGCCGAGCAAGAAAGCAAAGAGAAGACCGGCGAAGCAAACGACGAAGCCGCGAAGAAGCTGAGCCCGGCAGCCGGCGGCAAGAGCGCCGAGGCGCAGGAGGAACAGGCGCTCTTCGATAATCCCGGAGACCTTCTGGAGCAACTTGCGGACGAAGCAAAAGCAAGGCAGCCGGCCACGGAGACTAGCCCCGCCGATGGTGGTTTGAAAGATCCGTTCGATCGCCTCAACCGCAAGTCTGGAAAGGCGCAGCCTGCGCTGAGGCCTGCACCAGAGGTGGTACCGCCCGTCCCCGGCAAGATACTGGAAGCAAGCAAGCAACCTCCATCGGCACCGCTCAACACCGAGCAGGCGTCCAAGCAGTCACTTTCGGGACCGGCAAAGAGCGTGGAGCCCGGCAAATTAAGTTCCAACGCGCCGGCCAAAGCCGAGGAGCCGGGCAAGCACGCCACAGCGGCAGAAATCAAAGAAGCGAAGCTGCTTGCACAGGACGCGGCGGCGAAGAAACTCGAAGCAGAGATCAGCAGTGCCATTTCGCAGGTTTCGAGAGAGCTGCCGAATGTAGAGGTGAAGGCAACACCCGAGGGGTTGCTCGTCAGCCTGACCGACGACGCACATTTCGGCATGTTTGAAGTGGGCTCCGCCAAGCCGCGCCCCGAACTCGTACTCGCGATGAGTAAGATCGGCGGCGTTCTTAAAGGCGTATCCGGCGAGATTGTCGTTCGCGGCCACACCGACAGCCGCCGCTATAAGAGCGGCGTCTATGACAATTGGCGGCTTTCGGCGGCTCGTGCGCAAATGGCCTACTACATGCTCGTTCGGGGCGGCATAGCGGAATCGAGCGTCGTCGCGATAGAAGGCCGAGCCGATCGCGATCCGAAGGTGCCGACCGATACCGAAGCCGCGCAGAACCGTAGGATCGACATCCTCATCAAAGAGGACAAGCAATGAAGCGGATTGGCTTAATCGCTTCCGCATTTTTGCTGTTTGCCGGCGTCGTGGCCGGTGCATTTTACTATTTGATGCCCAAACTCACCCTTGCCGAAACGCTGCCTGAGCTCCATCCGGGCCACGCGATCGCCTCGTATGCGGGTCAGTCCGAAGCGGATGCGCAATCGAGGAAGCGCACCCTTGATCTCGTCGAGGCATTGGGCGGCGTACAAGATAGAATTATCGGCGGCGACCGCGAGGCGATCGCAGATCAAAGCCGGCTGCTTTCGGAGATTGCCGGAGTCATCCGGTATTTCGAGAAGAAGGATTGGGACGACTACGTCAAGCTGCGCGCCAGTTTCGTCTACGTGCTGAGCGGCGGGGACCCCGAAGTCCTGAAGCCATACGTCAACGGCAGTACCCCGAATGAAGCCGATCGAAAGCTCGCGCACGGCATCATGAGCTTCGCGCAGGGACAAACGAAAGTCGCACGCAAGCTGTTTCAGGATATCGATCCGAGGTCGCTCGACGTCAGCCTGGTCGGGCCTTTCGCCCTGGCGCGAGCTTCGCTCTATCTCGACAAGGATGGCTCGAAGGCCATTTATCTGCTCGACGAAGCACGCCTCGCGAGCCCCAACACGGCTATCGAGGAGGCCGCCGCGCGCCGAGAAATTCCGCTTCTCGTCAGTTCCGGTGATGCCATTCGCGGGATGATGCTGGCCGCCGATTACGTGCATCGCTTCGGAAAATCAATCTACGCAAGAAAGCTGTTTCGCGATTTGTCACAGGCTGTGGCGCAGCGAGATGACATGGACGATGCGGCAGTTATTACCGGTCTTATGGGCGCCATTGAGGGAACGGATCAGCAGGTCCGCGCGAAGTTGCTGCTGAATATGTCCGCCGAGGCACTTTTGCATGGACGCCTCGTGCTCGCGAAAACGGCGGCCGGCGAAGTCTTGAAGATGGGCAACGGATCTGCGGAAGATCAGGAGAAAGCCAGATTGTATCAGGCGGCCGCGGAAGCGCCCTCGAGCCGGGCCACGGACGCGCTGAAGGTCTTGGATGAGATCGCCGCCGATCAGCTCTCGGACCAGGACACGGAAATTCGTGCTGTCGCTGGTTACATCGCCCGCGTCGTAGTGGGCGGCGAGCCAGCCAACGTTGCTCAAGCGGACCCGGCGGCCGCGCAGATGCCTTTGGGAAAAACGACGGCCGAAGAGCCGAAAGTGGCGAGCGCTCTCGAAAGCGCCGACGCAATCCTGAAACAGGCCGAGACGCTCATTCAAGGGAAAGTAAAATGACATCCGCAATCAGCGCCGGCCAAGCTTCTGTTGTCGTCCCTGCGCATACGGGTGCTGCGAAGGGTGGGGCAGCGGCGAAAGCCCATGCGAAATTTGCGCATGACGTCGCCGAAAAGGCGGAAGATTCACCACGCCCAACTGGGCATCGCGATGAAGCCGACGTCCACATTGGGGTCAAAGGTACGGAGAAGTCGTCTCGACGGTCCCACGACGACAGCGAGAAAAGCGACGATCACAGCAACTCATTCGAAGCGACGATCGACGGCATCGATCGCACGGCTCCGCAGAATGCTGCCACCGCCGCTGGGCCGACGGCCGACTGGAATGCAATGCTCGGGTTTGGCCAAGTGATTTTGGATCGATCGCAGAAATCGAGTGGCGGAAAATCAGCCGGCGAGCCGGCTTCGAACGTCGGCAGCGTGCCCGTCTCGGCGAAAGCACCGAAACACGAAAGTACAACGGCACTGCAGCTGGCCAGGCAACGATTGCTCGCCAGCGACGCGGCGGCAAATGCAGATGTTGCTCAACCGACCGACGATGAGGTCACGTCCGCGATCATCGTCCGGTCTCGCGAAACACATTGGAGCTTTAGCAACACGGCAACGGTGGCCAGCTCACACGCAGCAACGGTGTCATCGGAAGATTCCGCGGCGGCCAATCCGATGGCGTCGTTCGCCGCGATCGGACTGGCGAAAAACGACGATCGCACCACTGCAACAACAACGTCGGAACCCATGAAGCCGGTGCTTGCGGAAAGTTCCCCAGTGGATGCAGCGCGCGACGCGCCGGATCAACAATCATTTGGCGATAAGCGTGAGGCCGGCTCGGAGCCGCGTGATCGGTCATCGAACGGCATCAAAGGTCATGCGGTTTTGGAGGCTTTTGCATCGAAGCCCGTCGATAAAATCGTGACAGACGACACGGGCGCGCCTGTCGGGATGTCCAACGCCACGCAGCAGGTCCGAAACGGTGTTCTTAACGCGCTAACGAGCGGAACGGGTGAGGCGCCGCAAGCCAACGCCTCTCTGCCGTTGCAGAATCGGACCATGGCTCCCGGCCAAGTCATGAGAACGATGGAGCTGACTCTATCGCCCGCCGATCTTGGTTCGGTTACTTTGCGGCTAAGCCTCAAATCTAACGTCCTGTCGGTCGAGGCTGAAGCCACGAAGGCCTCGACCGCCAAATTGCTGAGCGATGATCGGGATGCTCTGACGAAGAGTTTGCGCGATGCCGGATACGATGTGTCGACGCTGAAAATTACCGACGCCGGCGCGAGCGGTGCGACGGCCGTAACCGCAGCTCCGCCGACGTCAGGAATGCAGTTCCAAGATAACGGGCAGACGCGGATGGGTTTTGCCCAGCGTCAAGATGGGGACCTGCAACGCCGCGACGGTTCGACACCAGATCAATCGCAGCAACGATCCAGAAGCAACAACCCGCAAGCTTCCGCAGCAACTGACGCTGCGAACTCTCGCCAAGCGAATGCGATTTATATCTAGGCGCTTTTCCCGATGACGCAGCAGCAGGAACTGATAGGGAGCGGGCTTAACGGCCCCTTTGCCCTGGGATCGGACACCATCGAGGAAGAGTTGGTCGATAATTGTCCCGGCGCCTACGCGCTAGGTTTTACCGACAGGTGGGGACGTTTCTCGATCACGTACGTCGGCAGTGCCGGCGAAGACTTGAAGTCAAAGCTCAAGGGTCACATCGGAACCGCGTCGCAGTTCAAGTTTCGGCACTTCACGATGCAGAAGCAGGCTTTCGAAAAAGAGTGTGAAATGTTTCACCAATTTCTGCCCGTAGGTAACTTTCTGCACCCTAGCCGGCCACAAGGCGAAGATTGGACTTGCCCGAAATGCCGGCGGTAGGCTGGGTCTTTGCGATGATCTGCAGGACATCGGCCAGGGCCTGATGATAGCCGGAGTGCCAATAAGCACATTCCGTCGTGCTGCGATCAAGATGCAGATGTTCGCTCAGTTTCTCAGCCCAGACGCCATCGAGCTCCTCGCCGAGGCCGGACATACGCCCGCGCAAAATCTGCAACTCCGAACAGCACTCGTCCATAACTGAATTCCCTGTCGCTTCTGAGCGGCCCTTGCTGACCGATGATGGGGATACTAGCCGACAATCGTGGGAAGATCGCGAACGAAGCTGTTTGCATTTTAGCTAAGTTTGCGATGCCAATCTCAACCGGCGGCCTTCCGCAGCTTGGCGACGTACTGGTCGATGAGATCGTTGGCGATCATCATACGCTGGGTTGCCATGTCCCTAAGCTCAATCGGGACGCGATCGGGGTGGTTTCGGAGCGCGAATTCGCGCCGCAAGGCTACGATATCGGCTTCTAAGGCTTCCGGGCGCAGGCCGAGTTCGCTGATGATTCTGTTGGCGTCCAGGGAGACGTCGAGAGCCGCCTCCGCGCCGTCGTAGCCATAAACAGGTGTGGAAGTTTTGCCGCGGTCGTCGGAAGAGGAGGGCGTCGGCATGCCCCGCGCGCTCGACGCCAGTTCCCAGGCTGCTTCAAGGCTATCTATCGAAAACTGATGTGGAACCCTCGGCGCCTCGTCCTGTGGATCCGTCTTTGCAAACAGATCCTCAATGAGTGCTTCGAAATTGTTCAGCGCTGGGGTGCGGAATGGCATGGCGACAAGCGGGCGGCTCGGTGGCGGTTACGATAATCTTAGTATTCTTACCGCACGCGCCTTGCAGAGCCCTTGCCGCGACCGTTCCGGCTTGATCCGTCACGAACGCCTTGTCGACTTTTGCAACGTAACGGCCTTGCCGAAAAATCCGCTGCCGAGATCTTCAAAATCCAGCCGTTCGTCGGCATCGGTGACGGGGTTCGTGAATTCAATGCCGATACTTTTGTCTCTAAGCCACGAAACCCGCCCCTCCACGACCGTACCGTCAAAGAGTGTGAGGACAAGATTTTCGTCGACGTTTGGGACCACGCCGTCGAGAACACAGATCTTGGCGCCAGTCTCTGACAAATCCATAAGATCGCAGATCAGATTCGAATTTCGAAACCGAATAGCCACATGCTGGCGCGAAACGTGCCTGGCTTCATCGCGGCGCTCCCACGCGGGCAGCAGATTTGAAGGAACGAGATCCTGCGCTTCAGGGTCGCGTCGCATCTTTCGGGTTCTGGTTCGTTTCATACGCGCACTCGTCGACAACCTGGATTGCATCATCAATTTGCGAATTCTGGCTTCGCGGCACCAATGCATTAAACCGCAATAAAGCTTCAGCAATGCTATTTAAATGCTTCTAAGTCGATGCAATTTCGTTCAATAAAATGTAACCAATTCCGGCAATTGCCGGCGGAATTGGCGAAATTGGGTTTCGCCGAGGCAAAGTCGCGCGAGCGCCTGGTTAGCGGCCGCTGCAAAAACCTGTCAAATGAATGGCTTATGCAAGCTTGGGTCGGCACGATATTTCCCGCGCCAATATTCTGCAAATCCGTGTAGCTGCACCGATCGGCTAGCCCTCTGATTTGCCGTGTCATTTGTGACCCAGGCAATTACGAAATAATTGTTAATAGTGAACGTGAATCAATGTATTTCATTTGACCGAGCATATGATTTGCTGGGGGAGGCATAATGTTTGTTGTCTTGGACGACCGCCCATTGGTGGCGGGCGGCTGTGTCGCGTGTTTCGAGCGCGAGGGCATCGCGGCCATTGCGGTCGAACCCGCGGAGTTCCAGGAATGGTTTGAACTCGTCAGCGATGCTGACATCGCCGTCGTCGAAGGCTTTCTCCTCGGAACGGTTGAGACCCGTCGCCAGATTTCGGCGCGGATCCGGTCGCGGTCGCGGGCACCCCTCATCGGCTTGATCGAGGCGAAGGCGCTTACGGAAACGCTCGATCTCTTCTCGCTCGGCTTCGATGATGTCCTGGCAAAGCCTTTCCACGTCAGAGAGATATTGGCGCGCAGCGGCGCCATCCGGCGGCGCACGAAGTTGACCGAGCAGTGCGTCGACATTTCGGGCATTCGGATCTTCTTCGATGGGCGCGATCCACTCGTCAACGGCGACGTTCTACCGTTGCCCCGCCGCGAACGAAGAATCCTCGAATGCCTGGTCCTGAGCCGGAATACGCGGATAACGAAGACTCAAATCTTCAATCGCGTCTACGGAATCTTCAACGACGAAATCCACGAGAACGTCATTGAAAGTCACATTAGCCGGCTTCGCAAACGCTTGAAGGAGCGGCTTGGAATTGATCCCATCGATTCACAGAGGTTCCTTGGCTACCGGCTGAAGGACGTTGCAGCCGAAGGTGCTCCGCAGCGGTCCACCGAAGAGGCACCAACCAGTCTCGCGCAAGGCCCCGATGCTTCACTCGCGGTGAGCATCATACGTGACGAGGAGAACGGCGATGGGCCTTTACGGAGTAATGACTACCAGCGTCTCGGGGATGTCTGTCCAGTCTGACCGAATGGGTACAGTCGCGGATAACATCGCCAACGTCGATACGACCGGATACAAGACCGCCTCGACTGAATTCGCGACGCTCGTTGCAGAAGGCCGCGTCCTTGAATACGTGCCGGGGTCCGTCTCCACGATTGCGCGCCGCGGAGTCTCCGAGCAGGGCGATATGACTTACACGAAGTCTCCGACTGACCTCGCGGTCAGCGGCAACGGCTTCTTCATGGTCCAGAGCTCCGCAGGAACACCCTACCTGACGCGCGCTGGAAGCTTCGTCCCGAACAGCGAAGGCGAACTCGTCAACGCCGCCGGCTTTAAGTTGCTAGGGTACAGCCTTCTCGGTGGCGATCTGAGTTCGATCATCAATAGTCCGGCGGGGCTCGAAGTCGTCGGCAGCGCCAATCTCGGTATGAAAGCCGTGCCGTCGACGACCGGCGCATTTCAAGTCAACTTGCCGGCGGGCGCCGCCGTTACCGCTACCGCCGATCTTCCCGGTGCGAATGCCGCTACATCTGAGTACGCTGGAAAGACATCCCTCGTCACCTATGACAACCTCGGTAACGAAGTCGTCCTCGATATCTATTCTGCAAAGACCGCCGCCAACACGTGGCAAGTGGCGGTCTATGATCATTCCAAGTCTTCCGCATCCGGCGGGTTCCCATATACCGGCGGTGCGCTCACGACTTCGACACTCACCTTTGACGGCACGACGGGGCAGCTGGCATCCACCAGCCCTTCATCGCTATCGGTGACTGTTCCAAACGGCGCCGCGCTGACACTCAATCTGACCAACACGACACAGCTGGCTGGCGATTACACGCCGCAAAAGGCAACTGCGAATGGCAATGCGCCGGCGGCCGTCGACAGGCTCGAGATCAGCAAAGGCGGTATCGTCACTGCCATCTACGCCGACGGTTCCCGTGTCGATGCCTACAAGATACCTCTCGCGAACGTCGCCAGCCCCGACAATCTGACGGCGATTTCGGGCAACGTTTTCGCCACGAGCAAAAGTTCGGGCGACCTTCAGCTAGGAACGGCGAACACCGGTTCTCTTGGCCAGGTCGTCTCCGGCGCCCTGGAGAAATCGACCGTCGACCTCGCGTCCGAATTGACCGAAATGGTCGAGGCTCAGCGCAGTTACACGGCAAATTCAAAAGTGTTCCAAACGGGTGCCCAGTTGCTGGACGTGCTCGTGAATCTGGTGCGGTAACAGGGAGCTTTCGACAGAAAGGCCCCGCTCATGGCGCTTACGCTTAGTGTCGACACTGCGCGCTCAAGTCTCTCAGCCACCGCCGAGCAAATCTCAGTGGTGTCGAGGAACATCGCGCGTGTCGGCGATCCGGATGCAACACGCAAAACAGGCCGTCTCGTCAGCGGCCCCGGAGCGGGCGTCAGCGTCGCGGGGATTGATCGGTCGTACAATCCGCTCCTTCTCAACAGCTACCTTAACTCGAATTCGAATTACCAATCTCAAACGGCGATCACGACGGCGCTTGATCAAATTCAAAGCACCGTCGATGAAACCGATCTCGAACGATCGCCGGCGGCGCTAATTGCGAAACTAAACTCTGCATTACAGAGCTACTCGGCGACGCCCCAGAACCCCGCAGTTGCCGCGACCGTAGTGTCCGCGGCGAAGGACTTGGCGACCGCGCTCAATTCCGCATCCGCCACGGTTACGAACGTTCGGCGCCAAGCCGATTCCGATATCGCTGCGTCCGTCGATAACATCAATAATCTGCTCTCCCAGTTCAAGGATTTGAACAATCAGGTCGTCAAAGGTGCGAGCCAAGGTGGCGACATCACCGATGTGCTTGATTCCCGCGATGCCGTTCTGAAGCAACTGTCATCCGAGGTCGGCATACGCACGGTCACGCGCGACAATGGCGACATGGCCATCTATACCGATAGCGGCGTGACCCTTTTCGACAAGTCGCCGCGACAGGTCGCGTTCCAGCAGACCCAAGACCTGTCTGGAGGCGCCACCGGCGGCGCGGTTTACGCCGACGGCGTGCCGATCGCGGGTACGGATCACGTCATGGCGATCAGCAGCGGAAAGCTCGCTGGTCTGGTCCAGGTTCGTGACGAAATCGCACCCAGCTATCAAAGTCAGCTCGACGAAATAGCGAGAGGACTGATCGAAACGTTCGCCGAAACCGATCAGTCGGCGACACCGACGTTGCCACCCGCAGCGGGCCTTTTCACCTACGCGGGCGGTCCGGGAGTGCCGCCATCGGGTAGTGTGATGGCGGGGCTCGCCGGATCCATAACCGTCAACAAAAATGCTGATCCCACTCAAGGCGGCAACGCCGAGCTTGTCAGAGACGGCGGCATCTCCAATCCCGGCAATCCGGCATATACCTACAATACCACCGGCGCCGCTTCCTACACCGATCGAATTCAAGCGCTGATGTCAAACATCGATGCGGAGCGCACCTTCGATTCTTCGACCCAGCTACCGCCGTCGGGTTCGATATCATCGTATGCAAAAGGTTCGGTTTCCTGGCTCGAGGCGTTACGGCAATCGGCAAGCTCCGAGGCTGATTATCGCAAGACCGTCGCCGATCGCGCTACGTCGGCTCTATCGCAAGTCACGGGCGTCAACCTGGATGAGGAAATGACCAATCTCCTCGATTTGGAAAGAACCTTTCAGGCGTCGTCGCGGCTCATCAACACCGTTGACAGCATGCTTTCAACTCTGCTCCAGGCCGTCGGTTAGACCAGATGATCACAACGTCCTTTATCTCGACGACCTCCCTCTCGGATGAGACACGGCGCTCGATCGCGCGAATTCAAGCAAGTCTCGTCGATGCGCAAAAAGAGCTCTCGACGGGGCGACATGCGGACGTTGGCGTGACCCTTGGCGCCAGCACCGGCATCACGGTTTCGATGCGGCAGGATCTCAATCACATTCAGTCCATACAGGACACGAACAACATCGTGCTGACGCGCATGCAAGCGTCTCAGTCGGCTCTTCAGACGATTGCCGACAAGGCTGGGGTCTTCCTGTCGGCATTGGTTGGAGCGCAATCGACATCCAGCATGCCTGACACGATCGCCCAAGAAGCTCAGGCCGGCATGCAGACGCTCCAGGAACAGCTTAATTCGTCGCTGGACGGACAGTTCCTGTTCTCTGGTATAAATTCCGACGTCAAGCCGATGGACGACTTTTTTTCCGGCACGCCGTCCGCAAGCAGGCAATCGGTTACGGGCGCCTTTACGGCGAAGTTCGGAATGAGCCCCGATGATCCCGCTGTCGCGTCGATCTCAGCATCCGACATGCAGGACTTTCTCGATAACGAATTCTCGGACCTCTTCTCGGATGCGAACTGGGCAAACAATTGGTCCGCTGCTTCCGACAAAGCCGTGACGAACAGAATCTCCCGTACCGAGGTCGCTGCGACGTCGACGACGGCAAACGATACCGCGTTCCGCAAGCTGACGCAGGCCTACGCGATGGTCTCCGGCCTCGGATTCACGAATCTGAACGCCGCCACCCAGCAAGCCGTGGTTCAGAAAGCCACGACCCTTGTAGGCGAGGCGACCGGAGGGCTGACGAAGGTTCAGTCGTTTCTCGGCGTCACGCAACAACGAGTAACCGATACCAATGATCAAATCGACGCGCAGATCGACTTTCTTACCAAGTCGATCGGCAACCTGGAATCGGTAGATCCGACAACGGTAACGACGCAGATTTCGACGCTGACAACGCAACTCGAAGCAGCCTACTCGCTCACCAATCGACTGAACAATCTCAGCCTCATGGATTATCTAACGCCCTCGTCTTAAGGCGCGCATCTAGCACCGAACCCACCGGAAGGCGGACGATGTACAAGTTCTCATATGAAGAGGCGTTGAGTGAATCGGGCAGCCGTAAGCGCGAAAATGAGCGGCTTGCGATCGAGCAATCCGTCGCGCTTCTGAAATCGGCTGAAAAGGCGGGAACCAATTCGCGCGAAGCAATCGACGCGATTTGTTTTCTCAATCGCCTGTGGAGCTTCCTGCTCGAGGACCTGGCGAAGCCGGACAACGCGCTTCCCGACGACGTCCGCGCCAAACTCATTTCTATCGGCATCTGGATGCTGCGCGAAGCGCAATCGATCAGTAATGGAAAATCGAACAATTTCGCGGGGCTGATCGAAATTTCCAATGTCATCGCGGAAGGCCTGTGATGAATAGCGGCTTGAAAATCACTCTGCGCGCCGGCGAACGCATTTTTGTCAACGGCGGCGTGTTGAGGGTCGACCGCAAGGTCAGTATCGAGCTGATGAACGACGTGATCTTTCTGCTAGAGCAACACGTCATGAAGCCTGAGGATACGACGACGCCGCTCAGGCAGTTGTACTTCATGATTCAGATGATGCTGATGGATCCGGCCTTGCATATGAAGGCGCGGACGATGGCGAAAGAGTCCGTCTCGGGACTTCTCGAAACCATCAGCGAGCCGAAAATTCTCCAGGGCCTCAAGGAGGCAAGCGAGTTGCTCGACGGTGATCGTATATTCGAGGCGCTGAAGAAGGTCAGAATGCTTCTCCCATTGGAAGCCGCAACCGCACTCAGGACACAAGAACTCAGCAAGGAGGTCGCATGACCACGATTCCGTCAACAAACGGTTCGACGCCCTCGACGGGCACTTCGGCTCCGCCGTCTACGCCAACGCTGGACTACAATGCCTTCCTGCAGCTTCTGCTGGCTCAGATGCAGAACCAGGATCCGCTCAATCCCACCGACTCGACCGAATACGTGTCGCAGCTGGCTTCGTTTTCCAATGTCGAGCAGGGCATGAAGATGAACACCAAGCTCGATCAGCTGCTCACGGTCTCAAACTTGTCCCAGGCCAGCACTCTGGTCGGGCACACCCTGACATCGGCAGATGGGACGGTGGCGGGCATCGTCGAGTCGGTTCGGGTCGACTCGAGCGGCGCCACCGCCATTTTCACTGACGGCAAGCAGCTCGTCATCGATGCGGGCGTGACGGTGGGCTACTGATGACTGAGGGCGATGCGCTAGGGCTTGTTCAGCAAGCCATTTGGCTGACGATGCTGTTGGCGGGTCCAGTTATTGGATCGGCGATGGTGATCGGAGTCGGCATCGCTTTCTTTCAAGCACTGACGCAGGTGCAAGAAATGACGTTGACGTTTGTGCCGAAGATCATAGCCGGTTTTATCATAATCATGCTGACCGGCGGCTACAGCGGCAGCCTGCTGAAGGCTTTTACGGAACAGATATTTTTGCGGATCGCAATAGGCTTTAAGTAACAGAAAATGTTCGATAATTTTGACTATAGCGTTTGGAATTGCGCTTCCTGAATGGCGCCAATAAATGGGTTCTTTGTCCGTCTGATTGCATCCTAGACAGGTATTTTGGTGCAATAAGATTCATAAGTTGTGTTTCCGGCCGCCTCCTCTCTCGAATTTAGGTATCGTCTCTGCTAAGCGGAAATGTGGGCAGTGCACGTCTGGTGGCCTCCTTGGCGACAGATCAAGCGCTGCTGCCCATCTAGATTAGGGATGATCGCGAAACGCGTGATGGGGTGCGCAGCGATTGAGAGAGTGGGCATATCGGCACATGCCACTCGAGCCGAGCGGGGAACGAATGCAGTTATTGCAATTGAAGCAAGTGCCGGCGGCTGTCGCGGTCATGCTCGCCAGCGTGGTCATGATTGGATTTACATTTCTTATCTTTACCACCTGGTTGCACCCCGACCTTGGGATTGGATCCCTTGCCAACTGGTCGGACGGCACGTGGCAACTTGCGCAGCTCGACCCGCGAGGACGATTGTTGCGCCTCGGGCCAAATCCGGTTGCGCTCGCCTTGTTCTTCGGGCTCGTTGTTGCTTGCTCGGTGACCTTTGCTCTCGGTGCCTGGCATTTCTTCATGAGCAACGCGGCGCGCCAGAAGGAGGACAACGACGTATTGTCCGAGCGCCTGGAGAAGGTGGGACAGGAATTGGATGGCGAGGTGCTCACCGTCCGGACACTGCTGATCAAGCATATCGATTTCAGCGGTTCCCACTCCGAGGCGCTGGCGAAAGTCAACAAGCACCTTCAAACGTTGACCTCGCCCGATCAGATCCGGGCCGTCGTCCAATTGCTCATCAGCGATAACGTTAAAGTGCAAAGCGAAGTAAGCCGCCTCAATACGCGCCTGGAACAATCCCAAGTGCAGATCGAGAAACTCAGGGCCAATCTCAGCGAGAGTCAGAGGCTCGGAATGCTTGATGCCGTGACGTATTTGAAGAACCGTCATTGGCTGCAGGCGAACCTGCCGAAGGAAGTCAAGACTGCATCGGAATTGCAGGAACCGCTTTGCCTCATAATGGCCGACGTCGATCACTTCAAGCGCATCAACGACACGTTTGGGCACGCGGTGGGCGATGAGATTTTGAGGCGCTTCGGAGAAATGCTGGCGAAAAATATCAAGGGCCGCGACACTGCCGTACGCTATGGCGGCGAGGAGTTCATCGTCGTGCTTCCGCATACCAAGATCGACGGAGCGCAATACTTGGGTGAACAAATCCGCGGTGAACTCGAAAGCAAAAAGTGGATGCACCACAAGACCGGACAACCCATCGGCAAAGTCACGGCGTCATTCGGAATAGTGCAGTTGCGGAACGGCGAACAGTCTGACGGGTTTCTCGATCGCGCCGATGCGAAGCTCTACGAAGCGAAGGCTGCCGGGCGCAATTGCATCATGTCCGACGCATAGCCTGGCTCGATTCGCTTTAGACTTTTCAAGTCGAAATGAGCGGGTCGTGATCGGCGAGGGGACTATCGAACTGAACGCCGACCTTCCCGGCTTTGCACCAGACGACAATACCCTTCATCTGGCGCCCGCTTCTCAACTCCAGCAATAGCGGATCCCTCAATTTGAATCCGCGCTCGCAATTGAGGCCGATGCCATTCTTGGAAATCTCGCGCGCGGACGCGATTGAGGTGCTGCCTTGGAATGTAACTTTGCACGGCTGCAGAAACGTGAAACGGCGCGTTCTGCGGCGCTGCGGGAGAACCGGAAGTGAAACTTCGCCGAATTGATTGACGCATGACCGCTTGCCGGTCATCGCCTCTTTCATGAACTTGCCTAGAGCCAGTGCATTGCTGGTGTAAAGGCCGCTAAGGCGCCAGCGGGTTTCCGGTTCGAGATCCTGCACGGCTCCATTGCAGTCTTCTGCCAGTTTGCGCCAGACGGCAGTAATTTGTTCGAGTTTGGCCAACGGAATTTGGGGGCCGACGAAGACGCCGGCGCTATCGATCAAAGGTAGGGCGAGCCTTTTGGCATCGGAGAGATCGAAATAGATTCGGCCGATTGCAGCCGCGAGCTCGCGTGGAAGTTCCAGGTCTTGCCAGGAGCGCAGCGCCTGTTTCACAACGACAGATTCCACAGGCACGAGGTTGATGCATGATCTGAGCATCCAGGTGCGCCCGGACGCGAGGCTCGCGTTCATGCAGCAGGTGATGGCGCCGATCTGCAAGGCGGTCCAATGGAATTCGCAAACAAGCGCTTCGAAAAGGTCGTTGCCTTCGACAGGCTCGTTTGAGACGCTGACGGCCCGCCGCGGTGATTTCGAGGTTTCCGAAATCTTACGAAGTGCGCTCAGCATGACCCTGTCACCCTTCCATCCTTGGCGCCAAGCATCTCATCATAGAGGATTGGCAAAAAGCGTACGGACCTTCGCCGCTGGAACGGCGCGCGAGAAGAGAAAGCCTTGCGCTTCTACGCATCCCTCGGCACGAAGCAGATCGAGCTGTTGCTCGGTCTCGACACCCTCGGCGACGCTCGTCATGCCGAGATTGTAACCGAGCTGGATGATCGAGCGCCGCAGCGTCGTGGAGCGCTTGTGATTGGCGATAGCCGACACGAACGAGCGATCAACCTTGATCTTGTCGAACGGAAAGCTCTGCAGATAACTCAACGATGAAAAGCCAGTCCCGAAATCGTCGATTGCGAAGCGGACGCCCATCTTTCGTAGCCGATCGAGCGTGACCGTTGCGACCTCGCGATCCTTCATGAGCAGCGTTTCCGTAATCTCGATAATAAGGCGCGAGAGCGGGAAACCGTTCGATGCGTCCGTTACCTTGTCGATGAGATCCTGGCCACGGAACTGAGCCGCGGAAATATTCACCGCAACCCAGATGTCGTCCGGCCAATGCTTGGCTTCGGCGCAGGCGGTTTTGAGAACCCAATCGCCGATCTGACCGATGAGACCGCACTCCTCGGCGATGGGAATGAATTCTGACGCCGGGATCAATCCTCGCTCGGGATGCGACCAGCGGATGAGTGCTTCGCAGCCGGCGATCTTGCGCGTCTTGACGTTGACGATAGGCTGGTAATGCAGCTCGAATTTGCCATTTGCGATGGCCTCGCGGAGTCCCATTGCAATTTGGTGCCGGCTTTGCAGCCGTTCGTGCATGTTTTCTTCGAAGAAACCGAATGTGCCGCGGCCGAGCGATTTGGTGCGGTAGAGCGCCATGTCCGCGTTCTTCATCAATTGCTCGACGTCAATGCCGTTGGGCGGAGCCATCGCAATTCCGATGCTCGTTCCGATCGAAATCGAGTTTTCACCGATAATGAACGGCTCCGACAGCTCGGCTATGACGCGCTTGGCAACCCGTTCGACCTCTGCGAGCGACTTCGGGGCAACCTGTATGATTGCGAACTCATCGCCACCCAGCCGGGCAACGGTGTCGGTGTCCCGTATGGTGCCGATTAACCGATGCGCTACCGCCTTCAACAGGGAGTCGCCAACCGGATGGCCCAAGGTATCGTTGACGGACTTGAACCGATCGAGATCGAGGCAATGCAGTGCCAGCGTGTCACCACGCTTCACGCGTGCCAGGCCCAATCGGATGCGATCGTGGAACAGGGCGCGGTTCGGCAGTCCTGTCAGGGCGTCGTGGTGCGCAAGCCGGCCAATCGTTTCCTGATCGCGTTTGCGATCGGTGATATCGAGGTAAGTGGTGACGTAACCGCCGTCACGCAGCGGCGTGCCGCGAACCTCGACGTATTTTCCATTTGGCCGCTGTCTTTCGTAGATATAGGGCGCTCCGTTTCGAGCCATTTCGAGCCGCGAGTGGACCTGCTCCTCGATGTCGCCTGCGCCGTATTCTCCACGATTGGCGTTGAAACGATAAAGTCGTTCGCGCGTCAGCGGGCCATTCTCGAACAGCTCGCTCGGGTAGTCCATCAACTGCTTTTGCTTTTCGTTGCAAAGAATCAGGCGATGATCCTTGTCGAACACCGCGATGCCGCCCGGGAAATTTTCAACAATTCCCTGCAGGAGAGCCGTGCGTTCTTGTAATTCGATATGGAGCGTCACCGCCACGGTGATATCGATCTGGACCGACAGGTATCCCTTCGTCCGGCGATTCCGGCCTTTGAGGGGAACGATTAGTGCGTCGACCCAGTAGAAGCCGCCGTCCTTCGCGCGATTCTTCACCGGTGATCGCCACGGCTGGCCCTTGGCAAGCTTGCGAAACGCCTCGTCCCAGAACTCTTTCGAGTGATGTGACGAATTCAGCATCCTATGGTTTTGCCCGAGCAGCTCTTCGCGCGTGTACTTGCTAACGCGGACGAACTCATCGTTCGCATGTACGATGCAGCCTTCAGCGTCCGTGACGGACACGATACCCAGCTGGTCGAGCGCCGAGGCGAGCCCTTTGGCGCCCCAAGATGAGTCGAGATGGGGCAGTCCCTTGACTTTGCGCTCCACGACTTTGGAGGCCGAAGCACTGGAAGCGAGACCATCTAAATTCAACGCCATGGCGCCATTTCCCCCCGCTCTATCCTCGCCGTTCCTCCCTGCGCTTTGCGGCGGGTTGGAGCGACGAGCGAGATTGGGCATTGGCCCATCTCGAGCGGCTTTCGATCTATGATTGCGCATGCCACTCAGATGTTGGCGCGACAGGACGGCTTCATGCCTCTGATGGAATCCTCTCGGATTTCAGCCTCTCGATACGAATAATTAGACTTAAATGTCTTAAAGTTGAATTAGTCGGGATTTTCCCGCCACTTCGCATAATCAAGGCTTCTACGCATAATGATCTTTTGCATATACCGCAGCGCAACCAGTTCGACGCAAGGTCGCTCGTTCACCCTCTACCGGACTCATATGAAGTGAGCACTTCGTGATAGATAAACCTCCCGGGCGGCGCCAATTCGGCCGCCGGCCAGCTTTCAAATCGGCAACGATCGTCCAGGACGGCGGCGCGCGCCTGTCGGCAACCGTGATCGACCTATCGGAGGCCGGCGCGAGAATCAAAATTGCGCGACCCGAAGCCGTCGAGAATGAATTTTATCTCGAAATTCCGGAAAACGATTTCATCGTCAAATGCCGCATGGTGCACATGCAGGACACGTCTATCGGGGCGGTGTTCATCCGGGCGCCGCGACGCCTATCCTGGCTAAATAAATAGTTTGGCAAGGTTTGCGGCTGGGGCACATCGCGAACGGAATATGCGCCGTATTGATCCCATGAGCTGGAAAAGGTCGTGTGTAACGGCCGCGCCGCCCTCAAATCATTTTGGAATTATAATTGACGGCAGCGCACATAAATCGGAATTGCAATTCCGAGCCGATAAATACCGCCTAAATATCGTTGCAAGAAACTAAAGTACAGAAAAATGCAGCCGTCCGACGTTGTAAACGAATTCGATAGTTTTGACGGCTATTTGTATCGAACGACTGCTTGATACTCGAATCATAGGCATGATGCCGCGCAGCCGAGTCGGTACAACCCGACATGTTCCGGGCTTTTAGAAAGCAGGAACACGCTCATGGCGTATGTCCAATCGCATCCGATCGCACGATCGGATGAAGCGAATTCGTCGGCTGCAACAATATTCGATCACAACGTCAAGCGCTGCCGGTTTTGTGCCGGGCGCCGCAAAGACGGTTCGTGGCCGCCTCTCAGCCTCAATCGCCGATAATTCGCGATCGGCAACGCATGTCGAGCGACTTTCGAAGTCGCACGAGCGCCCTCTCTATAGCCCTCTCTCCTTTCGTTCCGACTGGACGAATCATCAACAACCGCTAGCAACAGGTCGAAGCCATGGTCATCGGTTACATCAACAGCACGTGGTCAATGCCGCGCAGGCTTGCCCTGATATCGGCGATATTTCTCGTACCGTCGTTGATCCAATTGAGCATCTATGCGTCCAATAAAATGGGCGACATCAACATAGTCGAAGGAGAGATTGCGGGAGCAAATCTTGCACGCGCCGTCTGGTCCGATCTCGCTTCGGATGACGCCAGGTCCGGAATGGCGAACGGCGAATTGACCGCGCTTACGTCGCGCGGCGGCCAGTTCGCTGGCGTCCAGCCCAAGATCAATGCATTCGTCAGCGCCAAATCGGCAGGCGAACGGGCGCGCATCGGCGTCGATTTGCTCGGCGAAATTGCAGACGACTCGGCAATGACCGTGGACACCTCGCTTGATGCCCATCACACACAAGAGATCCTCATTCACCGCCTGCCTAAAATCAAACTTGCCCTCGTAGAGCTTCAGAACACTCTCGCTGCTCCTGGCGCCGGTGCCAATGAAGCCGCGCTGGCGATGAATTACAGTGCCATGCGCGAAGCGACGCAAAACCTTCGTGAGCCGCTCCGCGATTTGATGGCCGACGACGCTTCAGGCAATGCCAAGCGCACGCTGGGAACAGGAGGCGATCAGCTTCTATCGCAACTCGACGATATTGCCTCAAAACTTAAGACCGCGAACTTCCAGCGCGCTCAGATTGCACCCGAGATCCAGGACGCGCTGGCTAGCGCTAATGGCTCGGTCGGCGTAATCGCCCGCGAGGCCGGTGATCTCTTCGTGCAATTGGCCGAGGTTCATGCCGCCGACGCGCGCGGTGCCTTATATCGGACGCTGGCGCTCCTTCTCGCAGCAACCGTTGGCGCGATATTTGTCGTCTCAATGCTGGCGAAGGGCGTGTCGACGCGGCTCGCGGATCTCATCCGCGCCATGGACCAGATCAGCCGCAAGGATCTTAGCGTCGACGTTCCCCATCTGACGGACAGCAATGAAAACGGACTGATCGCGCAAGCTCTGGCCCGCTTCAAGGAAGCCGTCGTCGAGAACAAGGCGATGACCGACGCGGCAGTCGCTGCCGCCAAGGAGCAGCAGGTACAAAGCGATCACTATGCCCACGAGCATGAGCGCTTCATGGACGCCTTCACGGGAGCCGCCGACCGCATCGCCAGAGGCGACTTCTCTCACCGCATTACCGAGAAGGTCATTTCGGAATACGAGGCGATCATCAGTCAGATGAATCTGATGATGGGTCAGCTCGAAGGCGCGCAGACCGAGAAAGTGGCTGCTGAAAAGCAAATCCACCTCGTTGTCGACGCACTCGGTAGCTCACTGTCGAGCCTTGCAGAAGGTAATCTCGAGTCAGCCTTGGACATCGAAGTCGCGCCCGAATTTGCCAAGCTCAAGTCGGACTTCAACTCCGCCGTCACGCATTTGAAGAGCACGATCGCGCTCGTCAAGAAAGGCGCCGGCAGCATCAAACTCGGGACCGAGGAAATTTCGCAGGCTTCCGACGATCTGTCGCGCCGCACGGAAAACCAGGCAGCCAGCCTCGAGGAGACGGCAGCCGCCGTCAAGGAAATCACCGATACCGTCAACAAGACGGCACGCGGCGCGACGCACGCCCGCGAAACGGTGTCGGTCGCCAAGGCCGATGCGGAAAAGGGCGGCGAGGTTGTCCGCAAAGCTATCGAAGCCATGAACGGCATCGAAAATTCATCGAAGCAGATCAGCCAGATCATCGGTGTCATCGACGAGATCGCGTTCCAGACCAATCTTCTGGCATTGAATGCCGGTGTTGAGGCAGCGCGTGCAGGCGATGCCGGCCGTGGCTTCGCGGTCGTTGCGTCCGAGGTTCGCGCATTGGCTCAGCGTTCGGCCGAAGCGGCGAAGGAGATCAAGGGTCTGATTTCGGCTTCGACGGGTCAGGTCGCACAAGGCGTGCAGCTTGTCGGCGAAACCGGCCTTGCGCTGACACGCATCGTCTCGCAGGTCGCCGAAATCAACACCATCGTGACGAATATTGCTGCAAGCGCCAACGAGCAGGCCCACGGCCTGGAGCAGGTCAACACCGCCGTCAACGAGATGGATCAGGTGACGCAGCAGAACGCCGCGATGGTCGAACAGGCGACCGCCGCGACGCAGACACTGGCCCAGCAGACCGAGGAACTTGCCCGCCTCGTCAGCCGGTTCAGAACGGGAGATGAGACGGTCGTCGAGATGTCGTCGCGCCGCGAAACCGCCAAGCCCGCCGCTCGCGCGACGCGTACCGCGGCGAAGTCAAAGGTGGCGATGAACGGAACGCACCACCACAGGTCCGCGTCAGGAGCCGATGCGGGCTGGGAGGAATTCTAAATGCCGCGCGCAAAGCAGAAAGCGGCCGCTTCCGGCGGCCGGCTGAAGGCTGGCACCGGCAAATCGGCAGAGGCGAAGGCCAAGCCGAGGAAAGCTGCGGCCCCCAAGGCCAAAGCAATTGCCAAAGCCAAAGCTACGCCGATGGACGGGATCGTCGAGTCGGCGCCAGAGGTAGGTTCAGCTGCGCTGATATTGCCGGACTGCCTCGACGCCTCGGCTGCGGCGGCCGTCAAAGACATGCTGCTGGCGCGGCGCGGCAACGCGCTGGTCGTCGATGCAAGTCAGGTTCGCCGGGTTGGTGCGCAGTCGCTGCAAATCTTGATCGCAGCCGCGCGCACCTGGCAGGCCGACGGAATGAGTTACTGCGTTACGAATTCCAGCTCTGAGCTACTCGATACGATCGCGCTGATCGGATTGTCGCGCGAAGACCTGATGCTCCAAGGAACAACGCCATGACGCAAACGATACTCACGGTCGACGATTCTCGCACGATGCGGGACATGCTGAGAATGGCGCTCGCGGAAGCGGGCTTTAACGTGATGCAGGCCGTCGATGGCGTTCACGGACTCGAGGTTCTGCAGACGGCGATGCCGGACGTCATCGTGACGGACATCAACATGCCGAAGATGGACGGCTTCGGTCTCATTGAGGCCGTGCGCAAAGACGGCCGCTACCGCAACGTTCCCATTCTCGTTCTGACGACGGAGAGCGACGCGGCGAAAAAGACGCGGGCGAAGGAAGCCGGCGCGACCGGCTGGATCGTCAAACCCTTCGAACCAGTCAAACTCATCGCCGCCATCCGGCGCGTTGCAGCTTAAGTCCACGAGTGGAGTGATGACCGTGGATACAATGGCGGCAATCCGGCAGACGTTTTTCCAGGAGTGCGAAGAGCAGCTCTCCGAGATGGAACTCGGCCTGCTCGCGATGGACGAAGGAAGTGCCGATTCCGAAACCGTAAACGCGGTTTTTCGCGCCGTGCATTCCATCAAGGGCGGCGCTGGCGCGTTCAAACTCACCGCGCTGGTGCAATTTGCCCATAGTTTCGAGACGGCACTTGATCATGTTCGCAGCGGCAAGCTGACGCCTTTGCCGGACGTGATGAAAGTCATGCTCCGCGCTGCCGACGTTCTTGCCGATCTCGTCGAAGCCTCTCGCGATGGCAAGGAAATCGACGAGTCGAGCTACGCCGCCATCGCGAGCGAAGTGAAGGCGCTGACGGTGATCGAAGGTCAGGCCGAAGAGGTCGAGGAAGTCATCGACTTTCAGCCGACGGTCATCGACTTCGGATTACCGGAAATCACAATAGACATACCGGCAACACCTAGCCACGACTATCGCATCAATTTTAGCCCCCGCCCCGAGCTCTACGGCAACGCCAACGAGACCGTGCTCGTCTTGCGCGAGCTGAACCGTCTCGGCATCATGCAGGCGACCTGCGATACATCCGCGGTGCCGCAACTCGATGCCGTCGATCCGGGCGGCGCTTACTTGGCGTGGTCCATCGATCTCAACTCCGAGCACGAAATCGCCGATGTGCGTGAAGTGTTCGAATTCGTCGAAGGCGAAGCCGATCTTTCAATCGAGACCGACAGCCAGGCGGAAGTTTCTGACGCCGATATAGCGGCGTTACTCAGTCAGGCATTGAGCGGCGCGCCGGCGGTCGAGCCCGAGGCACCGTCGCAAACGATTGCCGAGCCTGCCACGCCGCAAATGCAGGCCTTACTGGAAACAACGAGCGTTGAACCGGCCAGCACGCCGGCTCCGGCGGCCGAAATTGCGAAAGCTGAATCCAAGACCGCAGCCGTCGTCCCGACCCAGACGACGATCCGCGTCGAGTTCGATCGCGTCGATCGGCTGATCAACCTCGTCGGCGAACTTGTAATCAATCAGGCGATGCTGTCGCAGCGCGTGATAGAAGCGAATTTCGCAGGCTCGTCCTCGGTCGTGATCGGCCTTGAGGAACTCGAGCAACTGACGCG
>NZ_DATNBA010000017.1:0-6564 GCF_035572195.1 Hyphomicrobium sp. | reverse complement strand
AAGCGCATCGATCGAATTCCATGGGTGGATAAGGCGCAGATCACGCGCGTTTATCCGAGCGGCCTCGACATTGTCATTCGTGAGCGAATTCCGGCCGTGATCTGGACGCGGGGCGACGTGAACTACCTCGTCGACGCGACCGGGCGCGTTCTTGGCCCGGTTCCCGAGACGAACGGGTGGGTTCTGCCGCGCGTCGCCGGCGAGGGTGCGGCTCGCGACGCGGCTTTGCTGCTCGCAGCTCTGCGTCAAACGCCTGCGATCGAGAGCGAATACGCTTACGCCGAACGCATCGCCGAGCGCCGTTGGCGTGTCGTCCTCAAGAATGGAACTCAGCTCGAACTCGGCGCCGATCGCGAAATCGAAGGCCTCGAGGAGATTTCGAATTCGCGCATCGTAACCGCGGCGATGAAACGCGCAGCGATGATCGTCGACGTTCGCACGCCTGGCCGTATCGCCATGCGTCCCGCCAACGACAAGCTGGCTAAGACCGCTGCGCTCGACGCGCCGCTCTCTGCCGGCCAGCAATAGCAGGTGGCAGATGGCGGATAAGCGCAACTACCAGACATTCGGGCTGCTCGATATCGGCACCAGCAAGACCGTCGCGGCGGTCATCGTCGCCGAATTCGTTCCTGGCGCCGCTGAACCGTCGATGCGGCTGGCAGGCTTAGGTCTGCAGCGTTCGAAGGGCGTCAAGGCCGGCGTGCTGACCGACCTCGACGAAGCTGAATCGGTTGTCCGAGCGGTGATCGGCCAGGCTGAACGGGCCGCGGGGCTTTCGGTCGGCAGCTTTACGGTCTCCGTTGCATGCGGTCGCCTCGCCTCCGTGCATTGCACGGCGCGGACGGATGTCGAGACGGGTTACGTGACGAATGACGACATCGCCAAGCTGATGGCGGCAGGCGAAAGCTACGCCGAGCGCGATGGCAGGACGCTCATTCATCTCAACCGTCTCGGTTGCGAGCTGGACGGCGCGGGCGGCGTCAAAGACCCCAGAGGTCTGTCGGCACGGCGGCTCTCGGCGGCCCTTCACGCGGTGACGGCGGACGAAGCGCCGTTGCGCAACCTGCTCGTGCTGATCGAACGTTGCTACGCCGGTTGCGATGGCCTAGTCGCCGCGCCCTATGCGAGCGCGCTCGCGGTGACCACGGAAGAAGAGCGTCAGTTCGGTGTTACATGCATCGATTTCGGCGCCGGCACGACGTCGATCGCGCTCTTCGCAGACGGCCTTTTTGCCGGCACCGACGTCATTCCGGTCGGCGGCCAGCACCTGACCTATGACATCGCCAAGACGTTGCAGACGCCACTCGTTGAAGCCGAGCGAATCAAAACGCTTTATGGCACACTGCTCAATGCCCAGTCCGACGAGCACGAGTCGTTTTCCTATCCGATCGCGGGTGAAGAGGACGACGCCGGCTATGAAACAACGAAGGCACGGCTGACGGATATTGTCCGCCCGCGTGTGCAGCAGCTTCTAGGACTCGTGCGAGAGCGCTTGGCGCTCAACGCCGCGAGCCGTTTTGCGGGAGACAAGATCGTTCTGACGGGCGGAGCCAGCCAACTTCTCGGTCTTTCGGAATTCGTCGCAAACGAGTTCGGCAGGCCTGTGCGCCTCGGGCGCCCTTCGGACCTCGCCGGGCTCAATGCGAGCCTATCTGGCCCGCAGCTGGCGACGCTCTCGGGTCTGATGACGGTGGCGGCGCGCGGAAACGGCGAATTGAGTGCGCCTCACGGGCGCAAAATGTTGAACCAGGGTTATCTCGGCCGCGTTGGAACGTGGCTCAAGCGTGGGTTTTAGAAACGTGTTGGACACGATGCAGGAACGAGCAAAGAGGGCCGCGCCGCGGATGCGGGATTCGGCTCGGCTCGGCCAATTATCCATTTCGAGGGCGTTATGAGCATCAAGCTACAGCTGCCGAAGATGGTCGATATCAAACCGAGGCTGACGGTCATCGGCGTCGGCGGCGCCGGTTGCAACGCCGTCAACAACATGATCGCGGCCGGGCTGCAGGGCGTTGAATTCGTCGTCGCCAATACGGATGCGCAATCGCTTTCCGCCTCGAGCGCGGAGCATCGCGTTCAGCTCGGAGCCAACCTGACGGAAGGTCTCGGCGCCGGGTCGCGGCCCGAGATCGGTGAAGCGGCGGCGGAAGAGGCGATCGAGGAAATCCGCACGCACATCACCGGCGCTCACATGGTCTTCATCGCAGCCGGAATGGGCGGTGGTACCGGTACCGGTGCCGCGACGGTCATCGCACGGGCGGCTCGCGAAGCCGGCGTTTTGACGGTCGGCGTTGTTTGCAAGCCGTTCCAATTCGAAGGTGCGCGCCGCATGCGCATCGCCGAAGCGGGCGTGCAGGATCTCCGGCAGCACGTCGATACACTGATCGTCATCCCCAATCAAAATCTGTTCCGTATCGCCAACGAGCGCACAACGTTTGCCGAGGCCTTCGTGCTGGCCGACCAGGTGCTCTACTCGGGCGTCGCCTGCATCGTCGAGTTGGTGTTGAAAGAAGGGCTCATCAATCTCGACTTCGCCGACGTCAGGACCGTGATGAGCGGCATGGGTACGGCCATGATGGGGACGGGCGAAGCGACGGGCGAACGGCGCGCCGTGCTTGCCGCCGAAGAGGCGATTGCCAATCCACTGCTCGATGATGTGACGCTCAAAGGGGCGCGCGGGCTCTTGCTGTCGATCTCGGGCGGCAGCGACATGACCCTTTATGAGGTCGACGAGGCGGCGAGCCGCGTTCGCCAAGAGGTCGATCCCGAGGCCAACATCATTGTTGGGGCCACGTTTGATGAGCAATTGGGAGACCGGATTCGGGTCTCGATCGTCGCCTCCGGCATGAATCGGATGAGCGAGCAGCAGAGCGCGCCAAGGGGCCAGCGATCGGGCGCGCCCAATACAGCGAACGCGGGCGGCTACCCTGCAAACACGCCGATTCCAAATCCCTATTCGGTCGAATCTTCACAAGCATCGCGCGCTCCCGCAGCCGGCCCGATGCCGCCTCAGGGTGATCTGCAGCGCCGTCTCGCGGATGCTCTGCAGCCGATGCCGCCCAATCCGCTGCAGAGTTTTCCTCCCTCCGGTCACAACGAAAAGACGCGGCAAAGCCGTGACAGTTGGATGGCACCGGGCAAGGTCATGGTCGAAGACGGCCTTGAGAATTTTCCTCCCCTTGCAGGGAATGCACTGCTCAGAATGCCACCGCTCCCGCAAGCGGGCTTGACAGCGCCATCGGATCACTATTTCGAACCTCAAGCGCCTACGGAAATTCAGCGTACGGGGCGACGTCTGCCGGCCATCGAGGATTTTCCTCCGCAAGCGCAGAAGGAATGGAATGCGCATCACGGCGCGTCGGGCGAAGCTTGGCATCAAGATGCAGAAAATCGCAGGAAACAGGGCTTTTTTGGACGTTTGACAGACTTCGTACGAAAATCTCCGGAGGCGAGATCATCGTCTCGGGCGAGCCCATCGCACGCATCCAGCACGGAAGAAGTCGACGTTCAGTTGCCGGTTTTTTTCGGTCGCGAACGACGCTGAAAATCTGGCGCCTGCATCAAGTTTGTGCGCTCGTCAAGAAACGTTTCCAAAGCGTAACAGAATGTAAGAAAGCGTGATTTGTCGGTACCCGGCGAAGCAGTTAGCTTTTGCCTATCGACCTCTTGTGATGACCCTTTGCTTCGTGTTGATGCGGCTTCAATAAGGCCGACACGCTAGGCAAAAGACGGAAGGGCAGTCAGAAGAGTACCGGGGGTGGTTGGCCGCATAAATGCTGGGGAGCAGCGGTCCGCCAGAAATTTGAGGGACGGCGCAGTATGTCGAATCGATTCATCGGTGCGCGGCAAACAACGCTTGCGCGCGAGATCCAGTTGACAGGCACGGGGGTGCACAGCGGAGCTCCGGTATCACTCACACTGCATCCAGCAGAGGCTGATACTGGGCTCCGCTTTCTCGTTGCAAAACGAGGCAAGGTCATCTCGGAAATTGCGGCGCATGTCGCAAACGTCAAAAATCTAACGCTCTGTACGGTCATTGGCGACGATGCCGGCACGACGGTCGGAACCGTCGAACATCTTCTCGCCGCGCTTCGCGGCCTTTCGATCGACAATCTCTACATAGAAATCGACAGCAAAGAAGTGCCGATCATGGACGGCAGTTCGGCGGAATTCGTCGAGGCCATCGACCGCGTCGGCATCCGCGAGCTCTCCGAACCGCGGAAATACATCAAGGTTTTGAAGCCTGTCCGTGTTGAGGAAGGCGGCTGCTGGGGCGAACTCGCGCCGCACTCGGGTTTCCGCATGGACGTCGAAATCGACTTCGCGTCGCCGGTCATCGGGCGTCAGCGTTTGCAGTACGAAATGGGCCCGGGCATCTTCCGTCATGAACTGTCGAGGGCTCGCACGTTCGGCTTCATGAGCGACGTTGAAAAGCTCTGGAAAGCTGGGCTTGCGCTCGGTGCCGATCTCACGAACACCGTGGCAATCGGCGAAGATAAAGTTATGAACCGCGAAGGGCTCCGTTATCCACAGGAGTTCGTCCGCCATAAGATGCTGGACGCTGTTGGTGATCTGGCATTGGCGGGCATGCCGCTCCTCGGCGCCTATCGGTCCTATCGGGGTGGTCATCGCCTCAACGCGATGGTGCTTCAGGCTCTTTTTGCCGATGCTTCAAACTGGGCAACGGTGCAGGCTCCTCGGACGCGCGCTACACGTACACCGCTCCAGATCGCTCCGTCGGCTATCGCAGCTGCCGCAGAGTAAACGTCACGTTGGACGTGCACTGATTCATGCGGGGCTCGTCGGGTGCGGCCCGGAAGACACCACATTCGGCAAGTACACCGGTTTGTGGGCAATCTGGCCATCAATGTGACTTAGCCTTTCGGATCGGGCGGTGAGGTGCTATCCGGGTCGCGATCGCTGATGACGAGATGCCATAAGCGGCAAGAACGCGGGCCGGGTGGGAAGCAACGCTGCCAATGACAATACTCGCACGAGATCTCAGACGGATTTTCGGCGCTGCGGCGATCTTTGCCGCGTTGGCGTTCGCTGGCTGCGCATCGAACAAGCTCGATACGGCCTCGCTCAATCCTGATCCACCGACGAAGATGTTCGCCGACGCGGACGCGATGATGTCGAAGGGAAATTACTCGGACGCTGCGAAGCAGTTCGAAAACGTCGACCGTGATCATCCCTATTCGCCGGAAGCTCGCAAATCCATCGTGATGGCTGCGTACGCCTACTATCGCGCCGGCAAGTCGCCGGAGGCCATTGCCTCGGCCGAACGCTATGTCGCTTTGCATCCGGGAACGAAAGAGGCGCCGCTGGCCTATCACATCATCGCGTCGGCCTACTTCGACGACATGAAAACTCCCAATCGCGATCAGACACCGGCGCGGAAAGCGCTTGAGGCGCTCAAGACGCTGAAAACGCGCTATCCGGAAAGCGAGTATGCGCGCGACGCGGACAATCGCATGCGTATCGTCCAAGATAATATCGCCGCTTCCGAGATGGAGGTGGGCCGCTACTACTTGAACCAGCACAACTACATAGGCGCGATCAACCGGTTCAAGACGGTCGTTAGCGAATATCAGACGACGGCGCACGTCGAAGAGGCTTTGTCGCGACTGACCGAGTGCTACATGGCGCTGGGGATCACGAAGGAAGCACAGAACGCGGCCGCCGTGCTCGGGCATAACTATCCCGACAGCAAGTGGTACAAAGACGCGTACGCGCTGCTGCAGTCGGGTGGCCTGGCGCCCCGCGACGATAACGGCTCCTGGCTGACGAAGGCCTGGAAGGCCGTTCCGAAGCTGAGCTTGGGCAACGGCTGATTTTATTCGACAATCTTGTGTTAGGTTTGGAAACGCGGCAGGTATTCCAGCCGCGCTTTTTGTCGTGTTAGCGAACTGCAAATTTTCGATTGCGATGACCAAGAAGCCAGCGAAAGGCGCACGTAAGGCTGAAGCCGGGTCGCGCAAGCCCGCGGAATCGGCCGCGACCGAGATCGCGCGGCTGTCGGCGGAAATCTCGAGGCACGACGCGCTTTACTACCGGCAGGACGCGCCGGAAATCTCGGATGCCGAGTACGACGCCCTGCGCCGCCGCCTACAGGAACTCGAAGCGTCGCATCCCGAACTCGCGCGTGCTGATAGTCCGAGCAAGAAAGTTGGCGCCAAACCCGTCGCGGCATTCGGCAAGATCCGCCACGACGTGCCGATGCTGTCGCTCGGGAATGCCTTCGACGATCAGGACGTCATCGATTTCGTCGACCGCGTCCGCCGTTTTCTAAATCTTGCTGAAGCCGACCGCCTCGAAGTTACGGCCGAGCCCAAGATCGACGGGCTGTCGATCTCGATCCGCTACGAGGCGGGCGTGCTCGTGCAGGCTGCAACGCGCGGCGATGGCGCGGAAGGTGAGAATGTCACCGCCAACGTCAAGACGATCTCGGAGATTCCGCACGCGCTAAAAGGCAAAGACATACCGGACGTCATCGATATCCGCGGTGAGATTTATCTTGGGCACGAGGACTTCGCCAAACTTAACGCGGCGCAGGCGGCGAGC
>NZ_DATNBA010000016.1:0-27904 GCF_035572195.1 Hyphomicrobium sp. | reverse complement strand
CCACAGCAGATTTCAGCCTTCATTCTGCAGAAGATGAAGGAAACCGCCGAAGCCAAGCTCGGCGAGAAGGTGACGCAGGCCGTCATCACCGTTCCAGCCTACTTCAACGACGCCCAGCGCCAGGCGACCAAAGATGCCGGCAAGATCGCGGGCCTTGAAGTACTGCGCATCATTAACGAGCCGACCGCTGCCGCGCTGGCCTATGGCCTCGACAAGAAAAAGGACGCCCGGACGATCGCGGTCTACGACCTCGGCGGCGGCACGTTCGACGTTTCGATCCTGGAGATCGGCGACGGCGTCTTCGAGGTGAAGTCGACCAACGGCGACACGCATCTCGGCGGCGAAGACTTCGATATGACGCTCGTCGGCTATCTGGCGGACGAATTCAAGAAGGAGCAGGGCATTGATCTGCGCTCCGACAAGCTCGCATTGCAGCGTCTGAAGGAAGCCGCCGAAAAAGCCAAAATCGAACTTTCGAGCGCTCCGCAGACCGAGATCAACCTGCCGTTCATCACGGCCGATGCGTCAGGCCCGAAGCATCTGACGATGAAACTGACGCGCGCCAAGCTCGAAAGCCTCGTCGATGGCCTGATCAGCCGCACCAAAGGCCCCTGCGAAAAGGCGCTGAAGGATGCCGGCCTCAAGGCTGCCGAGATCGACGAAGTCGTTCTTGTCGGCGGCATGACGCGCATGCCGAAGGTTCAGGAAGTCGTCAAGCAGCTCTTCGGAAAAGACCCGCACAAGGGCGTCAATCCGGACGAGGTCGTGGCCGTCGGTGCGGCGATCCAGGGCGGCGTGCTTAAAGGCGAGGTCAAGGACGTCCTGTTGCTCGACGTGACGCCGCTGTCGCTCGGCATCGAAACGCTCGGTGGCGTCTTCACGCGGTTGATTGATCGCAACACGACGATCCCGACCAAGAAGGGCCAGACGTTCTCGACCGCCGAAGACGGCCAGAATGCCGTGACCATCCGCGTGTTCCAGGGCGAACGCGAAATGGCGGCCGACAACAAGATGCTGGGACAGTTCGATCTTCTCGGCATTCCGCCGGCGCCGCGCGGCGTGCCGCAAATCGAAGTCACCTTCGATATCGACGCCAACGGCATTGTGCACGTTTCAGCCAAGGACAAGGCGACCGGCAAGGAGCAGTCGATCCGCATCCAGGCTTCGGGTGGTTTGTCCGATGCCGACATCGACAAGATGGTGAAGGATGCCGAGGCCCACGCCGCCGAGGACAAGAAGACTCGCGAACTGGTCGAAACTCGCAACCAGACCGAGGCCCTGATCCACGGCACGGAGAAATCGCTATCCGAGAATGCCTCGATCCCGGCCGTCGCCGCGATCAAGGGCGAAGTCGATAGCGCCATCGCCGCTGCCAAGTCGGCAATCACCGGCGAGGACGTCGAAGCGATTCGCTCCGCGACCGAGGCGCTGACGAAAGTTGCGATGAAGATCGGCGAAGCTGTCTACACGGCCAAGGGTGGCGCGGCCGGCGTCGAAGGCGAGGAACCGGCGACTGAAGAAAAGCCCGCAGGCGGCGACGACGTCGTCGACGCGGACTTCGAAGAAGTCAAAGACGACAGGAAGAAATCGGCCTAAGAGGCCGATGCGACACTGAAACCGCCATTGTCCCGCCGTAGTTGCCCATTTTTTCAGGGTACTACGGTCGGGCCGAAGGCAGAAGACGTAGCGCTCGTTCGAGTTTGATGCGATAGCCGCTTCGACGGCAGCGATTCACCCTACAGGTCATAGAACAGCGCACACATGGCCAAGCGCGACTATTACGAAATACTGGGCGTGAAGCGAAGCGCCACCGATCAGGAAATCAAATCCGCCTACCGCGGGCTCGCAAAAGAGTGCCACCCCGATCGCAACTCCGGAGACAAAGACTCCGAGCGCCGCTTCAAGGAAGCCAACGAAGCCTACGAAGCCCTGAAGGATCCGCAGAAGCGATCCGCCTATGACCAATTCGGCCATGCCGCCTTCGATGGCGGCATCGGACGCGGCGGACACGCGGGCTTCGGACCCGACTTCGCCTCCTCGATGTCCGATATATTCGACGATCTCTTCGGCGAATTCATGGGCGGCAGGCGTGGCCAGGGCCGTTCCCGTTCAGGGCGCGAGTCTGGCGCCGACCTCCGCTACAACCTCGAAATCACGCTGACGGAGGCCTTTTCCGGCAAGACCGCGCAAATTCGCGTCCCGGCGAGTGTTAAATGTGAAACATGCGCTGGTTCCGGCGCCAAGCCCGGGACCAAAGCCCACATCTGCGCCACATGCGGCGGCGTGGGGAAAGTGCGCGCCAGCCAGGGCTTCTTCACGATCGAACGTACGTGCCCGGCCTGCCAGGGGCGCGGCGAGACGATCGATGACCCGTGTCACGATTGCTCCGGCTCGGGCCGCGTCCAAAAAGAGCGCACGCTGTCGGTCAACATTCCGGCCGGCGTCGAGGACGGGACGCGCATTCGCCTCGCAGGCGAAGGCGAGGCAGGCCTCAGAGGCGGCACGCCCGGCGACCTCTACATCTTCCTGTCGATCAAGCCGCATGAGTTTTTCCAACGCGACGGCGCCGACATCTTCTGCAAGGTGCCGATCTCGATGACGACCGCGGCGCTCGGCGGTCAGATCGACGTGCCGACGCTCGAAGGCATAACGACCCGCGTCAAAATTCCGGAAGGCACAGAAAGCCGCAAGCAATTCCGGCTCCGCGGCAAAGGGATGCCGGTGCTCAGGGCCAAGGTCTCGGGCGACATGTACATCGAAGTCGATGTCGAAACGCCGAAGAATCTGACCCGGCGTCAACGCGACCTGCTTGAAGAGTTCGAACGCGCCAGCCGCACGGAAACGAGTCCGGAAAGCGCCGGGTTCTTCTCGCGCGTCAAGGAATTCTTCGAAGGCAAAACCGGCTGACGGCCGCGCGTCTTATTCACGCCTCCGGTGATCGTTAACACTCACCAGCACTTCTGATTGGGCCTCATCCCAATCGATGCGAAACTGCCGACGCATCGACAGGGCAGTTGGCATCAATCAAAATGCGTTTCCGAATTCTCGATAGTTGGCGGGGTATCGCGGCCCTATGCGTCGTGCTGTTTCATTTCGAGGCGGCCGACCATATCCATGCCCTGCGCTTCATTCGTCACAGCTACCTCTTCGTTGATTTCTTCTTCGTCTTGAGCGGCTTTGTCATCGCCCACGCCTACGGCGATAAGTTGAAGTCTCCGCTTGAAGTCTGGCAGTTCATCGTGCGCCGATTCGGCCGCGTCTGGCCTCTGCATATCACAGTGCTTGCCGCGTTCATCGCCGTTGCGGTCTTCAAGTATGGCCTGACTGCGGGATTGGGAATGTCGGCGACGATATCCGCCTTCGATGCAGCAGGCTCGACACCGCTTGCCTCGTTGCCGGTACAGGTTCTGCTGTTGCAAGCCGTTGACGTCACTGATCGGCTGACGTGGAACACGCCGAGTTGGAGCATCAGCGCCGAATTCTGGACCTATATCCTTTTTGCTCTGATCGTTCTGCTGCTGCCGCGCTTTCGTACGATCGCCTTCGCCGTAGCGGCTGTCCTTGGCGTGGCGACCGTCGTCGTCTTTTCCCATCACGGCATGGACGTGACGTACGATCTCGGGCTGCCACGCAGCATCTTCGGCTTTTCGGTCGGCTACCTCGTCTACTGGGCCCGCCCGCGCATTGGCCCGATGCCGCCGGCACTCGCGTATATTGCCGAAGTGCTGACGGTCCTCGCGATCTTCGCATTCGTTACGATGACTAACCGTTCGCCGCTTTCGTACGCGGCGCCGTTCGTGTTCGCGATCGCCGTCTATGTTTTCAGCTACGAGTTAGGACCGGTCTCACGCCTGCTGCGGCGACCGGTCTTTCAAAACCTCGGGCTCTGGTCCTACTCGATCTATATGATTCACGCGTTGATCGCGTTCGTGATCGGCCTCGTCGTCAGTGAGTTGCAAAAGCGCCTAGGCGTCGATTTGTGGCACGTCGTCGTCGAAGACGGCATCAGCAAGCGCGTAATTGTTTCTGATCACGTGCTTCTGCTCGACGCAATTCATCTGGCCTACGCAGCGGCGGTTGTCGCCATCTCGGCTTTCAGCTATCGCCTCATCGAGCAGCCGGGCCGGCGGTACTTTCAAAGCGTGGCGGACGGCATGGCGAAGTTCCGCGGCAAGCGGATGAACCCTATGGCGATCAATCCGTCGATTTGCCAAAGCCAGGAAAGCCGGTAGGGTCGGCCGCCCATATTGCCGCCGCGCCCGTCCGTTCTCGGGACAGCAGGAATTTCTCGTCGTATGACAACGCCGCCGAAGTCTGATCCTCGCCTCTTGTTCCTAGCCGGAAGCGTCCGCCAGAACTCGTTCAACAAACGGCTTGCACGCCTCGGCGCCGCGATATCGGAAGCCAACAACATCCCCTCGACGTTCGTCGATCTCGCCGACTATCCGATGCCGATCTATGACGGCGACGTCGAAGCCGAATCCGGCCCACCCGAAAACGCTCGTAAGCTCAAAAATCTGATGCGCGCCCACACCGGCATCTTCATCGCCAGCCCCGAATACAACGCCGCGTTTTCACCGTTGCTGAAAAACACGATCGACTGGGTCAGCCACACGCGCGACGCGGGCGAGGCGCCGCTTGAGGTCTTCAGGACGCGCGTCTTCGCCCTCGGCTCTGCTTCGAATGGCGGTCTCGGCGGATTGCGCGGACTGTCGATGCTGCGTCTCGTCTTTGAGCTTGGCCTCGGCGCGCTCGTGCTGCCCGATCAGTTCGCCCTGCCGCGTGCGGCCGATGCCTATGATGAGCATGGCCATCTCAAGAACAAGGATCAGCAGGAGCAGCTGAAAACCGTGATACAGAAACTCGCCCGCGCCGCCCGCGTGCTGCACGGTTGAACGGAGCGGATGGTCGACATGGCTGACGCCACCCGAGACAAACTCATCGTTGCGCTTGACCTGCCGTCCTATGACGATGCGCGGGCTCTGGTCGACAGTCTTGGCGAAAGCGTGAATTTCTACAAAATCGGGCTTGAACTGCTACTCGTGGGCGGTCTTGAGCTGGCGCGCGAATTGAAATTCGATGGCAAGCGCGTTTTCCTCGACCTGAAGTTTTTAGACATCGGCAATACCGTCGAGCGCGCCGTCGCGGCCGTAGCCGGACTGGGCGTCGATTTTTTGACCGTGCATGGCCACGATACAAAAACGCTTAAAGCCGCCGTGCGCGGACGGGCCGGTTCGAATTTGAAGCTGTTGGCCGTCACCGTTCTGACAAATCTCGATCAGTCCGATCTCGACGAGCAGGGAATTTCACTGACGCCCGAACAACTGGTGCTCCACCGCGCAAAATTGGCGAACGACGCAGGATTCGACGGCGTCATTGCTTCGGGTCAGGAAGCGGGCGCGATTCGCGCCATCTCGGGACCGGAGTTTTTGATCGTTACGCCGGGCATACGCCTTGCCGGTGCCGACAGCGGCGACCAAAGCCGCGTGACGACACCCGAAGACGCGCTTCGAGCCGGCGCCGATCACCTTGTCGTCGGCCGTCCGATCAACGCCGCAAAAGATCCAAAAGCGGCCGCGGAAACCTTTCTCTCGCGCATTGGCGGAGCCTAAGTCCACGCACGCCCTCCCAATAGGCGAAATTCTCATTCCGCTTACGGACTTGCCACATCCTTGCCTAGCTCTCACCACGCCCAGCCCACACTCCGCGTTCATTCAAACTTAACGCGTATTAGCGATAGGCTGTCTCAGCCCGGTGTTGAGTGAGACGGGGTTAAGGGCGGAATGCTGGTTTGGCGTTTGATGACGCGAGCAAGATGGCTCGCAGCCGTACTTTTCGTTGCCGGTTCGCTGGCCGCTTTAGGCTCCGCCTACGCCGCGGAAACAGCCGCTGAAAAACCGCTGCCTCCCGCCGTCGAAGCCTCGATCATTCTGCACTCCATTGCACCCGAAGCGCCGATCTATCTCCGCGTCTTCAAGGAAGAGTCGGAACTCGAGGTCTGGAAAGCCCGCCCGAACGGACGCTATGCGCTGATCAAGACCTTTCCGGTCTGCAATTGGGGAGGAACAATTGGTCCGAAGCAATCGCGCGGCGACCGCATGTCTCCGGAAGGCTTCTATAACATTACGCCCAGCGCCCTGAAGCCCGACAGCAAGTATCACCTCGCCTTCAATATCGGATACCCGAACGCGCTCGACCGGTCGCTCGGCCGCACCGGCAATTTCATCATGGTGCACGGCAACTGCGTCAGCGTCGGCTGCTTCGCGATGTCGGACACGTTGATCGAGGAAATTTACGCCTTCGTTCGCGACTCGCTGGCTGCCGGACAAACATCGATCCCGATCCACGTCTTCCCGTTCCGCATGACGGCGGAGAACATGAAACGGTATGCGGACAACCCGGCGCGCGGCACATGGGGACCGTTGAAAGAAGCCTACGACGATTTCTCCGAAACGCGCGAGCCACCGAAGATCGGCATGTGCGGCAAACGCTACGTGGTCAATTCGCTCACCCCGGTCGGCATGAACCCGGAAGCGGCGTGCCCGGTGTTGATTGGTAAACGTCTCGCTCCCTTGTCGCCCCGCAAAGCGAAAAAGCTGGCGAAGGCCGATCCGGATTTTCTGGCGCCGGGGCAAAAACTCAAATTCGCCCAGAAAAGCTCGGACATCAGCGACTTCTTTTCGAGCACGCTATTTGGTCCGGCTTCGCCGCAGCCGCCGGCTGCCGCGACCAACCGGCCAGCGCCTCAAAGCGATGCTGCGCTCGGAAGCATGCAGCCGCTGTTGCAACGCTGAGCTTTAGGCCGGAGTCCGTTCTCTCATCTGCGCGCAAGCGCTAGGTTGCCGAAGCGCCCCGGCTCCGGCTATGGCTCGTGCAGAACAACTGCGTTTGCAAGAGAGAGGAAACAATGCCCAAGGGATACGTCATCGCCCACTCCACCGTCACCGATGCCGAGAAGTGGGCCGCCTACGTCGCGAAATCGAAGATCGCCCTCGACAAATATGAAGGCAAACCGATCGTCCGCGGCGGTAGGTATGAAATCATGGAAGGCAACGGCCACCCGCGCAACGTCGTGATCGAATTCCCGAGCTACGAACACGCGCATGGCTACGCCACGTCGCCCGAATATGCCGAAGCCAAGAAGCTGCGCCAGGGCGCAGGCGCGATCGACATTACGATCGTCGAAGGGGCTTGATGCCACACATCCCCCAGCGCGACGCGACGCGCCCCTGCTGGCGCGCGCTCGTACTGACGCTTTTCCCGGAGATGTTCCCAGGTCCGCTCGGCATCTCGCTCGCCGGACAGGCGCGCGACGCGGGAATCTGGTCGCTCGATACCATCCAGATTCGCGACTTCGGTCTCGGCAAGCATCGCCAGGTCGATGATACGCCCGCCGGCGGCGGCGCCGGTATGGTGCTGCGCGCCGACGTTCTGGGCCCGGCGCTCGATCACGCCCGGACGCAGTCGCCGGATGCGCCGCTGATCTACCTGTCGCCACGCGGAACACCGCTGACGCAGAGCTTGGCGCGCGATCTTGCCGAGGGGCCGGGTGTTACACTGCTTGCCGGGCGCTTCGAAGGTGTCGACGAGCGCGTCATCTCCGCCAAGGGCCTCAAGGAAATCTCGATCGGCGATTACGTGCTGGCGGGCGGCGAGCTTGCCGCGATGGTACTGATCGAGGCCTGCGTGCGCCTGCTGCCCGGCGTTGTGGGAGCCGCCGAAAGCCTCGCCAACGAGAGCTTCGAAACGGGCCTCCTGGAACATCCGCAGTATACCAAGCCGCGCACCTGGATCGGCCGGTCGATCCCGGACGTTTTGCTCTCCGGCGACCACAAAAAGGTCGAGGCATGGCGCCGAAAGGAAGCAGAGCGCCTGACGGCGGATCGCCGGCCCGACCTGTTGCGGCCCCACGGCCGGCCAGAAAAGTAAAAGCCGCCAACACTGTTCGCCTTTGCATGGCCAGGATTTCCTGGGCAAATACCAGCCGACAGGGAGATTCGCGCGGCCGTCGCTCCGGGGAACGTTTGGCCGGCTACGCGCGGGTGACTTTTTTCCTAACGTGCGCGTTGCAACCGAGAGCACGGGCGATGAAGAACGTGAGGGGCCTTCTACTGGGGGTTTTGGCGGGGGTGGCACTGACCATCCCGGCGCTGGCGGACCCGTCCCCAACGCCGAACGCGCCCGAGGCTACATCGGCCGCGATCGCAACACCCGACGATGCGGTTCTAAGCGCCGTGCGCGGCAAGCTTGCATCGCAACCGGCAGCAACCGACGAGCGCCAACGCGACGACCAGACCGCGCTGACCGATTTTTACACGGCGCGACACGGTGAGGGACTGTGGGTCACGGCCTCCGGCTTGAAACCGGAAGCCAAGCTCCTCGCAAGCGAAATCGCCAACGCCTGGGCTTATGCGCTCGACGTGTCGGCGTTCAAACTTCCCAAGCTTGAAAACGGCATGCTCACGACGAACGACACGGACTCGTTGGCCGATGCCGAAATTCAGTATTCGACGGCCGCGCTGCTTTACGCGCGTCACGCCCGCGGCGGGCGCATTCCGGATCCAACGTCGATGCTGACGACGGAATTCGACCGTCGGCCGCAATGGATCGCACCGAAAGCGGTGATCGAAGGTCTCGCCGCAACCCGCGAGCCCGACGCCTATCTGCGCGGCCTCGAACCGCAACATCCCCAGTTCGAAAAATTGCGGCAGCTCTACGTGGCGATGCTTCCCGCCGATGGCAAACCGGCGCGGCTTAGCCCTGCGGCCAAAAGGCTGCGCGCCAACATGGAGATGTGGCGATGGATGTGGACCGACATGGGCGATCTCTATGTCCTGAATAACATTCCGGAGTTCATGCAGTACGTCTACAAGGACGGCAAGATCATCCGCAGCGCCAAGATCGTCGCCGGGCAAACCGACAAACAGAGCACGATCTTTTCCCGGCCGCTGAAGTACGTCGTGCTCCGGCCAACGTGGATCGTCCCCGAAAGCATCAAGGTCAACGAGCTTTGGCCGAGCCTCATTCGCGGCGGCGGCCTGATGCGCCAGTACGGTCTGCAGATCGAAACGAAGAACGGCAAGCGCCTCGACTGGCGCGCCATCGATTGGAGCAAAGCCGACATTCGCGACTACGACGTGACTCAGCCGCCGGGTCCGAGAAGTGTCCTCGGCCACGTCAAATTCTCATTCCCGAGCCAGCACACCATCTTCATGCACGATACTCCGGACAAGTGGATGTTCCGGCAAGCCCAGCGCACGTTGAGCCACGGTTGCCTGCGCGTGCAGAACCCGATGCAGCTCGCGGAAATCATTCTGAAAGAGGACAAGGGCTGGGACCCAGCTAAGGTTGCAGAGCTTGATCGCTCGGGACCGCTCAACAACGAAGTCCCGATCGAAAAGGAAATTCCGATCCACCTCGTCTATTTCACGGCGTGGGTCGACGACGCGGGCAAGCTGAAGACGTTTCGCGACGTTTACGGGCATGAGAAGCGCGTAACCCAGGCGCTCGACGGCGATTGGGATAAGATCAACAAGGGCCACAACCACCTTGCGCCGGTCGAGCCTGACTTCAATCCGGAAGCACTTGCGGCAAGCTCGCCGGACCGTTCGCCAAACCTCACCCGCTCGGCGCAGAAAAACGCGACAATCAGCGACATCATCGGCAACGCGTTGGGTTTGCCATTTTGAGAACTCGGGGCTCGGCCGGTCGCGCGCCCGGACCGTTGGCGCTCGACAAACCGCATCTCTTCAGCTATCACCCGCGCAACGATAACTCCCCTCAAACGGGTGGCCCATAAGGGCTTGCATGACCGGTTCGGCTCCTAGCGACGCCAAGCCGATCCTCTGCGTCATCAAAAAGCAAAACGGAATCAATAAGATGAACATTATCCAAGAGCTCGATCGCGAGCAGATGGACGCCATTCTTTCGAAGCGCAGCGTCCCTGAATTCGCCCCCGGTGACACCGTCAAAGTGATGGTCAAGGTCATCGAATCCGCCGATGCCGACCCTAAGAACAAGAAGAAGGGCGGCGCGCCGAAAGAGCCGACCGTTCGTTTTCAGGCTTACGAAGGCGTCGTGATCGCCCGCTCCGGCAGCGGCATCAACGAGAACTTCACAGTCCGCAAGATCTCCTACGGCGAAGGCGTCGAGCGCGTTTTCCCGGTTTATTCGCCTTACATCGCCGAAATTGAGGTGGTTCGCCGCGGCAAAGTTCGCCGCGCCAAGCTCTATTACCTCAGAGGCCGTCGCGGTAAGGCGGCACGTATCTTCGAGCGCACCGACGCACGGGCCCGTCGCCTTAACGCCGCCTGGAAGGGCTTCAAGAAGCCGAAGGGCGAGCCCGAGGATCTGACACAGATCAAAGGCATCGATGTCGATTTGCAGAACCGCTTGAAGCATCTCAACTGCTACAAGATCGAGCAGATCGCCAACTTCTCGGATGAAGACATCGCCAATCTCGACGAGACGCTGAACCTCAATGGCGCGATCGAGAAGCAGGATTGGGCCGGACAGGCACGGCGGCTTGTCGCCGAACTGACGGCGGCGGAAGTTACTCCCGAAGAGACGCCGACCTAAGCATACTTACGGCTGTCTCTCTGAGTACCTATTTAGAAAGCGCCGGACGAGAGTCCGGCGCTTTTGCTTTGGCGGCACCACCGTTCGGCAATTGCACAACAGTTGGCCGTCCGCGCCTAACCGCCCGAAACGAAGAACTCGATACGCCGGTTCATGCGCCGGCCCTCGGGCGTGCTGTTTGTTGTTATCGGCCGTTCTTGCCCATAGCCAACGGCTTTCAGTTTCGATGCGTCGACGCCGGCCGCCGTCAGGAAATCGACTACCGACTTGGCTCTCTGTTCCGAGAGCGTCTTGTTGCTGGAGGGTGTGCCGGTGCTGTCGGTATGCCCATCGACCTCTATGACGACGTTGCCGCAATCCATGACGATCGAGGCAATCTTCTTAAGCGCGCCGCGACTTGCGGGCGCGATGTCGAAGCGATCTTCCTCGAAATAAATCCTTCCGCCGCCTGTTCCGGCGTTCAGCGTTTCGCGGCAGGTCTCAACGGCCACATCGCGGGCCTGCACTGCGGCTGGCTGCGTGGCACTCTCCGATGGCTGCGCTGCCGGCACGGCCTCCGGCGCCGCTGCGCTGTTATAGTTCGGGTTCATCGTGGCTTCTGCAGCCCATGCCGGGTTTTGAGGTGCAGCGGTGCTTTCGAAAAACTCCGTTGTCGCCTGACCGCCGGTCGCGGGCGGCGGCGCTTCTTCCGTTGCAGTTGCCGTAGATGCCGCAGGCGCTTCGCCCTTTTGATAATCCGGGTTCATCGTTGCATCAGCGGCCCAGGCTGGGGCTTGAGGTGCGGCAGCGCCACCGAAAAATTCTGTCGTGGCTTGGCCGCCGGTTGCGGGCGGCGGCGTCTCGTCAGCGGCGGTCTCCGTCGATGCCGCAGGCGCTTCGCCCTTTTGATAATCCGGGTTCATCGTTGCATCAGCGGCCCAGGCTGGGGCTTGAGGTGCGGCAGTACCACCGAAAAATTCCGTCGTGGCTTGGCCGCCTGTTGCAGGCGGTGGCGCCTCATCGGCAGCGGCCGGCACCGATGCGGGAGATGTATCGTCCTGTGCGTATTCGGGATTCATCGTCGCTTCTGCAGCCCAGGCGGGACGAGACGAATTGTCGGCCACGCGAACCAGATGCGCGCTATCATTGTCCGAGTTCTTGACTGCGCTCGCGGCGTACCCAATATCGACCGCGACAAAACAAGACATCACGGCCATGCTGCAGATCCCTCCGAAGAGAAGGGAACGAATATGCGTCATCTGTTCCTCCTATCGTGGTGACGCCAACTTATGAGGCGCTCTTTTGCGATAGTTCAGTTTTGCACTAAATAACTTAGGTAGCCAGACGATAGCCTTACCGCGGAGCAACATGTCGAACGTTGAAGTAAACAAGAGCGCAAGCCGCGATGGTAAAATTCCGCTGCACGACGCCGATGCCTTTGCTGCGATGCGCAAGGCGGGCAGGCTAGCAGCCGAAACCCTCGACATGCTTGTTCCGATCGTCCAGCCGGGCGTAACGACGAGCGAGATCGATGAATTGATCCTGACCTTCGCTCTCGACCATGGGGCTATTCCCGCAACCCTCAATTATCGCGGCTATCGCTATTCGACGTGCACGTCCGTTAATCACGTCGTCTGCCATGGCATGCCGAACGACAAACCGCTGCGCGTCGGCGACATCGTCAATATCGACGTCACGCTGATCGTCGATGGCTGGCATGGCGATACCAGCCGCATGTATTCGGTCGGCGAGGTTTCTCGGCGGGCCGAGCGGCTGATGCACGTGACGTATGAATCGTTGATGCGCGGCGTTGCTGCGGTGAAGCCCGGCCACACGACCGGCGACATCGGCGCGGCCATTCAGAAATTCGCCGAGGCGGAACGCTGTGGCGTCGTGCGCGATTTTTGCGGCCACGGCCTCGGACGCGTGTTCCACGACCGCCCCAACATTCTGCATTACGGCGAGCCGGGCGAAGGCGTCTTGCTCGAACCCGGAATGCTGTTCACGATCGAGCCGATGATCAACCTCGGCAAGCCGCACGTGAAAATTCTGGCCGACGGATGGACGGCCGTGACGCGCGATCGCGAACTCTCGGCGCAGTTCGAGCACACCGTCGGCGTTACCGAAACCGGCTGTGAGATTTTCACGACCTCGCCTGCGGGATTGCATTTCCCGCCTTACGACCTCCGCGACGCCGCCTGACAAAAGGGTCGCCGATGTCGAATTCCAAAGACTCTGGCGGCGACAAGACGAGCGCTGAGGAACAGACGACATTCTTCGGCACAGCGAGTAAACCGGAAAGCATCCCCGACCACAGAAGCGGACATCGCAGCCGGCTACGCGACCGTTTTCATAATGGCGGCTCCGACGCGGTGCCGGATTACGAACTGCTCGAATTGATTTTGTTTCGCGCCTTTCCGCGCATCGACACCAAGCCGATCGCGAAACGTCTCATCGCGAAATTCGGATCATTCGCCGAAGTTGTCTCAGCTCCGGCCGAGCGGTTGAAAGAAGTCGACGGCATCGGTGATCGCGCCGTTGCCGAGCTGAAGCTCATCAAGGCGGCGGCCGAGCGGCTGACGAAGGGCGAGATCAGAGCGCGGCCCGCCCTCTCGTCATGGAATGGCGTGCTCGATTATCTTCGCCTCGCGCAAGGGTTCGAAGCCCGCGAACAGTTCCGCATTTTATTCCTCGACAAGAAGAACCATCTGATCGCCGACGAGGTTCAGGGGCACGGTACCGTCGATCACACACCCGTCTACGTGCGCGAAGTCGTGAAGCGGGCGCTCGAACTCTCGGCGACGGCGATCATTCTCGTGCACAACCACCCTTCCGGCGATCCCACACCGTCTCGGGCCGACATCGACATGACGAAACAAATCATCGATGCTGCCCGGCCGCTCGGCGTCTCGGTGCACGACCACGTCATCGTCGGCCGTCACGGCCACGCCAGCCTCAAGGCGCTGCGGTTGATCTAGCGACGGCTTACTTGATTTCGCTTTTGTCGCGCGTATCGCGCATCATCACGTAGACGACAAGAGAAACGGCGATGCATGCCGAAACGTACCAGTAGAAATCCGTTTCGCGTCCTGCCTGCTTCAGCCATAGCGCCACGTATTCGGCCGTGCCCCCGAAGACGGCAACGGTCAGCGCGTACGGAAGCCCGACGCCGAGAGCCCGGACCGAAGTCGGAAAGAGTTCGGCCTTCACCACGGCATTGATCGCCGTGTAGCCCGACACGATCGCCAATCCCATGAGTATCAATGCGAAAGCCTGCCAGGGGTCTCGCGCCGCTTGCAATGCCGACATGATCGGAACCGTAGAGAGCGTGCCGAGAACGCCAAAGGCGATAAGAACCGGCCGCCTGCCGATGGCATCGGAAATGCTACCGACGACAGGCTGCAGAAGCATATAGATGAACAGCGTCGAGGCCGAAATCAGCGTCGCGATGTCCTTCGGAAAACCCGAGGTGTTGACCAGAAATTTTTGCATGTATGTCGTGTACGTGTAGAAGGCCAGCGTTCCGCCGAGCGTCAGACCAACGACGATAGCGACCTCGCGGGGATGAGCCGCCAACGCTGCGAGCGACCCTTCGCGCCGCGTCGCCCGTTGGAACGCTTCCGTCTCGAGCAGATCGCGCCGCATCCAAAACGCGACAGCGGAAAGCATCGCACCGATCGCGAACGGAATGCGCCATCCCCATGCGTCGAGTTCTTCGGGCGTCAGCACGACCTTCTGTAGCGCGATCAATACCAGTATCGCCGTCAGCTGACCGCCGATCAGCGTCACGTACTGGAAACTCGAATAGAAGCCGCGGTGATCGGCGGTCGCCATCTCGGAAAGATAGGTGGCGCTGGTGCCGTATTCGCCGCCAAGGCTCAGGCCCTGGATCATGCGTGCCAATAGCAGGATCACCGGCGCAGCGATGCCGATCGTGTCATATACCGGTGTCACGGCAACAAGCCCCGACCCGAAACACATCAGCAAAACCGAGGTTGTCAGCGCCACGCGCCGGCCGTGCCGATCCGCCATCCGCCCGAACAGCCAAGCGCCGATCGGGCGCATCAGAAAACCGACAGCGAAGATCGCAGCCGTGTTCAAGAGCTGCGCCGTCTGATCGCCTGCCGGAAAAAAGGCCTTGGCGAAATAAAGGGAAAAGGCCGAATAGACGTAGAAGTCATACCATTCGACGAGATTGCCGGACGAGCCGATCAGGATCGCCCGGACTCGCTCGGCCATGCTCAGCGTTGACGATGTCTTGCTGCCCGACACGCGTTCATTCCCCCGACCTGCAGTCAGCCTCGCTACCATGTTCTGCGCCGCTGTGCCGCAGCTCACGCATGAGACGTGGACGCCACCCGTACCCACATTGACGATTCGCGCACGTGCCCGCTAATGAGTTAGCCTCGGCGGAGCTTCAAGACATGACAAAAAAACCTCACCATTCCAGAGTGATCATTCTGGGCTCGGGTCCGGCCGGATACACCGCCGCCGTCTACGCGGCACGCGCCATGCTCGCCCCGACGTTGATCCAAGGCTCGCAACCCGGCGGCCAGCTGACCATCACGACTGACGTCGAAAATTATCCGGGCTTTGCCGAGACCATCCAGGGTCCCTGGCTGATGGAGCAGATGCAGGCCCAGGCCGAGCACGTCGGCACCCACATCGTGATGGATCACATCAACAAGGTCGACCTTCGCGTCCGCCCGATCAGGCTCGAGGGCGACAGCGGCGACACGTACACGTGCGATGCGCTCATCATCTGCACGGGCGCTCAGGCGCGTTGGCTGGGCCTCCACTCGGAAGACTTTTTCAAAGGCCACGGCGTTTCGGCCTGCGCAACGTGCGACGGCTTTTTCTACAAGGGTAAAGAGGTCATCGTCGTCGGTGGCGGCAACACGGCTGTCGAAGAGGCGTTGTTTCTGACGAACTTTGCCAATCGCGTGACGCTGATCCACCGCCGCGATACGCTTCGTTCCGAGAAGATCCTGCAGGAGCGATTGCTCAAGAATCCGAAGATCGACGTGATCTGGGACACCGTTGTCGAAGATATCGTCGGCACTACGTCGCCGAAATCAGTCACTGGCATCAAGCTTAGGAATCTGAAAACCGGAAAAAGCTCGGAACGGTCCGCCGATGGCATCTTCGTCGCAATTGGGCATGCGCCCGCAACGGAGCTCTTCAAAGGCCAGCTCGAGATGACGTCTTCCGGCTATCTGATCACCGCGCCCGATTCGACCGCCACGTCGATTCCCGGCGTCTTCGCTGCCGGTGACGTTAAGGACGAGGTCTTCCGTCAGGCTGTGACAGCGGCCGGCATGGGCTGCATGGCGGCGCTTGAGGCGGAACGTTATCTGACCGCGATCGAAAACCAAGCCTACGCGGCCGAATGACCTTTTTCCTAAGCCCGCATTGCAACGCAACAGGGTTTCGCTAGACTTCGGCGCCGCTCCGCCCGCGCGTAATCTGCGCATGGCCCTCGAGTACTGAAAGCGCTGAAAAATGGACTGGGATAAACTTCGCATTTTTCATGCCGCCGCGGAGGCCGGCAGTTTTACGCATGCCGGCGACCAGCTGCACATGAGCCAGTCGGCGGTGAGCCGCCAGATTTCGGCACTCGAAGCCAATCTCAAAGTGACCCTCTTTCACCGTCACGCGCGCGGCCTCGTTCTGACCGAGCAGGGTGAACTTCTGAACCGCACGGTCGCGGACGTTTTCGCAAAGCTGCAGACGGCGGAAACGCTGCTTTCCGATTCGACGACGAAGCCCTCGGGTGAACTGCGGGTGACGGCGCCGATCGGTTTCGGAACCCTTTGGCTGACGCCGCGTCTGAAGGAATTCGGCGAACTCTATCCGGAAATCCGCATTGAGCTGATCCTCAATGACGAACAGGTCGATATCGGCATGCGCGCCGCCGACGTGGCGATCTGGACGCGCGAGCCCGAGCAGGGCGATCTGGTACGCCGACCGCTTTTCGAGAGCCGCTTGCACGCCTTCGCCTCGGCACAGTACATTCGCAAACACGGCGCGCCGCGCACGCTTTCCGATCTCGATCAGCACCGGATTATTGCCTACACGGGCATCCCGGCGCAGCACCTCGATGCGATGGCCTGGATCGAAACGGCCGGCCGCGATGGGCTCGGGCCGCGGCCGGCGGCGCTGCGCGTCAACAGCGTCGTCGCGATAAAATACGCGATCCGGGCCGGCATCGGCATCGGCATGATCCCCGATTACATGACAGAGGACCAATCCGATCTCGTGCCCGTCCTGACCGAGATCGAGCAGCCGTCGCTGAACATGATATTTGCGTATCCGGAAGAGTTAAGATCTTCGAAGAAAGTCCAGCTCTTGCGGGATTTTCTTCTTTCCAAAATCACGAAATCGAAATAGTGCCTCTTTGCGGCGTCATGATCCGCCGATAGGGACGCACGTATCCTATTGCACGAGGCGGGGTCCCGTGAGCCGGTTGTCTGCCACCACCGTCGAGCGCTCCTCGTAAGGAACGGCAACGTTCCCCCTCTTCACTTTGCCGGGCTGAGAAATCGGCCCGGCTTTTTCCTTATGGCAGCTGCGACGACAGCTGATTTGCGGTATTGCTCCTCAATCGCTATCTAACGCCCTGAGCCTATCGATGCGCGCTGAAGGCCCCTGAAAGTCATGGCAAAAACGCTTTACGATAAAATTTTCGACGATCACGTGGTGGAAAAGTCGCCGGACGGCACCTGCCTGCTTTACGTCGATCGCCACCTCATCCATGAGGTCACGAGCCCGCAGGCATTCGAGGGTCTGCGGATGAGCGGCCGCAAGGTTCGCGCGCCCGAGAAGACGCTCGCCGTCGTCGATCACAATGTCCCAACCACCGACCGGACAAAAGGCATTGCGGACGAGCAAAGCCGCGTCCAGGTTGAAACGCTGGCTGCCAATGCCCGCGACTTCGGCATCGAATATTTCAACGAACGCGACAAGCGGCAAGGCATCGTCCACGTCGTTGGGCCGGAGCAGGGTTTCACGCTTCCGGGAACCACGATCGTCTGCGGCGATAGTCACACCTCGACGCATGGCGCATTCGGAGCCCTGGCGCATGGCATCGGCACGTCGGAAGTCGAACACGTGCTCGCGACGCAGACGCTCATTCAGAAAAAAGCCAAGAACATGCGCGTCACCGTCGACGGCACGACGCCGAAGGGCGTGGGCGCCAAGGATATCGTCCTGGCGATCATCGGCGAGATCGGCACCGCCGGCGGCACCGGTTCCGTCATCGAGTACGCGGGCGACGCAATCCGCGCCTTATCGATGGAAGGCCGCATGACCGTCTGCAACATGTCGATCGAGGGCGGTGCGCGCGCCGGCATGATTGCACCCGATGACAAGACGTTCGCTTTCATCAAAGATCGCCCCCGCGCGCCGAAGGGCACGGCCTGGGACATGGCGCGCAAATATTGGGAGACGCTCAACTCCGACGAAGGCGCCCACTTCGACCGCGAAGTGCACCTGGACGCAGCCAAGCTGCCTCCGATCGTATCTTGGGGCACCAGCCCCGAGGACGTGACGTCGATCTCCGGCGTCGTGCCGAACCCGGTCGACGTGCATGATGAAAACAAGCGCGCCTCGATGCTGCGCGCACTCGACTACATGGGTCTGACGCCCGGCACGAAAATAAGCGACATCCCGCTCGATGTCGTTTGGATCGGCAGCTGCACGAACGGGCGCATCGAAGACTTGCGCGCCGTTGCCAAGATCGTCGACGGCAAGAAAATTTCATCGCGCCTCGCTTACGCGATGATCGTACCCGGTTCGGGTCTCGTCAAAGAACAGGCGGAAGCCGAAGGCCTCGATAAGATATTCAAGGACGCCGGATTCGAATGGCGCGAGCCCGGATGTTCGATGTGCCTCGGCATGAATCCGGACCAGCTGCAGCCGGGCCAACGGTGCGCCTCGACATCGAACCGCAATTTCGAAGGCCGTCAGGGCTACAAGGGCCGCACGCATCTCGTGTCGCCGATCATGGCGGCGGCAGCGGCGCTCGAAGGCCACTTCGTCGACGTGCGGACGTGGGATATTTAGCGGGCTAAACAGCGATCTTGTTGGCAGGCGATGACGTTCGCGCCAGCGCCGCTGAAATCGCGTGCTTCATGCTCGCGACTTCTTCTTCGGTGATCTTGAAGAAGCGGTTCTGCAACCGCTGACGGCTCTGCGCCTGTTCGAGGCTGCCGCCAAGCAGCGTAATCTTGAAGTCACCTGGCGGATAAAGCGCCGGCATGCCGATGGGCTCGAATCCCAGCATATATTGGTAGAATTTGACCCAGTCGGGCTTTGTCGCAATCAGAATCATCGATACGCCGGCCGCCTTGGCAGCCGTGAATGCGCCGCGAACCAGAAATGCATAAAGCGTCGTCCGGTAAGACGTATTGCTGACACCGGGCTCGATCGAAAGACGCGAAATTTCGACGAGGCCACCGGTCTGTTCGCGCTTGATGTCTTTCAGCGCCGGATAATGCGATGCGCACGGCATCGTCGAGATTGTTTGCCAGGGATGGCTGAAACAAAGCCGCATCGAACCAACGAGACGGCCATGATCGTATGCACCGAGCAGCGCCGTCGTGGACAAGCCGTCGAAACGGTCTGTGTATTCCCCGTTCGCATCTTCGATGGCGTATCCCATTGCGGCATACGCACGATGTCGCAGCCCCACTGCGTCGCGAATTTCGGCCTCGGTATTCAGCACCCTGAGTTCGAAAGACTTAACGTCGCCGTGCCACGAACCTTCGTCGGGCGGCAATGAATCTTGCCGAGGGCGAAACGCCAAGGGTATCGACATGAATGCTTTCTCGATTGATACGGAAGACGCTGAGTGGACAGCGAGTAATTAGTTGACGCGCAGAGCGCGTTATTGTTGCCCGCCGTTTGCCAGAAAAGATAACGCCGGTCGGCTATTCGGCAGATGCGGCAAATGTACTGCGATTAAGCTTAGTTAAGCTGAGCAAGAGCACAAACTGGATGAACGATTCCCGTCGAAAGTCTAGCGCAATGAAAGATATGAGAAAAAATAGAAGCGATATCGTCAAATCACAATTCGGTTCCGCGGCCGCCGAATACGCAATATCCGAGGTGCATGCAAAAGGCGAAAGCCTGGCGCGGATCGTTGTATTAGCCGAGCCTCAGCCGCAGTGGCATGTGCTCGACGTGGCGACGGGTGCCGGGCATCTGGCCGCGGCCTTCGCACCTCACGTGGCCCACGTCATTGCGAGCGACATTACCGATGAAATGTTGCGCGAAGCGGCAAAGCTCGCCGCATCCCGCAATCTCACCAACATGACCACGGCGACGGCAGAGGCCGGCGCGTTGCCCTTCGCCAACGAGACATTCGATCTCGTTTGCTGCCGATTAGCCGCCCACCATTTCCCTGATCTAGAGCGCTTCGTCATCGAAGCGCACCGCGTTTTGAAAAAGGGCGGACGCTTCGCACTGGTCGATAATGTATCGCCCGACCGCGAGCTACTGCCGGATGCGTCCGATGCCGGCCTCAAAGAGGCGGCCACCGCTTACAATGCCTTCGAGAAACTGCGCGATCCCGGTCACGGTTTTGCGCCGCCGCCGAGAGTCTGGATCGATCTTCTCGAAAGCCACGGCCTTGTGATTGTGGCGCGCGAGCAATTCGGCAAGGAACTGGCGTTCACGCCTTGGGTCGAACGCATGCGCTGCGCGCCGAGAGTCGTTTCGCAGCTCGAAAATATACTGAACGAGGGTGCGCCCGAGTTGCGGAAATTTTTGCGGCCGCGGCGCGACAATAGCGGCGCCCTGCACTTCACCCTTCAGGAATTGCTGATCGTCGCTGGCAAACGGCAATAGCCAGCACTTTCTATTTTAGCACTTCCGTACTATCTCCTCACTGCCAGATCTTGAGGAGCGCCGTAACATGTCCAAGGATTGGCAAACTGCAGAGGCTCCGAGCCTGCAGGATTTCGAGGCCCTCGCCACCGACGCGTGGAACAAGCTACCAGCAGAATTCCGAAACATGGCCCGTGATCTGCTGATCCGTGTCGAAGATTTTGCAACCGACGACGTGCTCGATGAGCTTGGTATCGAAGATCCCTACGACCTGACCGGGCTTTACCAAGGTGTGAGCCTCGACAAGCAAAGCGTCTTGGATGTGGCGCGCGACCCTGACATGGTCTTTCTCTACCGTCGCCCGATCTTGGATGAATGGGCAGCCGGTGAGGAGGAGCTGGGCCATCTTGTCGCCCATGTGCTCGTTCACGAGGTCGGCCACCATTTCGGCTTTTCTGATGACGACATGGAGTCAATTGAGGCGGAAGCTGCGACCTGAATGGCCGGAGCGTCACACCCATTTAACCTCATCCATGCCACAAAGCATGTAGACTTGAGCCGCCTGGCGTTTCACGTCATGTTGTAAACGCACATTCGGCACCATTGGGGCAACTTCTGAAAGCGGTCATCGTATGCTAGCGCGACGGTTCACACGCCCGTGCGTCCTCGGCCTCGGCTTGGGCATAATGTTCGCGTTTTCGTCCGCCGTCGGCGCGCAGGACAAAGGCGTACCTTCGCCAGCAGGAACTCCGACACCGGAGCAGTACGTCACGACGGCAGGTGGCGACAGTCATGTCCTGCCCCCCGGCGAATTCACTCTCGACGGCCATAAACAGATCTGCGGACAGCGTCCGACCGTCGTCGACAGCAAGCTCGACGATTATGGCGCCGCCTATCCCGGATTCCTCATCATGAATCCGCGATTGCTCAACCGCGTCTCAACGCCGGTCAAACAGTGGATCTACGCGCACGAATGCGGCCATCAATTTCGCGGACCGGATGAAGAAACCGCCGACTGCTTCGCGGTCCAGCGCGGCCGCCGCCAAGGCTGGCTGACGCAGGAGGGCCTCAACGAAGTCTGCACCTTCATTTCGCCCGCCAAGGGCGACAGCATGCATTTCGCGGGCTCATATCGCTGCGAATACATGCGCAAATGCTACGATGATCCGAGCATTCGCTGACGCTCGACACGTCGGGCGCGCTGAAAATACTTATCCCCGCGCATCCGCGCAGCTTTAGACTCGTTGGCTAGGTTCCGGTTCGGACTTTGCCATGCGACTTGCCGACTACGTCCAACGCTTAGCCGATTTGGCGGCAACGGTTCACCGCTGGCTGGCTGTGGCGGCGGGCCTCGACAGCCTTCGCCGGGAAAAGGTCGCTCTTTACGCTGAGGAAATCGCCGCAACTCTCGGACGGGCTTCCGCCGCGCTGGCGACGCTCGAGAGCCGCCCGGGCGACCGCTCGGCCCTGCTATCTGCGACCCGCGAGCTCGGCCGCATATCCGGTTATGTGGAAACCATAATGGCCGCGCTCGAGGATCATCTTGACGGGCGCAAGCAGGCTGGCGTTAAACGACGGCTTGAACATCTGAAGCCCTTCGACCTCGAAGCCGCGATTTTGGAGTTCGGCGCGTTTCGGCACGCGCGCCGGCTGATTTCGGCGGAGGGCTATTTCCGGGCGCTCGCAGATACACTGCGCGCCTGAATACCTGGAGACGAGCATGGACAAATTTACGGTTCTCACCGGCGTCGCGGCTCCGCTGCCGATACGCAACGTTGACACCGACATGATCATCCCGAAGCAGTTCCTGAAAACCATCAAGCGAACGGGTCTCGGCAAGTCGCTGTTCTATGAGATGCGTTACGACAACGCGACAGGGAACGAGATCGCAGACTTCGTGCTGAACAAGCCGCAGTACCGCAACGCGACGATCCTGGTGACGGGCGACAACTTCGGTTGCGGGTCATCGCGCGAGCACGCGCCGTGGGCCCTGTTGGACTTCGGCATCCGTTGCGTCATCGCACCTGACTTCGCCGATATTTTTTACAACAACTGCTTCCAGAACGGCATCCTGCCGATCAAGCTGCCGCAAGACGATGTCGACAAGCTGCTCGACGATGCCGGCCGCGGCGCCAACGCCACGCTGACGATCGATCTCGAGAAACAGGAAATTCGCGGCCCCGACGGCGGCGTCATCAAATTCGACATCGACTCGTTCCGCAAGCATTGCCTGCTGAACGGTCTCGACAACATCGGGCTGACGCTCAAGAAGGATGCTGCGATCACGTCGTTCGAAACATCAACCGCATCGACGCGGCCGTGGCTTTGACGCGAAGGGAACGGTAGAATGGCCAAGGCCATACACATGATGGTGCGCGTGCGCGACGAAGCGCGGTCGGTGAAATTTTATGAGACGTGCTTCAGCCTCAAAATCTCGGATCGCAGAGACTGGCCGGATTTCACGCTGATCTATCTCAAGAACCCGGAGAACGACTTCGAGATCGAGCTGACGGTCAATAAAGGCCACGCCGAGCCATATGACCTGGGCAACGGCTACGGGCATCTCGCGTTCGTCGTCGATGACCTCGAAGCCGAGCGCGCCCGCATCGTCGCGGCGGGTTACCAGCCGAAAGACATCAAGTCGATGACCCACGACGGCAAACCGTTCGGCAAGTTCTTCTTCATCGAAGATCCGGACGGCTACAAGATCGAAGTCTTGCAGCGCGGCGGCCGGTTCCAGTAACAGCATCGGCGCGGAGCCAAGTGATGGACGAATTCAAATTCGATTCAGCAATGATGGGGCGTCTGGCGGGCGCGCTGTCGTTCCTCGTCGGCGCCGATCATGCGGCGACCAAGTCCCTCAAGACCGCGGCGGAAACGGGGGCCGACAAAGACATCAAAGCCGCGAGAACCCAGTTCTTGAAACTGAAGCCCAGCGATCGCCGCGCCGCATTGACGATGCTGAACGACTAGCCGCTCTCTGCGCTAAATACACCCGCGAACTTGTCATCCCGGGCGAGCCCCTTTGCGAGACCCGGGACCCAGGCCTTTGTAGCGAAAGCTAAAACCGGGCCGTGCGCGATGAGATCAACGCGCCGGTCAGTGCATCGGCCAGGTTGCGACGCTCATCATCCGTTAAAAACTGCCCGAACAGAATTTCCCGGCCCTGCGCCACGAGCCGCAACGACGTCCGCCCGTCCGGCCGGTCTGTCGTGCAGCGCACGCGCGCCCAATACGGATTGAAATCAAATTCCTCGCAACGGCCCGACGGATGCACGCGCGTCAGCTTCAAAGCTTCCGGTGACAGCGTGATTGTCTCGTAGAGTCTGCCGTCGCGGTAGTTGCGCTTGAACGCATAGTAGACCAGCGCCACGTCGAGCCCGAAAAAGCCGAAGACGGGCCACGCCCCCATCATCAAGAAAACCATCCCGAACACAAAGCTGAAGATCCCGATCGACGCCATCAGGATCAAAAATCCGAACGGGCTGAGCGATCGATGGGGATGAAGCACGAACTGGGCTTCTTTGGACGATTGCTTTTGAGGCGAAGTGTCGGTCATCTCGTTGCTTCTACGGCTGCTAGTCTCTGCCCTACTTCCAGCTTGCAAGTTCCGCTATTAAAAACGGACCCTAATGGCCAAAGCTTCCGATCCTACAATCCGCCCGATGATCAGAAGTTCCGGGTTCAAAGGCAAGCCTGGAAAACAGGCAACGCCCGCCGCAAAGGCGCCCCGGACGCCGCATCTCCTAAGTGAAACTGAGATTCGTGAAGTTTTTCGCCGCTTTCATAAGGCGAGTCCCGAGCCCAAAGGCGAACTCGAGTATATCAATCCTTATACGCTCCTTGTCGCAGTCGTGCTGTCCGCCCAGGCGACCGACGCTGGCGTCAACAAGGCGACGCGCGCGCTGTTCAAGATTGCCGATAGCCCAAAAAAGATGCTGGCTCTCGGGGAGGACAAGCTCCGCGACCACATCAAGACGATCGGCCTATATCGCAACAAGGCGAAGAACGTCATCGGGCTATCGCAAAAGCTGGTTGACGAATTCGACAGCAAAATCCCGGCCGATCGGGATATCCTCGAAACGCTGCCGGGCGTCGGCCGCAAGACGGCGAACGTCGTGATGAATATCGCGTTCGGCCAGCCGACGATGGCGGTCGATACCCACGTCCTTCGTGTCGCCAACAGGATCGGGCTGTCGAATGGCTCAACGCCGCTCGCCGTCGAAGCGGATTTGCTACGCGTCGTGCCGCCCCAGTACGCAATGCACGCCCATCACTGGCTGATCCTGCACGGGCGCTATGTCTGCAAAGCCCGCAAACCCGAATGCTGGCGCTGTCTGATCAATGACCTTTGCAGGTATCCCGATAAGACGCCTGCGCCCTAGCTCAGCCGTTCACGCGTCGAGCCGCATGGCGAGACCGGCCTTCGCCATGAACGCCTTGGCCTCGGGGATTGAATAGGTTCCGAAATGGAAGATCGACGCGGCGAGCACCGCGCTGGCATGACCGTCGCGCACGCCGTCGACCAGATGTTCGAGCGTGCCGACGCCACCCGAGGCGATGACCGGAATCGACACGGCGTCCGCGATGGCCCGCGTCAAGGCTACGTCAAAGCCGGATTTGGTGCCGTCCCGATCCATTGAGGTGAGCAGGATTTCACCGGCGCCCAGCGCCGCGACTTCGCGCGCATAGCCGATCGCGTCGATGCCGGTCGGTTTACGGCCGCCGTGAGTAAATATCTCCCACCTGGGCGCCTCGCCGGGGCCAGAAACTTTCTTCGCATCGATGGCGACGACGATGCACTGCGCGCCGAATTTCTCGCTTGCCTCCTTGACGAAGGAGCGGTTGTCGACGGCCGCCGTGTTGATCGAAACCTTGTCGGCGCCGGCTTCCAGAAGCCTGCGGATATCTTCGACGGTGCGCACGCCCCCGCCGACCGTCAATGGCATGAAGCAGCGGTTAGCCGTACGCTCGACGACGTCGAAAATCGTATCGCGGTTCTCGTGGCTGGCCGTTATGTCGAGAAAGCAAAGCTCATCTGCGCCAGCTGCATCATAGGCCGCGGCGGCCTCGACGGGGTCGCCGGCATCAACGAGATCGACGAAATTTACGCCCTTGACGACGCGGCCGTCCTTGACGTCAAGGCAGGGGATGATGCGAATTTTCAGCATACGATTTCAATAATTTTACTAAGCGACGGGCAGCAAGCCGGTTATCATGTCTCACCGTCCGGCGTCGAGCATATTAGCCAACAAAAGCCGGAACTCTTGAGAGCGAGTTGCGTTTAGGGCATGTCCCCCATGACTGCGCAGTAAGGAGACGATATTCAATGGCCGACGAATTCGCGCCGCGGAACCTCCGCGCCCGCCTCGCCACCTTACAAGACCGGATCACGCAGGCGCGCGCCTCACTCGAAGCTCGCGGTATCGTCAGCGACGACCAGCTCGCCGTTCTGACCGACTTGATTGAGAAGCACGACGAAATTCGTGGCTCGCTTGAGGATCAGAAGACCGTAACCGAGCTGCATCACAGCAAAGCCTCGGCTCAGACGGATGCTCTCGAATCCGCTCTCAACAGATGGCTTCAAAGCGTCGAAAGCAAATTCAGCAAACCCGGTGCCCGCAATCCCAGCGCCTCGGTCTGATAGCCGAACGATCGCCCAGCTTATTCGCCGCGCTCGCGGAGTGCTGCGAATTTGACGTCGGGAAATTTCTCACCCTTGTACTTGAGCATCCAGGCGCTTTCCGCCAGGAACACCAGCGCGCCGTCGCGGTCGGTCGCGATCTCGCCGCGATGCGCGTCAACGAACTTCTGAAGCTTGGCCGGATCGTCGGCCGATATCCAGCGCGCCAGTTCGAACGGTGACTGCTCCAGCATCACGGGCACGCCGTATTCGTTCGCGACCCGCGACTGCAGCACGTCGAACTGCAGCTGCCCGACGACGCCCAAGATCTGCCGACCGCCCGCAATCGGTGTAAAGACCTGCACGATGCCCTCTTCGGCCAGATCTTCGAGTGCCCGATTCAACTGTTTGGCTTTCATGGCGTCCGCCAGAACGACGCGACGCAAAAGCTCCGGCGCAAAATTTGGAATGCCGGTGAACTTCAGATTTTCCTTTTCGGTCAGCGTATCGCCGACGCGGAGCGTGCCATGGTTCGGCACGCCGATGATGTCGCCCGCGTAGGCTTCGTCGGCCGTTTCGCGGCCCTGGCCGAAAAAGAACGTCGGAGATGAGACGGTCATCGGCTTGTTGTCGCGAACATGCAGCAATTTCATGCCGCGCCGAAATCGTCCCGAGCACAGCCGCACGAACGCCATGCGATCGCGGTGGTTCGGGTCCATGTTCGCCTGAACCTTGAAGACGAACCCCGTCACCTGATCTTCGCCCGGCTGAACGGTGCGCTGCGTCGCCTTGCGCGCTAAGGGGCCAGGCGCCCATTTTCCGAGCGCGTCGAGCAATTGCTCGACGCCGAAGTTTTTGAGCGCGCTACCGAAGAAGACCGGCGACAAGTGGCCTTCGCGGAACGATTCGAGATCGAAGGACGGCAACGCGCCTTGCGCAAGCTCGACGCCTTCGAGAACCCGCGATGCGATTCGTTCGTCGATGCCAGCGATCTGCCGGATGTCCTCAAGGGCATCCAATGGCTCGGCGTGCCCGTACGGCGCACCGCGCTCCTGGCTTTCCGGCAAAAGGATCTTCTTGTCCGCCAGATCCAGAACGCCGCGGAAATCCGTTCCCATGCCGATCGGCCACCCCATCGGCACCAGATCGAGCGCCAGATCCGATGCAATAAGATCCAGCAACGTCAGCGGATCTTCCGCCTCGCGGTCGATCTTGTTGATGAACGTGATGATCGGGATATCGCGCAGGCGGCAGACTTCGAACAATTTGCGCGTCTGGCTTTCGATGCCCTTCGCCGCGTCCATCACCATCACGGCCGCGTCGACCGCCGACAACGTCCGATATGTATCCTCGCTGAAGTCGGAGTGGCCTGGCGTATCGAGCAGATTGTAGACGATGCCGTTGCGCTCGAACGTCATCACCGAGGACGTCACGGAGATGCCGCGCTGCTGCTCGATTTGCATCCAGTCGGAGCGCGTGCGCCGGCGCTCGCCGCGTGCTTTCACCGCGCCTGCCATCTGGATGGCGCCGCCGAACAGCAGCAGCTTTTCGGTCAGAGTCGTCTTGCCGGCGTCGGGATGCGAAATGATCGCGAACGTCCGTCGCCGCGTAATCTCGGGATTGGCGGTCTGCTCGGCCGGAACGGGTTGTGGCATCAGGGTCAAAGGCTCAAGCCTCGACCAGCTTCACCTGACTCGGCTCGAGCCAGATCTGATGATAATCGGCCGGCTTGCCGAAAACTTCGCCGACATGCAGTTCGACCAAACCATCGTCGATTTTGACGATCGGAAATGTCTTGCCGAGGCAGCCGCGAAACAGCGTCTGCAATTGCTTGTTGTCGGGCGGCAGACCGTCCGGCATCCGCTCGACGCGGACCTTGTCACCGATATTCATTGC
>NZ_DATNBA010000015.1:0-11185 GCF_035572195.1 Hyphomicrobium sp. | reverse complement strand
GTCATGGGTGATGGGTACTTGCTGAACGTGAGCCAAAGCTTACGCCGAGATGGATTTTTCCTTCGAGCCATCACGAACTCGCGATAATTCGTGATCGCAAACGCTGTTTTCCATTCCTCCCTTCGAACTATACGTGCGCTGCACCATTTTTGGTGCAACGCAAAATTTGCCTATGGAATGGGATGTTTTTTGGGTCAGAGATGTTGTCCTAATTTGCCGCAGAGGAATGATCGTCGCACTTCGTGTTGCGGATTAAAAAAAAAGATGTCTACATGCGCCCGTTCACGAGGACTACCGAGTTCTACACGGGTTCGTGAAGATACCCTCCAAAGGCCAGGCAAAGACGGGAAAAAATCCCGCAATTCCTGAGATCGGGGGCGGGGTAATCGGGAGTTTTCGGGATCGACTTGCAAGCGTGGCAAGACTTTTCTCAAAATGGAGGAAGCGCAATGCGCAAAAGTGCATTCGCATGCGGTTTGCTAGCTACTGCCGCGTTCTCGGCGCCCGTCTGGGCGAACGATGACGTGATCAAGTTGTCTAGCGATCCGAATAACTGGGCTATTCAGTCCGGTGACTATGCCGGAACCCGGTATTCGACACTTGACCAAATCACAACGGCCAACGTCGGCCAGCTCAAAGTGGCCTGGACGTTCTCGACGGGCGTTCTTCGTGGTCACGAAGGCGGTCCTCTGGTCATCGGCGATACGATGTGGCTTCACTCGGCGTTCCCGAACATCGTGTTCGCCTTGAACCTCGCCGATGAGAATAAGATCATCTGGAAGTACTCGCCGAAGCAGGATCCCTCGGTTATTCCTGTCATGTGCTGTGACACGGTTAACCGTGGCGTTCAGTACGCCGAAGGCAAGATCTTCCTGCATCAGGCTGATACGTCTCTCGTCGCCCTCGACGCAAAGACGGGTAAAGAACTTTGGAAGGTCGTCGACGGCGATCCGAAGAAGGGCGAAACCGGCACAGGCGCTCCGCTTGTCGTCAAGGATAAGGTTGTCATCGGTATTTCGGGCGCTGAGTTCGGCGTTCGCTGCCACGTGACGGCCTATGACATCAACAGCGGCAAGAAAGTTTGGCGCGCTTACTCGATGGGCCCGGATTCAGACATCCTGGTCGATCCCGAGAAGACGATCTCGCTCGGCAAGCCTGTCGGCAAGAACTCTTCGCTGAAGACCTGGAATGGCGATCAGTGGAAGATCGGCGGCGGTTCGACTTGGGGCTATATGGCCTTCGATCCCGAACTCAACCTGATCTACTACGGAACGGGTAACCCCTCGACCTGGAACCCTGCACAGCGTGCGGGACCGGATGGCAAGCCGATCGACCAGAAGTGGTCGATGACGATGTTTGCTCGTGATGTCGATACCGGCGTTGCGAAGTGGGCCTACCAGATGACGCCGTTCGACGAGTGGGACTATGACGGCATCAACGAGCCGATCCTAGCCGAACTCGATTTCGGCGGCACGAAGCGTAAAACGGCCACTCACTTCGACCGTAACGGCTTCGGCTACACCTGGGATCGTACGACTGGCGAATTGCTTGTTGCCCAGAAGTATGACCCGGTCGTCAACTGGTCGACGGGCGTCGACATGGACAAGAACAGCCCGACGTATGGTCGTCCTGCTGTTGTGAAAAAGTACTCGACCTTTGCAGGCGGTGCCGATCACAACACGAAGGGCATCTGCCCGGCAGCTCTCGGCTCGAAGGACGAACAGCCGGCTTCATACTCGAAGCTGACAGGTTTGTTCTACGTTCCGACGAACCACGTGTGCATGGACTACGAGCCATTTAAGGTTTCGTATACGGCTGGTCAGCCTTACGTTGGCGCCACGCTCTCCATGTTCCCGGCTCCGGACAGCCATGGCGGTATGGGCAACTTCATCGCCTGGGACGGCGTTGCGGGCAAGATCGTCTGGTCGAAGCCTGAGCAGTTCTCGGTCTGGTCTGGTGCTTTGACGACAGCTGGCGGCGTTGCTTTCTACGGCACGCTCGAAGGCTACTTCAAAGCCGTCGATCAGAAGGATGGCAAGGAGCTGTTCAAGTTCAAGACGCCGTCGGGCATCATCGGCAACGCTATGACTTACTCGCATGGTGGTAAGCAGTACGTTGGCGTGTTCTCGGGCGTTGGTGGCTGGGCCGGTATTGGTCTTGCTGCTGGCTTGACGAACCCGACCGATGGTCTGGGTGCTGTCGGTGGCTACGCTGGCCTCAAAGAGTACACCAACCTTGGTGGCTCGCTGACAGTGTTTGCGCTGCCATAGGCGAAAGCCAGAAATGCGAGCCGGCGCAGGGCAACCTGCGCCGGCTCTTTTGCGACATCATGATCGCGGCTGAGAGAGATCCTGCGGCCTTATCTGGCAAAGCTCGATCGATCGGATAGCGCGAGTTATCTAGAAATTCATGCGCGCGAGGGCCGTCTGGCAAGCTTGTGTCTTGACCCAGCGAATGTGTACCTCTAGGGCGTAAAGTATCCGCAATCCGCGAATGCAATCCCAACAGCGGTTAGACAAAATTCGGTAAAGGAAGAGGAACTCGTGAACAAGTTTGGCAAGGTACTGGCGGTGGCAGTGCTAACCTGCACTGCCGTGGGTTTAACGGCCTGCAACGAGAAGAAATCAGAAGAAACGTCCGCTCCGGCGCCGGCTGCGGAAACCACACCGGCACCGGCAGCTGAGACGCCGGCCACGCCTGCAGCTCCTGCTGCTGAAACGCCGGCCACTCCGGCGGCGACACCTGCTCCTGAGGAGAAGAAGTCGGAAGCTGCTCCGGAGGCTGCACCGTCCGCGACCGAGCCCGCAAAGACAGAAGAGTCAACGCCAGCGGCACCGGAAACTCCAGCGGCCACCCCAGAACCCGAGAAGAAATCGGAGGCGCCATCGCCGTCTTCGACGACGGCCGACGCACCTGCGGCGCCCGCTGCGGACGAGAAACCTCAGCAGTCGGCAGACGCGACCGCTGCTCCAGCCGCCGCGCCGGCAGCCACTGAGACGAAGCCCGCCGATGCCGCACCAGCTGACGCTAAACCGGCCGACGCGGCACCAGCTGATGCTAAGCCAGCCGACGCCGCTGCTGCGGGCGATATCAAGGACCGCACATCACCTCCCGATCCGGTTTCGGAACTTGCGAAAAGTCAGGGCTTCAAGTTCGAAGATGGCCGCTACCGCAATAAGGACGGCGACCCGCAGTATGTTGTGACCAAAGACTACATGGTCGATTGGGGGACTTGGAACGGTTTCCGCCGTTATCACGATGCCTGCCACGTCTGCCACGGCCCGAACGCGCTCGGCAGCACGTTTGCCCCCGCACTCGCCGACTCGTTGAAGACGATGGATTACAGTACGTTCGTCGCCACGGTATCAGGCGGGCGCACCGTCAATCGTGCGGGCACGACATATGTGATGCCGGCGTTCGGCTCCGATCGCAACATCATGTGCTACATCGATGATATCTACACGTACATCAAGGCACGCTCGACCGATGCAATGCCTCCGGGACGCCCGAATAGCCGCGAAGATGTTGCGCCCGAGACGCAAAAAGCGGCCAACGATTGCACCGGGTAGAATCTGGAAAACTATCTCCAATTCACCATATAGTGATTTGTCTGCGGCTTTCGGCGCGGCGCAGTAGCTCACTATCTAACGGCAGAAGAGAAAGCGGGGGGCGGTCGTAGTAACGACGTGCCCCGTTGCCGTTTGAAATCGTAAGACGAACAAAAAGGTCATCGCCGTGAGGAAACAAGCGTTAACAAGCCGATTTTCGACAGCGCCGGTCATGGTGCTGGCCGTCGCTGGAATTTTTTCAGGAATGGCGCTCACCAGTCCGCTCATGGCGCAAATTGTGCCGAGAGCCGATCTCGTCAATCGCAAGGAGCTTCGCGTCTGCGCCGATCCTGCAGACCTGCCGTTTTCCAATCAAAAGGGTGAGGGCTTCGAAAACAAGATAGCCGAGATCATCGGCGACGAGTTGAAGTTGCCGGTCGTCTACACTTGGTTTCCGAAGACGATGGGCTTCATTCGCATGACGTTGGCCGCCAAGAAATGCGATCTCGTGATCGGTTGGGGGCAGGGTGATGACATCGTGCTCAACACCAACGCGATCTACCGCTCGACATCGGCGCTTGTTTATAAAAAGGGCACGGGCCTCGATGGTGTCGACACGATCGCCGACCCGCGCTTGAAGGGCAAAAAAATCGGCGTGGTGCAGGGCTCTCCAGGCGGCAACTACATCGCCAAGGATGGCCTGATGGGCAACATCAAAGGTTATCCGATGATGGTCGATCGCCGGTACTTCAATCCGGCTCAGGAAATGATGAATGATATTCGTTCCGGCGAGATCGCCTCCGGCGTGCAATGGGGGCCGATCGCGGCCTATTGGGCGGCGCGTGACGGTGAGAAGCTCGTTGTCGTTCCGCTGCTCAAAGAAACGGGTGCCGGTAAGATTGCGTTCCGCGTAACGATGGGCGTTCGCCAAGGCGACGATGCCTGGAAGCGGCGTTTGAATGAGGTTATCCGCAAACGTCAGGGCGACATCGATAAGGTTCTTCTTGATTACGGTGTGCCGCTCCTCGTCGACGACGACACATCGATGGAGATGATCACCAAGCCGCGGACAGCCGATGCCTCGAGTGTTAAACCCGCCGCGACGACGACTGCGGCTAGTCCCAACGGGGCCACTGGAACGCCGCCGGCAGCTCCCGCTCCCTAACAGACGCGACGACACGTGCCAGGCGCCCGGTGCCCTGGTACGTGTTGCGTTGTCCCGTCAACATCGCGACAGATCGATACGAGGCGGTGCACACGGCGGGAGACTTTCGCATTTGGGACCTTCCTTCCGGAAATGGCTGCATCAAGTAGCGAGCGCTACTGCAGTGGCCATCGCGCTTGCGTATCCCGCGACAGCACTGGTGCGAAGCTTGATCGCGCAAGCAGTCGCCGCCGAGGTATCGGCACAGCCTGCGAATGGTCCGGTGCCTGAACCCCAGGACTACCGCACCGACGATTATCGGACGCCCGTTCCGCTGACGCTTCGAGGCGCGACAGTTCTTTCGGACAGAGAGGCGATGAAGATCTGGTCGGCCAAGTCGGGTGTCTTCATTGATGTCTATCCACATGCGCCGAAGCCTGACAACTTGCCCGCCGATACGTTGTGGCGAGAGACGACGCATCAGTCGATCGAAGATGCCGTCTGGCTGCCGAACGTCGGATACGGTGTGCTGGCACCCACTACCGATGCCTATTTCAGGCGTCATCTCGAAGCTCTGACCAACCACGATAAGACAAAGCAACTCGTCTTCTTTTGTCTCAGGAATTGCTGGATGAGCTGGAACGCCGCCAAGCGGGCAATGAGTTACGGGTATACCAACGTCGATTGGTATCGTGACGGTAGCGATGGCTGGCAGGAGGCTGGCGGTCTTGTCGAAGAAGTCAGTCCGCTGCCCTGAGCAGTTCTTGCTGCGAGAAAGAATTTGAGAGCGGTAAGGCTCAAAAGTCGGTCAACGGCTGGAGAATGCGGGCCATTCGGCCTTTGAAACGCAGTTTGCCATCCGTCGCAACAAGGCAGATGCAACCTTGCTCGGCGTCGGCGATCGGGCCGTGTTCGATATCTTCGTCGACCTCGGCCACGTCTCCGGTAGCGTAACGTGCACGCGCGTCGCGAAACGCACCTCTGAGCACCAGCGTCAATTCCGAGCCCCTATGACCATGCTCGGGTAACGACAGGCCGGCGGCAACTTTGATTAGCCGCAGCGTACTCGATCCTTCATGTGAAAGCGCGATGCGGTGTTGCCAAATTCCGCGGCCGGCACGCTTCCACGGCACCCGATCCAACGACGTTCCCAAAGTTCTTACGAGCGGTGCCGGCACGTCGCCGTCCGATCGCGGTTGCCGTTCGTCACGCTCTTGGAGGTCGCGCATCGAAGTGACCTCGGCCTCACATGCGATAGCGGTCGGCGTCATCGCCTCGAGCAGCACTGCTCCGATTTGCTCCATCACGGAAAGCTGTTTGCGGCAGCCTGGGCACATTGCGATGTGACTTGCCATCACGGCGGCAAACGCTTCGGGCATGCTGCCGGCGGAGCAGCTCATCAGGCTCTCAGGGGCGGGATGGTGCGTGATGGCCATCTACTTCAAGTCCTCGACGGCATCGCGGATTTTTGAATACGCAAGCCGCATGCGCGATTTGACGGTACCAAGCGGCAATCGCAGGCGGTCGGCAATTTCACCGTGCGACAGGCCGTCGACGTATGAGAGAACGACAACCTCGTGCTGATCGGGCGGCAACTCGGCAAGAGCCTGCTGTATCCGCGTCCGGCGTTCCTGTTCCGCCAACGCCTCATCGGGATTCGCATCGTGACTAACTTCCTGATCATAGCCGTCAGGCAGCGCGACCCACGCCATCTCTCTACGCAGCTTGTCAATTCTCAGATTGCGAGCGATCGTAAAAATCCACGTCGTCGCACTGCCTTTTTCGCCCGAATAAAGCGCCGCCTTTCGCCATACGGTCAGCAAGGTTTCCTGGGCAAGTTCCTCGGCCGTATTAGCGTCGGCGCCCTGTCGCATCATGTAGGTTTTTACGCGGGGCGCGTAGGCTTCAAAAAGTTTGCGAAAGGCCTCGACGTCGGCGCCTTCAGCGATGCGCTGTAGAATTTCGGTCATCGACATCAGGTAACGACCGTTTGCCTGCACGACTTGCGGGCCGTGCGATTGCCGGAATGGCATTCATAGCCGAACGTTACCGGGGGCGCCACTTTTGGGGGCGCAGGAGGGTGGCGGATAACCCCATTCGCGGCTTAGTGTAGAAGGACGGTTCTTGCGAGGCCCATGACAACGGGGGACGGAGTGACTCTCAACGAAGTGGCCATTCTTCTGGCGGCTCTGGCGCTGGCAGCGCCACTATCGCGCTGGCTCGGAATAGCCCCGGTTCTCGGCTACCTTGTGGCCGGCGTTCTGCTTGGGCCCTTTGGCGTCGGAGCCCTGTTCTCCGAGCGCGATGCCGAGCAGGTTCTGCATTTCGCAGAGTTCGGCATCGTTCTGTTGCTCTTTTTGATCGGGCTCGAACTCCGGCCGAAACGACTGTGGGCGATGCGGCAGGCCATCTTCGGTCTCGGTGCGGCGCAGGTTGCCTTGACGTCTGTGGCGCTCAGCTTCATCGCGTTGGTATTTTTCGGAACGCGGTGGCAGCCGTCGCTGTTCGCGGGCGCGGCGCTGGCGCTGTCCTCGACGGCGTTTGCGTTGCAGGTGATGGAAGAAAACGGCGAGCTCTCGACGCGCCACGGTAGGCTCGGATTTTCCGTACTGTTATTTCAAGACCTCGCCGCCATACCACTCATTGCTCTTGCGCCGTACTTCGCTGTTTCAGCTGCCGCCGCTGTTCCGAAGATCGATTATTTGGCGTTTGCAAGAGGCCTTGGTACCATCGTCGTCGTCGTCGTCATCGGGCGATATGTGCTCGATGTTCTGCTACGCCTCGTGGCGTTGTCGCGGGTCAAGGAGGCGATGACGGCTGCGGCGCTTCTGACCGTTGTCGGCGTCACGCTCATCATGGAGGACGCTGGGCTATCGGCCTCTCTCGGCGCTTTCATTGCCGGCGCGCTGCTCGCTGAAAGCAGCTATCGCCACGAGCTCGAGGCCGACATCGCGCCTTTCGAAGGCTTGCTGCTCGGAATCTTCTTCACCGCAATCGGCATGTCGCTCAATCTCGGGCTGTTGGTGTCGGAACCGCAGATTATTGTTACGCTGACGATCTTACTTATAGTCATCAAGGCACTGGTTCTCTTTCTGCTTGGCCGCTTGCAGGGGCTCGCATCCGGGCCATCGCGACGTCTGGCGCTGGCTCTGTCGCAAGGCGGAGAGTTCGCTTTCGTGCTGTTGTCGGTCGGACGTGCCGCTGGCGTGCTGGGCAGTCGGCCTTCCGAAATTCTCGCAGTCGTCGTGACGCTATCAATGGCGTTGACGCCGCTTCTTTTGATGCTGGATCGCGTGCTTTCGAGAAGGGCGATGACGTCGCTCCGCGCATTCGACGAATTGCCCGAGGCCGACGGGCACGTGGTGATCGCCGGTTTTGGCCGTTTCGGACAGATCACCGCCCGCGTGCTGCGAGCCAAGGGCGTGCCCTTTACGGCGCTCGACATCAGTGCCGAGCAGGTGGAATTCGTCAAACGGTTCGGCAGCAAGGCGTTCTTCGGCGATGCAAGCCGCTCGGAAGTGTTGGAAGCGGCGCAAATCGACAAGGCTCGCGCGTTCGTACTGGCCATCGACGACGTGGAAGCGGCAATGCGCGCGGCCGAGATTGTGAAAACCCATTATCCACATGTGCCGATTTACGCCCGCGCCCGCGATCGCGCCCACGCCCACAGGCTGCTCGATCTCGGTGTCGCTGCCTTGAGACGCGAGACATTTCTGGCTTCCCTCGATCTGACGCGCGAGCTTCTCAAGGGGCTCGGCTACTCCGACCGCATCGCGAACCGAACCGTCAACACCTTCAAGGCGCACGACGAACGCCGGTTGATAGAGGATTACAAACTCGCCTCCGATGTCGAGAAGCTTCAAGAACGGGCGCGCGGTTCCAACGCGATGCTCGAGAAGCTCTTCCGCGAGGATGAAATCGAAGAAGCGAAGCTGGCGCAGACAGAAAGCAATCAGCGGGAGGCGAAACCGCAACGGGAACCGAGGGTCAAGGTCTGATGGGCAATCGCTGCCGGCCAAGCGTGACACATGGTCCCCGAACCCCAAGAAGCGGCCATGCGAGGCTATTGCCGTGCATGAAAGCCCGGGGCGAGGTAGACGGCGTTTCAATCCCCCGGTAAATGTCCGCTCAACCTTTGTGGGCGGGCGCATTCAGGCACCCCGGAACACGGACTCACATGACAATGAGCAAAGTCCAGACCCAGGCCGTAGCGTCGCCGCAGCCGAACATCAACGAGATGGCCAATGCCATCCGCGCGCTCGCTATGGACGCCGTTCAAGCAGCAAATTCCGGCCATCCGGGTATGCCGATGGGCATGGCCGACGTCGCGACCGTGCTGTTCAGCGGTGCGCTGAAATTCGATGCCGCCGCTCCCGCGTGGCCAAACCGCGACCGCTTCATCCTGTCGGCCGGTCATGGGTCGATGCTGCTGTACGCGCTGCTCTATCTCACCGGCTATCCCGGCATGACGATCGAGGACCTGAAGAATTTTCGCCAGTTTGGGTCGAAGACTGCAGGTCACCCCGAACACGGCCACGCACCTGGTATCGAGACCACGACCGGTCCGCTCGGTCAGGGTCTGGCGAATGCCGTCGGCATCGCCCTTTCGGAACAGCTGCTGGCGGCGCGCGTCGGCGGGGACCTCATCGATTACCACACGTACGTCATCGCCGGCGATGGCTGCCTGATGGAAGGCATCAGCCAGGAGGCGATCTCTCTCGCCGGTCATCTGAAGCTCGGCAAGCTTATCGTGCTGTGGGACGACAATTCGATTTCGATCGACGGAGCAACGAGCCTGTCGGTCTCCGACAATGAGCTGAAGCGCTTCGAGGCTTCCGGTTGGAATACGACCCGCGTCGACGGTCACGATACCGCCGCCGTCGCCGCCGCGATCGACAAGGCAAAAAATGACTCCTCGCGGCCGTGGCTGATTGCCTGCAAGACGACGATCGGATTCGGTGCGCCGACGAAGGCCGGCAAATCCTCCGCGCATGGCGAACCGCTCGGCGTCGAGGAAATCAAAGGGGCGCGCGAAAAGCTCGGCTGGCCTTATCCGCCGTTCGATATTCCGGATCATGTTCTTTCGGCTTGGCGCGAAGTCGGCAGCCGAGGCGCCAAGGCCAACGCCGATTGGAAGAAGCGGGCTGCAGCCGCAAGTTCCGAAGCGAAAGCTTTGATCGACGGCCGCGACGCGACGGGTGCCGTCGCCGCTGCAATTGCCGATGCGAAAGGCGCCTTTGTCGCCGACACGGCCAAACGTGCGACTCGCGTCTGGTCGCAATTGACACTCGAGCGATTGGTTCCGGTGCTTCCTGAGCTCATCGGCGGATCGGCGGATCTGACGGGTTCGAACGGTACGAAGACGAAGCATCACACGGCGATCGCGCCGGGTAATTTCGCAGGCAACTACGTGCACTACGGCGTACGCGAGCACGGCATGGCGGCCGCGATGAACGGTCTCGCTCTCTCGGGTTCGTTCATTCCGTACGGCGGCACGTTTCTGGTTTTCACAGACTATTGCCGGCCAGCGATCAGGCTTTCGGCGTTGATGAAGCAGCGTGTCATCTACGTTATGACGCATGACTCGATCGGCCTCGGCGAAGACGGACCGACGCATCAGCCGGTCGAGCATCTCAGCGCACTGCGTGCGATACCGAACCTCAACGTGTTCCGGCCAGCAGACGGCGTCGAAACGGCGGAGTGCTGGGAGCTGGCACTTGCCGCGAAGCAAACTCCGTCGATCCTCGCCCTGTCGCGGCAAGCGGTTCCGAATTTGCGCGGCAACAGCGCCGAAAATCTTTCCGCCAAAGGCGGCTACGTTTTGAAATTGCCCGAAGGCAAGCGCGACGTGACGCTGCTCGCGACAGGCACCGAAGTCGGCCTCGCCGTAGATGCGGCGGGCGTTTTGGCGAAAGAGGGGATCGCGGCCGCCGTCGTGTCGATGCCGTCATTCGAACTCTTCCGCGCACAGACCCAGGATTACCAGCACGACGTTCTCGGCCACCAGCCGCGCGTTGCGATAGAAGCCGGCGTTGCGCAGTCGTGGCATGAGTGGCTGAGAAAATCTGATCGCTTCGTCGGAATGTCGAGCTTTGGCGCCTCGGCGCCGGCGCCGAAGCTTTTCGAAGCGTTCGGGATCACGGCGGCGCATGTCGCGGAGTCGGCGCGCCAAGCCATCAAATCCGCATCGCAAGGCTGAACGAAACGCCGGCGGCAATCGCAACGTATTGGTCATCGGAATGAATCTCGACAAGCTGAAGACGACGGACGGTATCGACGTCGCGGGAAAGCGCGTGATCGTTCGTGCTGATCTCAACGTGCCGGTCAAGGATGGCAAGGTCACCGATGCAACGCGGCTCGAGCGCGTCATGCCCGGCCTCAAGTCGCTCGCGGACCGCGGCGCCAAAGTCATCGTCATCTCGCACTTCGGCAGGCCGAAAGGTGGCCCGCAAGCCGATCTCTCTTTGAAGCCGATTGCCGAGGCGCTGCAGGA
>NZ_DATNBA010000014.1:0-19642 GCF_035572195.1 Hyphomicrobium sp. | reverse complement strand
ATCATAAACCTGCTGCAGCAGGGCATCACAGCGATATTCAAGTTCGTAGAGCTGATTTGGCGATGGTCGTTCGGCCAGATCATTTCGACGTTCCAATCCGATTGGCAGAGTCTGCCGGTATGGAAGATCGCGGTTCTCGCCATCGTCGTCGTCGCCATCGTCTACGTGCTCTACCGGGCCGCGATCGAGCTGTGGTCGGCCGCCGAGCAAATCCTGAAAGCCTTTGTCGGGTTGCTGATGGTGCTGGTGTCGATCCTGCCCTACGTGCTCGTTGCGGGTCTCATCGCCGCTGCCGGTGGTTACGTCATTCAGCACGTCAATTTCTGATCTGCGAATTTCTGTGACCCGCTGGCGCGTGCCGCGGCGCGTCAACGCGGTCGCTCCTTGGTTTTACGCGACAGCCGAGCTTCCGGCATTCTCGTTGAACACGAGGCGACTGCGGACGAAGTAGAGGACAACGAAGCAAATCAGCATGGAGATCGTTTTGGCGGCAAGCGGCGTTAGCGCCAAGACATGGATCGTGAACCAGATCACCGCGGCCGTTATCACAAGCCCGAGCAGGCCGGTGCCGACGAATTCCATGAACAAGCGGTGTTCGCTTTTGTGCGACATGTCCCCGAGGAACACGAAATTCTTGGTGAGCGTATAGTTCACCAACACTGCCACCGAATAGGCGATCACGCTCTCCAGGATCGGCATGCCAAAAATGTGAGTCAGCGTCAGAAAGATGGTGTAGTCGACGACCGTCGATGCCAAGTTGACGCCGGTGTAGCGGACGAGGCGGTCAATCTTCGGAGAAACCACGGCAAACCCTCTTTTGATCTCGATGCCAAGACGATTAGGCAGAGAGACCCCGCCGGCGGTCGCTTCGCTGTAGCGTGGGGAACACCGGAATTTAGTTCGCCGTTCCTGACCACACTGTAAACATATCTGATGTGTTTATGAGGGTTGAAGATCCGTCGCCTGTGCCAAATCGCCCGGCTCGCTTCGATTAACCGCCATTGCGGTGATCTGGTGAACGTGGATTGATTGAGTGCAGCGACAAAGTTTCGTTCCGTCACGGCAGGAACAGCCAATGCCGGCGATGGCTCCTAAGAAACGGGACCTAGAACAAGCCCGCTAAGCAAAAAGGACCGTATTCATGGATCACGTCGTTTCCGTCTCTCTCGATGCCGATACGCTGAAGCAATTGGACGATCTGCGCCGCGCCCATCCGACCGTGCCAAATCGCACGCAAGTTATCCAGCGGCTGATCTGGGAAGCGCATGCGAAGATCGCGCAGCCTGCAGAAGCCGAGCCGCTCCAGAAACTGGGTTAATGTGGCTGGCAGCGCATGAGCGCTGCAGTTCGCCGCAGGTAAGTTTCTGAGCAATTGTATCCGCTGCGAAACGCGTGTGCGGCGGCTTAGGCTGCCACGCTAGACGTCCTTGTTCATCCGGCGAATTCGGGTCGCGAGCAGGCCCATCACGCGTAGCGCGAATTGCGGATCATCGCGGATAATGGCTAAAAACGCCGGCTTGCTGATCGCAACCACTTCCGTCGGCTCGGCCGCGATCGCCGCGGCGCTGCGCGGCCCATCGTCAATCAGCGCGAGTTCTCCGAAGATGCCGCCGGCGCGAACGTTCTCGAGAACGCTGCCGTAGGTGATGACGTCGACGCGCCCGGAGCGAACCATGTACATCTCACTGCCGGGCTCGTCTTCGAGGAAGACTTTTTCCCCCGCATCGAACTGACGATAGGGGGCACCCAGTCGATCGAGGATCGAAAAGTCGAATGGCCGGTCTTCGTCCATGCCGTCGGCGCTCCAGATCCGCTACGATCGCGCTGCGGAAGCTAGAGCCCTCGGGATGCGCGGACAAGGCCCTCGACTGCGCAATTAAAAGGCATCGTAAATTCGACGGGAGGAGTAGCGGGGCGCGCTGGCGGCCCCGCCACGACAATCACTTCGGTGATAGGACCATGACCATCTGCCGGCCTTCGAAGCGCGGTTCGCTTTCGACCTTCGCGATGGCTTCAGTGTCGCCCTTCACCCGTTGCAGAACGGCCATGCCGAGCTGCGAATGAGCCATCTCGCGTCCGCGGAAGCGCAACGTGATCTTCACCTTGTCGCCTTCCTCGAAGAACCGTCTGATCGAGCGCATCTTCACATCGTAATCGTGATCATCGATGCCGGGACGCATCTTGATCTCTTTCAGCTCGACGATCTTCTGGTTCTTGCGAGCCTCGGCGGCTTTCTTCTGCTCTTGAAACTTGTACTTGCCAAAATCGAGGATCTTGCAGACCGGCGGCTCGGCATCCGGTGAGATCTCTACGAGATCGAGCCCCGCGTCCTGAGCTCGGGTCAAGGCGTCCTGTTTGGGGACAACGCCGACATTTTGGCCCGCCTCGTCGATAAGGCGAACTTCGCGGGCCCGGATCTGATCGTTTATGCGGGGCCCGGAATTTTCCCGGCTCTGAGGCTCGGGGCGCATCGGTCTACGGATGGTAACGTCTCCTTCGGTTGTTTCAGGTTGCTGTCGTTATGCTCCCGGAACCCCGGCTAACGCCAGAGCACAGGAATTAGGTACCAGCGATGTGACGATTCGGAACTGCGCGCCAGAAGTCAAGCACCCGACGAGCCGATGAGCCTGGGGAATGCCATTTTTTTGTTGTTCGCGGACCTGTGGCCACATTCTGACATATGGCCGCTTTCAACGCCAATGCTCGGCGATCCAAGGAGTTGGACGGACGAACTTATATATCTTCTTGTACCACGGCGCGTCCCAGCGTCCATCGCGGGCCTCGTCCGGATCAGGTTTGCCGGTAAACGCCACGACTTTCGTCAGTGGTGGTAGAGTTGCCTCACATACGAAATTGAGGGGCCAGCCCGGCATCAGCGTATGCTTAAAACTCTGGCACCAAGGGTCCGGCCAGAACGCCTTCTCTTGGATCGTGCGCGATATGTAAGTCTGGCTGTTCGAATATTGCGCCAGAACACGTTCGGTGTTCTGCTGGAATTGGTCGTAAAGATATGAATGGGAGCCGACGCGAAAGCGATAAACGGACGTATTGCCAATCCCCGATCCCATCTGCGTCCAGTTTTCAATCACGCAGAATGTGCACTCCGGCTTGAAATCGAAAAAGTCGTCGAGGCCACCGGTAATGACGAGATCGAGGTCGAGAAACAATACGTCCCCCTGAACGCCCGCGAGCGATGGCGCCCACAATGACATCTTTCGCCAAGGCCGGCGCGCGATGCGGTCGGGCAGCACAATATGTGGAAGTGGATAGGCTTCAATACCGTCGGCCAAGCCCGACGGATCGTCCGTATAGCAAACGAGCCGGGTCGGGCGCCGCGTATTTCGCTCGATCATCGACCACAGCCGATTGGCGTAATCGGTTGGATAGCGATCGCCCCATTTCATGCAAATGATTGTCTGCATTCGCCGTACTTCGAAGTTCCTCAACGACACGCGATCCGCCCGATCATTTTCGCGACGCTTAATGCGAGCGGCAAAAAGACGATCAGCCTGGCCTTGCGTTTCGTTCCCGTTTGCCAAGCGCCAGCAAATCTTCGATCCTGTTCGAGAGAGACCGCTTTTTCCCGTGTGCAAAGGCGGTGCTCTGATGCGTCACGAGTGCTCCAGCCGGAGCGCTTTGCGCCTCGCGGCCCGCATAGATCACAGGCATGGGTGAATAGGTGACGCCGACTGCGCGCGTAAATGCCAAAACCAGATTGCGCTCTGCGCCGTGCAAATTGGGCCGTTCGCGACACGCCGCCTGCCACTCTTCCATCAGCTTGCGCGCCCCATCTGTCGGCCGCACGAACATGACGCGGGAGCTCAATGAAAAGCGTTGACTGTGTCGGCGAAATTTCTTGACGCGCAGCGTCGGAAAGCAGCTGAAATCCGCATTGCCGACGATATTGGACAATTCGTCGAGCGGTCCGTTCACAATACAATCGACATCCATCAAGATCAGCGTCTTGTTGGGATAGACCTTCATGGCATTGAGCACGATGGCCGGCTTGCGCATCGTTTCGTCCGACCAATCGCCGGACGGTTCGACGGCAAACAAATGGTGCGGGTGACCCTGGCGCTTCAGGCTGTCGGCGAATTTCGCAGACAGCGGCTGATAGTTCGGCGTGAAGAAGCCGACGATGAGCCAAGGCTTGCTATCGTCACGCAGTACAATGTCCACCGCTGACCCCTAAAACCGGCGCGTCGTCCTGGATCCGGTTATAACCCCAAAAATTTGGCGAGAAATAGCGTCCATATTGAAATGGGAAGCACAGCATTTATCCGTTGGCAAGCGGCTAGGCCGGCAGTACCGGGAAAATGTTCAGCGGGCTGGATTAGACGAGTGAATGCCGTTGCAAACCTTTATAGATGTCCAGTGTTTTTGACATGAATTGCTGCAGAGTGAACCGGCGGCGCACGTGCGCCGAACCCCGTTGCCCGTAGGCTTTGCGCTTTTCCGGCGGCCAATTCAGCATGGCTTCGATTGCGTCCGCGACGGCCTGAGGATTGCCATAAGGCACGCGCAGCCCCGAGGCTTCGTCCGCTGAAACGTCAGGTTCCGTCAGCGCCACTTCGCGCCCTGGCCCCGTGTCCGAAACGATCATCGGCACGCCCATCGCCTGCGCTTCGATCGCGACCCGTGGCAGTCCCTCCTGCTCGGAAATATTTAGCGATATATCCGTGATGGAATAGGCCGCAGCCATATCTCGAACGTGTCCGGGGAAACGCAGTTGATCGCCGACGCCGAGACGAAGGGCCTGTGCTTCGAGTTCGGCTTTGAATTCCGGTTTTTCGATTTCGCCGGCCAGCACGCAAACGACAGCGGGCGCGCCGCGCTCTTTCAACAGGCCGAGTGCGGTAACCAGATGATGCTGCGCTTTGCGCGGCGTTATGCGTCCTGCCAGTAGCAGAACAGGCTTCGTGCCGTCGGCGTTGAGCAGCGCGCGAACGGCCGCGATGCGCTCGGGCGTCAGCTTGTCCGAATCGAACACCGCATCGTCGAAAGCCCGGTGAATGATCGCGATGCGCTTTTCGGGCGTCTGATAGCGAGTGCGGATCAGATGCGCCATGTAATCGGACACGGCGATGACCGTGTCGCTGCGCGCCATGACGCTGTTGTAGAGATTCTTTACTCGCCCCTTTTCGGAATAATCGGAATGATAGGTCGTGACGAATGGGATGCCGGTGCGCCGCGCCGCGATCAGTGCACTCCACGCGGGAGCCCGGCTTCTTGCATGAATGATCGAAACGCCTTCGCGCCGTATCAACGCAGCGAGTCGCCCGGCGTTTCGTGCGAGAATGAGCGGGTTCTTCGACGCCAGCGGCAGGATGATGTGTTCGGCACCCGCAGCTTCGAGCGGCTCGACCAACTGGCCGCCTTCGGAAGCGACGATGGCGCGATGCCCGGCCTTTACCAGCGCCGTTGCAATCTGCAGGCAGCCGAGTTCGGCGCCGCCCGCCCGCATGCGAGGTATGACTTGCAGCACGGTCAACGGTTCGGGCACGTTCGGCTCATCGCGTTCGAGGATTTGGAGAAGCGGCTATGACGTTACGGAGGGTTCTATAAGGTGCAGGAAGCCGAACCGCAAACTCTGGTCGTCGGTACCGGCGGCACAGCCCGCAACATCGCCTATCGGGCTCGAAAAGTATCGCAAGACAATAAGCCCGGCATCGTCTGGTTACCCGGATTTATGTCGGACATGGCCTCGACGAAGGCGACGGCAGTTGCAAATTGGGCGGCGGCGCGCGGCTTGCCTTCGACGCGATTTGATTATTCAGGTCACGGGCAATCCGGCGGCGCATTCACCGATGGAACGATTGGTCGCTGGCTCGAAGAAACGCACGCCGTCTTCACGCGCGTCACGACCGGTCCGCAAATCATCATCGGATCAAGTATGGGCGGTCATATTGCGCTACTGTTACTTCGCAAGATGCTGCGAGAGGAGCCGTCGGAGGCACACCGCGTCAAGGCGATGGTTCTCATCGCTCCGGCGTGGGACATGACCGAGGAACTGATGTGGAAGCGGTTTCCTCAGGAGGCGCGCCGCGAGATCATCGAGAAGGGACGCTACGATCAGCCGTCTGCTTACGGCTCGCCGTATCCGATTACGCGGCAGCTGATCGAGGATGGCCGTCAAAATCTTTTAGCCCGCGAACCATTTGATCCAGGCCGTCCCGTCGTCATACTTCAGGGGTTGCAAGATCCGGATGTGCCCGCCGCCCACACGCGCGAACTCCTAGGCTTCCTGACGGGCGACAATGTGCAACTCATCGAAATTGCGGACGGCGAACATCGCTTGTCGAGGCCGCAGGATCTAGATGTGCTCTTCGCCGAGATCGCCAAGTTCGCGTAGTCGTTACTTGTCGTTGTCCGGCTGCGCGTCGTCGTCATCGGGAAGGCCTTCCGCGACGGCGTCCTCAAGTCCCGCCGGACCAACCGCCTGCGCTGTCGGCTCCGGCACCAACCAAAGCCTGAACTCTTGCGTCACAAGCGCGTTGCCGCAAACGAGGTCGCCGTCATCCTTGCGGCAGCTCGTGTCGGCGGCAACCGTATACGACCCGTCCGCGACGCCGCGGCTCTCCCCGACCGCAACGACCTGAATTTGTGAGCCGGGTCCGAGGGCGATGTTACGGAAGGCGCACGCCGATTTGCCGCTGCACGAGTCGGACGTCGCGGTGTTGGTTGACTTGAGCGCCAGCGCCTCAGATCGCGGCATGGGTCGGGCCGGCGCCTCGAGCCCGTTCGAAATCCAGCACCGCTGGTCGAAGCAGATGATCGGATCGGGCTTGACGGCCGAGGCTGCGTCGTTGCCGTCGGAATCGAGCACGAGCAGAACCGTGACGCGCGGCTGAACCTTCGATTGAGCGTCAGTATCGTCCGAGGCTGCCGCCGGTGGCAGTGCCGGAGGAGGTGCTGCGGTTGGTGCCGGCTTCACAACTGCGGGCGGCTCGGGTGCCACTGGTTCGGCAAGGCGTGCAGGGGCGGCAGGCGCTGGCGCAGGCGTAGGCTCGGCCGATGGTGCGGCAACCGGCGTTTTGTCAGTCGTCGTCGGCGCGGCGGGTGCCGTGACGGCTGGCGTCGCGGCAACGGGTGCCGCCACTTTTACCATCATCTCGTCTGCACTTTGGCGCTCGAGTTCTTCGGCCCGCGCTCGGCTCAGCATATCCAATTCGTAGTCGAGGTCGGGCCGCTCAGTCGTCAGCGCCGGCTTCGGGGCCGGTTTCGGATCGCTGGCTTCCGAGAACTTTTGCGCGATGGCCTGAGCCGGATCGATCGGCTCCGCCGGAACTGGCAGCGCCGAGCCCATCAAGGCTAGCGTCGCGACCACCGATAACGCACTCAGCTGCATGGAAGGTCGTCCCGCATATCGAAAGGCGCCGGGAGCATATCTACGAGGCATTCCAGGCGGAATGGCGGAAAACGTGTGGCACGATTTGAAAAGCCTACGTCGTGCGCCCGGCGATGGCTTTGAGCCCCTCGACGTAGGTCGGATAGGCTAGAGAAACGCTCAATTCGGCCTTCATCCGCGCGTTCGAAACTTTCTTGCTTTCGCCGTAAAAGCTCCGAGCCATCGGCGACAGGCCGGCATCGGCCGGATCGGTAGCTGGAGGGCACGGCACCCCCAACAGCTCGGCGCCGTAGGCGATGACGTCCTGCGGCGGGGCGGGCAGGTCGTCGGTCACGTTGAAGACGTGGTCGCCGGTGCTGAAATGCAAAGCGGCGTCGACGGCTGCCGCGATGTCGTCGACGTGGACGCGATTGGTGACTTGCCCCGGCTTGAAGATACGCCGTGCGGTACCGGCGCGGAGCTGGTCGATGGCGCTTCGTCCGGGGCCGTAAATGCCCGGAAGGCGGAAAATGACGACGGCCTTGCCGGTTTGCCGCCCAAGACCGAGCCAGTCGTTTTCAGCTTTGAGCCGTCGCGTTCCGCGCTCCGTGCGGGGATGGGGCGTCGTCGTTTCATCGACCCAGCCGCCGTCAGCATCGCCGTAAACACTTACGCTCGAGAAATAGCCGATCCAGGAAATCGACGGACTCGACGCGATGTCGTCGCGATAGTGAGCAAACGCCGGGTCGCCGCTCGCATCCGGAGGAATCGAAAGCAGCACGTGCGTTGCGCTGCGAAGAGCCTCGGCGACTTCGGCGTTCCGCGCCCGGCCGTCAAAAAGGAATGCGCTGTATCCTTGCCGCGTCAGGGCGTTGGCTTTCTCGGCATCCGTGCTCGTCCCTGAAACGGTCCAGTCGCGTGCCGTCACGCGCCGGGCGAGAGCCGTGGCGCTGTAGCCGAGGCCAAAGCAAAAAAGCTTGTTCATGCCGCGCATCCCTCAAGGTTGCGCGTCCATTCCGCCGAGACATCGCCATCCCTTTCGCGCGGTTCGTGATGCTGTCTCAACGCCTTAACGTCCGCCTCTTTCAGAAGACGGCGAGCCGCCCAGACCGCCATCGCCCGAACGAGCGGTGACGCATCGTCGAGAAGCGGCGTGATTAGCGGCATCAGCGATGCATCGCCGGAATTTCCGGCGGCGATCAGCGCATTGCGGACAATCCGATTGCGCCCGGTCCGCTTGACCGGCGTTCCGGCAAACCGCTGCCGGAATGATACGTCGTCGAGCGCCAGAAACTCCGCGATGGGCGGATTGTCCGTTTCAGCTCGAGCCGCAAAGCGCAATTCACTCGCGGCGGAAGCAAACTTGTTCCACGGACAGATTGCCAGGCAATCGTCGCAGCCGAACACGCGGTTGCCCATCGGGACACGAAACTCGGGCGCGATGTGTCCCTTGTGTTCGATCGACAGGTAGGCGAGGCAGCGGCGCGCGTCGAGTTGATAGGGCGCCGGGAACGCCTTTGTCGGACAGACGTCGAGACAGCGCTGGCAAGAGCCGCAGTGATCCACCTCCGCGGCGTTGGGCTCGAGATCGGCGGTGGTCAGAATGGCGCCGAGAAACAGCCACGATCCGTGCTCGCGCGAAACGAGGTTTGTATGCTTGCCCTGCCAGCCGAGCCCGGCTTTCGCGGCAAGCGGCTTTTCCATCAGCGGTGCGGTATCGACGAAAACCTTGACGTCCGCTCCGGACGCCGCCGCAAAAGCACGCGCCAGCGATTTGATCTTCGATTTGAGAACGTCGTGATAGTCGCGGCCTTTGGCGTAGACCGAGACGAGGCCGCGCTCGCGGACCTTAAGTTCGTCCAGCGGGTTTGAGCCCGGCGCGTAGGACTGGCCAACCATGATCGCGCTTTTGGCTTCCGGCCATAGCCGCCGCGGATCGCCGCGCCGGTCGGCGTTGCTCTCCATCCAGTCCATGTCGCCGTGGCGGCCCTGCTCGAGAAATTGTGCAAGCCGCGTCGTCTGCTGATCGTTCGGCGCTATGCGCGCCACCCCAATCGCGTCGAGGCCGAGCTTGCGTGCCTCAGCCTGCAGCAGATTGTTCAGGTTGGCGGTTACGGCGGCAGCTTGGATCACGGTACGCAGCATTCACGGTTAGAAGTCGAGATCGGTATAGGCGAGCGGCGGCGGCGAACCGGGTATGCGGTCGGCGAGAAGCGTCCGGAAAGACGGCCGCGATTTCATCCTCTGATACCAGACCTTGACGGCGGGGTATTCGTCCCACGGCATTTCGCCGAGGTAGTCGATGGTCGAGATGTGCGCCGCCGCCGCAAAATCCGCAAAGCTCAAATCGTCGCCAGCGAGCCAGCGCCGTGAATCGGCGAGATAGCCGGTGTAGGAGAGATGATACCGCAGATTGGAGCGCGCCGCGCGCAGGATGCCGGGATCGGGAGCCGTTCCGCCCGACGGGCCCATCGAGCCGTAAACCTTTTCAATCAGCAGCTCGCGCGTGACTTCCCGGTCGAATTTGCCGTGATACCAGTCGATCAACCGGCGCACCTCGGCGCGGTCTTCCCGATTGCCCGGGAGAAGCGATGGCGGAGCGGCGGTCATGACGGTGGAAGCGGGACGCGCTTCTTCGGCGATGAATTCCGAGATCGAATAGACACCGCAAAGCGTCAAGCCGTTATCGTACTCGATCACCGGCATTTCACCGGCCGGATTTTTGGCGAGGAAGCCTTTCCGCCACTCCAAAGGGTTTTCATCGAGCAGCGTCACCTCCTGCCCATATTCGGCGAGCGCCAGACGCACCGATCGCGAACGCGGGCAGAGGCGGTATTGGGTAAGGCGCGGAGGCATGCGGTCCCTTCGGTGCCGAAAGCGGCGACTATACATCGGTGCCCGCCGATTCGAAGGCAACCGCGCCAATCGGTTCCTATGGCGGGGCGAAGAATTCTGCTAACCCTCTCGCGTTTTTCGGGCAAGGGGCGGATAGGGGCCAGCAGGGCGCATGGATACTTGGCAAGTCATTTTTCTCGGCTGGCTCGAAGGGCTGACCGAATACCTCCCTGTTTCGTCTACGGGCCATCTCCTGCTTGTAGAACGGCTGCTCGGCGTTTCGTCTCCCGGAAGGACGTTCGAAGTTCTGATCCAGCTTGGCGCCATCCTGGCACTTCTGACGGTCTACTCAGCTAAGCTCCTGCAACTCGCCCGCGATCTGCCGCGCGACCCGAAAACGCAGCGGTTCGTGCTCGCCGTGCTGATCGCGTTCCTGCCCGCTGCCGTCATTGGCGCGGCGGCTCACGACATCATAAAAAACGTATTGTTTGAATCTCCCGTGATCATTTGCCTGTCGCTCGTGATCGGCGGCATCGTGCTGCTCGTCGTCGACCGCATGAACTTCTCGCCGCGCTACCACGACGTAATGGACATCCCGCCTTCTACGGCGCTGATCATAGGCTTTTGCCAGTGCTTGGCGATGATTCCGGGCGTCTCACGTTCCGGCTCTACGATTGTCGGCGGCATGCTGGTCGGCGCCGATAAGCGGACGGCCGCCGAGTTTTCATTCTTTCTCGCCATGCCGACGATGTCCGGCGCCTTCGCCTACGATCTCTACAAGAATTGGTCCGTACTCGGCGTCGGCGACGTCCAGCATATCGTGCTGGGATTTCTCGCAGCCTTCGTGACGGGCGTGATCGTTGTGCGCTACGCGCTCGACTTCATCGCCAGTCGCGGACTTTCCTTCTTCGGATGGTGGCGGCTTTTGGTCGGCGGCATCGGTCTCGGCGCGTTGGCCGTCCTGCACTAAAGGGTGCCACAGGCCCCCCGATGCAACGGCCAAACCGCTTCTAAGCCGCGTGCGAGGCGAGCGGCCTCGTCAAGACGTTGCGAAGGTCCTCGGTATCGTTGGCGTTGCGAAGGCCGTCGAGCGTCGCAGGATCGCGGACGAGGCGCGAAATTCGAGCCAGCGCCTTGAGGTGATCTCCGCCGGCCTGCTCCGGTGCGAGAAGAAAGAACAACAGGTCAACCGGCTCGCCGTCGTGGCTTTCGAATGGAATAGGGCGCTCCAGGCGCGCGAACAGGCAGGTAATGGCTTTGACGTGGGGCAGCTTGACGTGAGGAATGGCAATTCCCCGCCCGAGGCTTGTCGAGCTCAGCCGTTCACGCTGCAATAGCGCCGCAAAGATGTCGTGCGCGCTGGCGCCCGTGGCGGCTTCGGCCCGCGTAGCTAAAGCCTGAAGGGCCTGCTTTTTGTCCTCGGCTTTCAATCGCGGGATAATCCCGTCTTTGGCGAGCATGTCTTCAATATTCATTCAAGCTCCATCCGCGATCAGATCGCCGTCACTATGCGGCTATAGACGCGTTTTTTTTCGGCTGCTGTGTAAGCAGCATGCCCTCAACAATTTGATTTCCCTCAACCCACCGGTTTGACGGCGGACGCTCCGTTCGGCTTGCTCGAAATGGGAAGTTCCGCGTCGATCCAGCCAATATTCCCATCGCCGCGCCGGTAGACAACATTAAGGCCGCCGTGGCCGGAATTTCTAAAAATCATAAAAGACGCTTCGGACAAATCGAGATGCATGACGGCTTCGCTGACTGTCATATGACCGATGTTGCGTTGCCCTTCGGCGATGATCAGCGGGTTGGCCTCGTCCTGTTCCGGCAGATCCTCGTCGGCAAGGCCGACGACATGATCGGAGGCTTCGACATCAGCTTTGCGCCGCGCCGTCGCCGCAGCCGACGAGTGCTTCTTGATTCGGCCCTTGTGGCGTCGCACGCGCGTCTCAAGGCGATGCGTGGCGTCGTCGACGCTCGCATACGCGTCGCCGCCTTCGCCGTGCGCCTCGAGCAGCAGGCCGCTCGTAAGTCGCACAGAGCACGTCGTCTTGAACAAACCGCGCTCTCGCTCCAGGCGGATGTGTCCATCGGGCTCGCGTCCGAGATACTTTTGCAAGACGCCACGAATCTTATCGCCCGCGTACGTCTGGAAGGCGTTACCAGCGTCGAGGTTTTTTCCGGTAATCTGAATGGTCATGAGATTGCCTGTTCCGCACTTTCAGGGCCGAAGAGTGGCAATGCCGCCGTCGTTTTTGCTGCCCAAGACGCTCACCGCGGCTCGCACCATCGAAAGCTGGCGTGACCGCTACCAGCACGACATTCTTCACTAAGAGGTAGGCGCGCACCAGCCAACTGTCAAATCACGGTTGAAAAACGAGTGTAACGAAAAACATCAACATGTTCATAAACTTAATTAGGGTTCTTTAGGCGACCCCGCCCAGTCGTTCCACCAGTCTCTTATCGCGCCGGCGCTGCACGGAAGAGGGTATCCGCATAGCTTCACGGTACTTGGCGACTGTGCGGCGCGCTATGTCGACGCCCTGATTTCTGAGCCTGTCCACAAGTTGATCGTCGGACAGTACATCGTCGGCAGGCTCCGCATCGATCATCTGCTTGATGCGGTAGCGGACCGACTCGGACGAATGGGCTTCGCCGTCCGCCGCGGACGCGATTGCCGAGGTGAAAAAGTATTTGAGTTCGAAGATGCCGCGTGGTGTTGCGATGTACTTGTTCGACGTCACGCGCGACACGGTCGACTCGTGCATTTTGATGGCGTCCGCAATCGCCTTCAAATTGAGCGGCCGCAGATGCTGAACGCCGTACATGAAGAAACTGTCCTGCTGGCGGACGATCTGCTCGGCGACTTTCAAAATCGTCCGGGCCCGCTGATCGAGGCTTTTGACGAGCCAATTAGCGGTCTGCAGACAATCGAACAGATAGTCTTTGTCCTTCTCGGTCGCCGCCGCCTTGGCGATGCGCGTGTAGTAGGTGCGATCGATCAGAACGCGCGGCAGCGTATCGCTGTTGAGTTCGACGTGCCAACCGCCATCGGACGCGGCGCGGACGATAACATCGGGTACGACGGGCTGCATTTGGACGGCGCCGAATTTCAGGCCCGGCTTCGGATTGAGGTGCTTGATCTCGCGGATCATCTCCGCCAGTTCGTCCATATCGACACCGACGGCCTTTTTCAGCGCGCTGATGTTGCGATTGGCGAGTTGGTCGAGATTGGCGAGCAATTGCGCCATCAGCGGGTCGTAACGGTTCTGATCCTTGAGCTGAAGCGCCAGGCATTCCGCGAGCGAGCGGGCAAATATTCCCGGCGGATCGAACGTCTGCAGTTTGCCAAGGACGCTTTCGATGAGTTCGAGCGGCGCGCCAAGTCTTTGTGACAGCGCTTCGAGGTCCGCCGGAATGTAGCCGGCGTCGTCGACGAGATCGATCAGATATTGTCCGATCATCCGTTCGACCGGCGCGGTAACGGTGAGCGGTAACTGCGCGCTCAGATGCTCGCGCAGCGAAATCTGATGGACGGCGAAGTCTTCAAGATCGTGGCCATCGGTGCTGCCGTTGTGCATGCGCTGCGTGACGTTTGCCCAGCTCATGCCCGTCATTCCAGGGCCGCCTGCCGGTTCGCCGGTGCCGGGGTCCTGAAAAACGTTACCGAAGTCGGCATCGAGACCACCGGTGTGATCGCTGACGGGCTCCCTCAGATCAAGCCAACGGTCGTCTGCACTGTCGCCTACCGGGTCCTCCGCGCGCTGCGTTGGAGCCTCTTCCGCCGGCTTGGCACTGGACGTCGTTTCTTCGCGCTCGAGTAGCGGATTGCGCTCGAGCTCGGCGTCGACGAATTCGGTGAGTTCTAGGTTCGAGAGTTGCAAGAGCCGTATGGCTTGTTGCAGCTGCGGCGTCATCACCAGCTGCTGGCCTTGCCTCAGCTCTAATTTTGCCGAAAGCGCCATGCGCTAACCCGCTGCCCTTACGTACGATCCAGCGGCCAGCTTATACTCAACGCGTATTAACGAACATATCGCCGAGATAGACCCGCCGTACGTCTTCATTCGATATGATTTCCGAAGGCTTGCCCTGTGTTAGAACCTGACCATCGTAGATGATGTAGGCGCGGTCGATGAGGCTTAACGTTTCACGAACGTTATGATCGGTGATCAGCACGCCGATGCCACGTTCCGTAAGGTGGCGCACGAGTTGCTGGATATCGCCGACCGCGATCGGGTCGATACCGGCAAATGGTTCGTCCAGCAACATAAACGAAGGCCGTGACGCCAGCGCCCGGGCAATTTCGCAGCGCCGGCGTTCGCCGCCCGAAAGCGCCAGGGCTGGTGATTTTCTGAGCCGCGCGATGGAAAATTCCTCAAGCAGGCTATCGAGTTGCTCCTTCCGCTGCTTGCGATCCGGCTCGATCAGCTCGAGCACGGACATGATGTTTTGCTCGACCGTAAGTCCGCGAAAGATCGAGGCTTCCTGGGGCAGATAGCCGACGCCAAGCCGGGCCCGCTGATACATCGGCAACATAGTGACGTTTTCGCCATCGAGCGTAATGCGCCCGTCGTCTGCCGCGACAAGTCCCGTGATCATGTAGAACACGGTGGTTTTGCCGGCCCCGTTCGGTCCCAGGAGGCCGACCGATTCGCCCCGCCCGACGGCAAGGCTGACTCCCTTCACGACCATGCGCTTGCGATAGGATTTCTTGACGTCGTAGGCGGTGAGCCAACCTTCGGCGCCGATCGCGTGCGGATCTTCCGGGTTCGGTACGGACTGCGGCGCATGCCCATTCATGTGCGCATGCCCGTTCTGCGCGCTACGAGCCGCGGCGGGCGCCTTTGAACGGAGGCTGATTGGAAGAGCCTTGAACACTTATCGCCTCTCCGCGCGGCATGCGTCAAAATCCGGAACTGTCTTCAAGTCGAAGTTGAGGTCAAGGTGTCGTCCGCGCTTGCCAGCCATCGAGTTCCTTTACAGCAGCACTCGCAGCCGCTTTCGCCTTTTTTGAGCCCAGGATCTGGCCGGGATAAAAGATCGCACTCGGCCGGTCGGCCTTGACGATCTCGCCGCCGCCGTCGCCCTCGCTGCTGGAAATCATCGCCGCGCCGGCGCTGGAAGCCGTAGGTTCGGTCTTTATCGTCGTCTCGCCCGTATTCATGTCGATCAGCAGCTTCGTGCCCCTGACGACGTTCTTGCCCTGCGTGAGGACCACCGCCCCGCCGAGCGTCGCGACGTTGGTTTTGATGTCGATGTCGGCCCAGTCGCCGGTCGCCGTCCGGCCATCCTTCGAGACGACGGTCACCTTTTTTCGCGCCTTGAGGTGGGTCAGCGAAGCAGCACCCTTTTTCGTCCCGTCAGCGGCGGTCGCGAGCCCGGCGCTGCCCGTGTAGTAGGCCGTGAGCTCCACCGAACGGATCGTCATATCGCCCTGCGCGGCAACGACATTGCCCGTGAATACGGCGGCTTTTGCCGCGTCATCGACGTCAAGCCTATCCGCCAGGACATCATAAGGAGCGTTTGGATCCGTTTTGAACGTCGGGCCAAATGGAATGCCGTCTGTTGATGGCTCTTCAGCAGGCTCGCTCGCCGGAGCTTTCGTTGCCGGCCTTACGAAGTGCGCCGAAATCCGGCCGGCACCGGCTCCGGTACTACCCGGCGCAGTGAGTTGCAATTTGTTCGTCGTGCGATTGAAGACGAGGCGGCGCCCTTTCAGGACGTTGTTGCCTTGCGTGACGACTACCGGCCCGGTGAGCACCATCGTTTGAGAAGCTTGGTCGTAATCGGCGCGATCGCCGACCGCCTTTTTATCATCGCCTTGCGTCAGGACGACATCACCCTCGAGAACGGCGGTATTGCTGGTGGTGTCAAAGGCAGCCGTGCGGCTCGTCGCGGTTTCGCCTGACGATTGCTCGAGCACAACCGAATCCTTGGCGAGAATCTGCTTGATCTTGGTGCCGCCGGCATCGCCTTGGGCCTCTTGCCCTTGCGGCGCGACGGCGCCGTCGTAGATCACGCTAAGCTGAGGAGACCTCAGGGTGGCGCCGGCTTGCGTCGCGACGACACTGCCGGAAAAGAGTGCCGTCTTTTTCCCGTCGTCAATGTCAAGCCGGTTCGAGGCGACGTCGACGGGTTCGCCGGGCTTGCCAAAGGGCATGGGCTTGACGGCGCTTTGCTCTTTTGTCTCGGGCTCCGGGCTCTTCGGCTTCATATGCGTGCGCACGGTGTCGAGGAACGTATATTCTTTGGTCTTCTGACGAATCGTCAATTGATTGGACGTGATCCGGCCGGCGCCCATCGACACCGTCGAAGGCTGATCGGATGTGATTATTCCTTCCTTCGTCTTTACCGTTGCGCGCGTCAGCTGAGCGTCGAGCCCGCCATCGCCGGTGACTTTGATCGAGTCATAAAGTTCGAGAATGTTGGACGTGTTGTCGAACAAGCCCCGCGTCGCGACAAGATTAGTCTTCTGCTTTTTCGCGTCGATCATCTCACCCGTGATGCCCTCTAGACGGATGTCACTGAGCGACTTCAGATCCTGCTGCGCTGTCTTCGCCCTGACCCAGTAGTGCCCCCCGTCGGCGTTGAAGCCTTCGTAGTGAGGGTTCTGCATTTTGAGGTTGTCGGCAATGATCTGCGGCATATTCAGGTTGGGAATGGCCGGCCCGAAGCCGACGCTTTTGAAGATGGACCCTGCAAAGATGGCGAGCGTCGCCAGCGCCGCAATCGGAAGCGCGAACTTGAGCGTTCGAACGCTTTTCGAATGGCGGTGCGCCGTGCGGCGGCTCGCCGTCCGGTCCCCGGCAACGACGATGCTGTTCGCAGACGTGCGCGCGCGGCCGTTCGTGACGGCGCTGTCAGTTGTGGCAGCCATTACGGCTCATGTGATTTGACCCCCAAGATCGTCCCAATCTCTGCGGCAATTGGGGAGACTTTGGGACCGCCCGTCTTCCGTGCCTGAAGCCGGCACCGGCCTCGCGCCACGGACGCCCCCTTAATGGGCGAATATATCGTCATCTTCGAAGCCGGCGAGGTCGAGCTTGGCCCGCGTGGCAAGAAAGGAAAACGCTGCCGCTGCAAAGGCTTGTCGGCCCTCGCGAGCGAGCATCTGATCTAGCCTTTCCTTAATGGCGTGCAGGTGAAGGACATCATTCGCCGCATATGCCATTTGGCTGGGGGAGAGCTTGGCGGCGCCCCAGTCGCTGCTCTGTTGCTGTTTGGACAGCTCAACTCCCAAAAGTTCGCCGGCAAGGTCCTTGAGGCCGTGTCGATCCGTGTATGTGCGGACCAGCTTCGACGCGATCTTCGTGCAGTAGATCGGGCTTGTTTCGACCCCCAGGTACTGCTCGAGCACGGCGACGTCAAAGCGCGCAAAATGAAAAATCTTGAGAACCTTGGGATCCGTCAGGAGGGCTTTGAGGCGCGGCGCGTCGTAGGTTTCGCCATTGAATTTGACGAGGTGCGCGGTGCCGTCGCCGCTCGAGAGTTGCACGAGGCACAGCCGGTCGCGATGCGGCTTGAGCCCGAGCGTCTCCGTATCGATCGCGACGCCGCGCGGGAACGTCAGCCCGGCCGGCAGATCTCCATTGTGCAACTTGATTTTGGATGCGGTCATTTGTGATTCCCCTTACGGACGGCAGCATGAGGGGCAGGGAAATCTGAAGCGGCGAGGGTTGCCCGGAAAAGGCACCGGCCGTTGATCCATGGCAGCCTGATGTGCGGCTTTCTCTCATCGTTCCCTGAGCTTATCAAGTAGCCTTCTTTGTCCTCTGTAGAATCCCGTGCGCGGGGGCCTCCTCGGCGGGGCTGGCGGATGGACTCGGCCGGCATTGCAACGGTCTTATGCATGCAGCGGTACGGTTAGGCCTCATGGCCTATTGACCGTTTCAGCACTGGTGCGGGGAAAATATAGGTCCCACTATTACCTTGTCCGGCCTGTTTTTTCTTCATGCATGTCGGGCTCCTAGCGTCGCACCCCGGCTGTTTCTGGCGGCCGGGGTGTTGTTTCATCCGGAGCAATTATCTTCTGCGGGATCTCACTCCGATTCGCAAAATTCACAGAGCTACGCCGTCGGCAAAACATGTGGATGATTGAGGTGTGCAGGACGCCGGCGATGATCGAGAAATCTGCTGCTCGCCTGACGAGAAGTAGCGAGTAACCAAAGACTTTCCTTTTCGTCTCTTTACACAACCGTAAAGTCGGGATCGTTGGATTCCATGTAGCTTGCCCCCTGGTCCGCTGAGCATAGCGGCCGCTTGGCGTCAAACCGATGCCTGACAATTAGGAGAGCAAGCATGAAGACAACTTTAGGGGTGGTCATCGCCGTCGCCGCGATGATGTTGGGAGCTGGATTCGCAAACGCTGCAGTCAGCGGTAACGTCGCCGCGCTTCGTTCGCTTTCTGCACAATCGTCACCGGCACAGACCGTCGGTTACGTTCACCATTATCACCACCGTCATTGCTGGTGGAGCCACGGTCATCGTCATTGCAGAGGCTAGTTGAATGAAGCGTGCGGCGCGCGGGGCGCCGCACCTTTACTATCCGAATGTCCGTTTTTCGGTCCGCATTATGCGGTCAGCCGACGCCCATCACCCAACTTACTGTGCCCTCGTCATTTGGCGCTCGGCCGCGATCATCTGAAAATCTTCAGTCCAACTGCAACGTGACGCCCGCGTTGCTCATCGACCCAGTGAGCCAGCGCCGCGGGCGAAGCCAATATGCCGATGGCGTTGGGTTGCGTCGCTTGCCGCGTTTCTAGGATTCTCGTGGCCGGTTTATCCGATTTCTGGACATTGGCGGACTTGTCAGCCGCGAGGGCCGACCCAAGCGGGACGGCCAGCATCGTGACCGCTATCAATGTCTTGAAAGGTGTCGCCATTCGCTTTCAGGGCGCGCACGCCCCGCCTCTCGATGAAAAAAGCACGACGAGAATGAGCAAAGACGTGATTTCGGCGACGAGGTCATGGCTGCTGCCTGAACGGCCGTTCAGTCTTGGTTCGTCATTGTGGTTTGGGAGGGCAGATTTTTGCATAGTGATTGGATTCGACAACCATACCTCTGCCCGCGAATGGAACCTCATGTCCGTCCAAGCAACGCGCGTCACCGAAGGCAGCTACTTCGGCTCGGTAATCACGATCGGCGTGCTGTTCTTCATCTTCGGCTTCGTCACCTGGCTCAACGGCCCGATGATCACCTTCGTCAAGCTCGCCTTCACTCTCGACGACCTGAATGCCTTTCTGGTGCCGATGGCGTTCTATCTGTCTTACTTCTTCCTGGCATTGCCGTCGTCAGCGGTGCTGCGCCGAACCGGCATGAAGAAGGGCATGGCGCTGGGCCTGTTCGTGATGGCGATCGGCGCCACGTTGTTCGGCGAGTTCACCGCAATGCGCCAGTACCCGGGTGTGTTGACCGGCTTGTTCGTGATCGGCGCCGGATTGTCGTTGTTACAGACGGCCTCCAATCCTTACATCAGCATCATC
>NZ_DATNBA010000013.1:0-8768 GCF_035572195.1 Hyphomicrobium sp. | reverse complement strand
TTCGTTCTTTTCTGGCCGATTGGGCTCACCATCTTGGCCTATATGCTGTGGAGTGGACGCATGTCGTGTGGATGGCACGGGAGCCGCGCTCGGTGGGAAAGCCGTTTCGCGGACAAGTTCGACCGGGCGCGCGCCCGCGTCGAAGACGAATTCAAGAATTTTTCGAAGTCTTATTCGAGCGGCAACAAGGCGTTCGACGACTATCGCGAGGCGACGCTGAAGCGCCTTGAGGAAGAAGAGCGCGAGTTCCGGTCATTCCTCGACCGGCTGCGCCAAGCCAAGGACAAGTCCGAGTTCGACCAGTTCATGTCCGAGCGTCGCGAACGTCCGGCAGGTAGCGAAAGCACTGCCTGACGCGAGGCCAGAAATTGCGAGGCGGTCCTTATGGGCCGCCTCTTTTTTTGAATCGTAAAGCCGCATTCACGAGGAGCGCCGTTAATGCATTTTCACCTTTTCCCGCCTCCGCCGCTGCACCTTATGCCGTTTCTGTTGACGGCGGTGCTGGCGTTCGCTGCAGGCTTGTTTCTGACGCGGCTCGGCGTTCCTCGCGTCCTTGCCGAATTCGGTGGCAAGCTCGGCCGGTGCTGGGCGTTCCGGCGGCGATCGTGTGATCGCTTCGAAGGCCGGAGCTCGGGCGGTCTCAGCAACTCGGCCTTCAACGACTACCGTCGCGCAACGTTGCTAAAGCTCGAGGACGAAGCGGCCGAGTTTCGTACGTTTCTCGATGGTCTGAAGCGCGCCGCAGATGCGGCAGAGTTCGATGCGTTCCTCAAATCGCGCCGCGATAGCAGCCCGCAGGCGTCGTGACGGCAACGGCGCGGCACCATTGCGCCGTAGGAATGTCAGGCATTCGCCAAAACTCGTAATTTCCACCGACGTTGCGGGAAATTTAGGGGAAGTCGGCCCGCGTCTCGGCTATGCTTCGATGCGTGACGAGGGACGACGAAATCGTTCCCAAGCCCCGGAATAACGGCTGTGGACGGACGATGCCCTGGCAATTCCTGAAAAATGCGGTCGCGGCGACTTACGGCGGTGGCCTGCGCTCGGCTCTCGATCAAATCAAGGTGACGTTGGGGCTTGATGGCCTCGGCCGCGCTTCCCCCCAATCGCGCGTCGCCTTCACGATCGCGGTCGTCGCGCTTGCCGCGAAAATGAGCAAAGCCGACGGCGTATCGCTGCCGATCGAGGCCGAAGCCTTCGAGCGGCAATTCTCCGTGCCGTACCACGAGTGCGAGCACGTCCGCCGTCTCTATCAGCTCGCGAGCCAGGACATTGCGGGATACGAAATCTACGCGGCGCAAATCGCGCGGATGCTCGAAGATCAGCCGGAACTCAAGGTATCTGTACTCGAGTGTCTGTTCCACATCGCGAGCGCCGACGGCGTGCTGCATCCCGACGAAGATCTCTATCTGGCGCGGGTTGCCGACATCTTTGGACTTTCGAAAGGCGAGTTCCGCTGCATCCGCCGCGGTTTTGTCGTAGACGCCGACAGCCCGTACGAAGTGCTGAACATTTCTCCGTCAGCGACCGACAAGGAAATCAAAGCGCGCTACCGCGACCTCGTCAAAAGCCACCATCCCGATGCGCTTGTCGCCAAAGGTGTGCCTGAGGAATTTCTAGCCGGCGCCGAGCGGCGGCTTGCAGCGATCACCGGCGCCTACGAGGCCATTCTCGCCGAGCGTGGCCAGCGGGCCGAGAGGGCATTGGAACCGAGCGCGTGACGTTCTCTCCCGACAGTTCGTTCGTCGCTGGGGTTCATCTGGCTGAAAACCGGGAGCCACGCCGCGGCGGCGCCAGGCCGTCGCTTCTCATTCTGCACTACACGGGCATGTCGTCGGCGGCGAAGGCAATCGACTGGCTGGCCTGCGCAGAAAGCGGCGTCTCCTGCCATTATGTGATCGCCGAAGACGGCCGCATCACGCAGCTTGTGCCGGAAGCGTTGCGCGCCTGGCACGCGGGCGCTTCGCACTGGCGCAGCGAGACCGACATCAACTCGCATTCGATCGGCATAGAAATTCAAAATCCCGGACACCAGCACGGCTACCCGGATTTCCCGCCGTCGCAGATGCAAGCCGTGGTTTCGCTCGCCAAAGACATCGTCTCGCGTCATCGCATGGCGGCCGACGGCGTGCTGGCGCATTCCGACGTGGCGCCGGGCCGCAAAATCGATCCGGGCGAAAAATTCAATTGGGCGCTTCTAGCGAAGGAGGGCCTCGGCCTTTGGGTTCGGCCGGCACCAGTGCGGTCAGACGAATCCGGCCTCGGCCCCGGCGCGTGCTGCGGGCGCGTCGCCCGTGTGCAGCAACGCTTGGCCGACTACGGTTACGGCATCGAGCCCACCGGCGTGCTCGATCAAACGACCGAAAAGGTTCTCAAGGCATTTCAATCGCATTTCCGCCAACGCCGCGTCGACGGCCGGCTGGACCGGTCGACCGAATTGACGCTCGATCGGCTCATCGAAGCGGCGCATCGCCGGGTTGCGGCTTGACGGCGCCGCAATCGGGATGTTGATGCCGAACCGTAGGGCGGCCGTATCGTGGCACACGGCACCCAGGGCATCAGCGCTATCCTAACGGCACCAACAAGCAGGACCAAGCGTGTTCAAATCCCGTCGCCCCGAGATACTCATACTTCTCGTCGCCGCGTTCATCGCGTTGGTGCTCAACCATGCTTTCTGGCGACGGTTCCTTGCCGTGGTCGCGCCGCACAACGCAGAGCAGTGGTTGTTCTTTGCCGCAGCTCTCGTGACGATGGTTATCATCGCGTATCTGCTGCTGCTCGTGGTTTCCTTGCAACCCGTGCTGAAGGTCATCGTCGCAATCGTGCTTCCGGTGACGGCCGCGGCCAGCTACTTCATGAACGAATACGGCGTCGTCATCGATGCCAACATGGTGCGCAACGTCTTCGAAACGGACACGCGCGAAGCGGGCGATCTGATCACGGTCAGTATGATCGCTTATATCGGCTTGCTTGGCGTATTGCCGGCGGTCCTCTTCTGTCTTGTCCCATGGACGAAGCGAACTTTCCGGGACGAGGCTCTCGCCAAGCTCAAGTTCGCGGCGCCGGCCCTGGTGCTGCTTGCCTTCAGCGTCGTTCCGTTCTGGGGCGACTATCTTTCGCTTCTGCGCGATCATCGCGAGCTGAAGCTGTCGCTGACGCCGATGAACTATATCTCGGCGCTTTCGAAGTACTGGCGGCTAGAGGGAGCCAAGGGGCCCAAAATCGTCCGCGCCTATGGCGCAGATGCGAAGCGGGCGGCGATGTCTCCAACGCATACCCGCAAATCGCTGTTCGTCGTCGTCGTCGGCGAGACGGCGCGCTGGGATCATTTCGCGCTCAATGGCTATGGACGACCGACCAATCCGGGATTGTCGAAAGTCAACGACCTCGTCAATTATCCGAAAGCGTTCTCCTGCGGCACCGATACGGCGCAATCAGTGCCGTGCATGTTTTCAGGGCTCGGCAGGGCCAATTTCAGCAACGCCAAAGCGGACGGCCAGGAAAACCTGCTCGATATTTTGAAGCGCGCCGGTATCGACGTGCTGTGGCGTGAAAATCAGGCTGGATGCAAAGGCGTCTGCGCGCGCGTGCCGACCGAGACGCTGACTGGCATGAACGTTCCGACGTTCTATCCAAGCACCAGCAACTACGACGATATCCTGATCGATGGCCTGGACGACAAGATCGCGAAACTCGAGCACGATACCGTCATCGTGCTGCACATGATGGGCAGTCACGGACCGGCTTACTGGAAACGCTATCCGGAGACGTTCGAGACCTTCACGCCGGTATGCAAGGACAGCCAATTCAGTCGTTGCAAAATCCCTGACATCGTCAACGCCTACGACAATACGCTCGTCTATACAGACCATGTTCTAACGCGGCTCATCGGCGTGCTTTCCAGCGCGTCGAGTCACGGGGTCGATGCCGGAATGCTTTACGTATCCGATCACGGCGAGAGCCTCGGCGAAAACTTCATGTATCTTCACGGCATGCCGTACGCGATTGCACCAGAAGCGCAAATCCATGTGCCGATGGTCGTATGGCTGGCGCCATCGATGCGTGATGCGCTCGGTGTCGATCAGGCCTGTCTCGCAAAAGACGCGACGGAGCAGGTCAGCCACGACAACCTTTTCCACTCGGTTTTGGGGCTGATGAATGTGACGACGCGCGTCTACGATCGGTCGCTCGATCTTTTTGCGCCGTGCCGGCGTCCGGCTTTCGTCAGTGGTCGCCAGGACGTAAATTCCATTGTGAAATAATATTACCCAAGCGCTTGGCGACGTGACGATTTCGCAATGTGGACTCGCGGAAATCGAGTAGCCAGCGAGCTCTGCATTCATGCATGATGTCAGCGTCACCGACTTGCCGAGGAAGTGCTCGACTATGATGCACCGTTCAGCCGCCGCATCGTTGGTCGCCGCCCTCGTTCTCGAGAGCGGCGCGGCGCTTGCTGGCCAGCCGATCGGACCCGTGCCGATGGTGGCGGAGATCAACGCGCGCACGATTACCAGCATGTTGTATCAATCGAAGCCGGGCGAGCGGCCCGACCTCTCCAACAAATTCCTCGTCTACCTCGACCTTGCGGGGCTGAACTTCAAAGGCGCGATACTCACGCGATCTGATTTCTACGGTACCGACTTCACCGGAGCTAATTTGTCGGGTGCCGACTTGTCCTACACGCGGCTGGACCGTTCCGTTCTAATCCGCGCCAATCTGTCTGGTGCCAACCTAACCGGGGCAACGATCTTCCGGCCGACCGTTTACTCGGACTTGGAAAACAATACGTCGGACGCACCGCATTTTTCCGGCGCCAATCTCTCGCGCGTACACGTGCAGGCAGACCTTTCGGGCTCGGACTTTCGCGGCGCCGATTTGACGGACGCCGATTTCCACCCTCTCGAAGATCGACCGGGTCAGGGCACGATGACGACGATGTACAAAAACGTTCTCAAATATTGTGATTTCTCCGGCGCGCGCCTTCACAATGCCGACATGCGGCGTGCGGTGCTGTGGTTTGCCAAGTTCACGGGCGCCGATATTAGTGGCGCCAGATTTGTTGAAGCCGACCTGTCGCGTGCCGACTTTGCCGGCGCCGACCTTACCGGCGCTGATTTCACGCATGCCAATGTTGACGGCACAAACTTCGTGGGCGCCAAAGGCCTCGCCGCAGCAAAAGGCCTCGATCAGGCGGTCAATCTGGACAAAGCGCTCCGCTAGATCGAGTGCGAGCCTAATCGTCGCGTGGAATTTCCCGCCAAACTCCGGCAACGAAAGTGGGTAACGTTCGTTAAACCATTTGTTGCCAAATTCTTAACAACCCGTGTGAGCTGAGAACACCGAGATGCAAGGACTAAAGCCAAGCAGAGCGTTCGGTTTGTGTGGAACGGCGTTCATCGTTGTTGCGCTGGCGGGCGTTTGGGCGACGAGCGCGAGCGCTGTCAGCCTGCGGGTCAAACTCGCCTGCTCGAAGGATTATTATACCCACTGCCGCCAGTTCGCGTCGGATAGCCCCGAGGTGCGAAGCTGCATGCGGTCGGCTGGCGAAAGGCTATCGCCGCGTTGCCTCAGCGCGTTGATCGCCGCCGGCGAAGTCAGCGAAACAGAAGTCGCCGCCAGGCGCGCCGCGCAATCGCGTCAGTAGTGGCTCCGCCCTAACTGTCACGCACCAACGAACACGTACTCTGGTGCTTGACGTTTTGGGCATCTCGTTGCTTATCACAGAAACCAGCCGGCCGGACGGCCGCTGCCGGACTTCGTTGTGGCGACACGGGCGTAAAGGCCCGCAAGCAAAAACGTCCGGTGGAGGAAAGTCCGGGCTCCTTGATGACACGGTGGCGGCTAACGGCCGCCGGGGGTGACCCCAGGGAAAGTGCCACAGAAAATATACCGCCTTAGGGTTCGCCCGAAGGTAAGGGTGAAAAGGTGCGGTAAGAGCGCACCGCGCGTCTGGTAACAGACGTGGCAGGGCAAACCCCACCGGGAGCAAGATCGAATAGGGGTGGGCGCGCGGAGCGGGCAACCGCTGCCGCGAGGCGCGTCATGACGCTACTCACCCGGGTTGATTGCATGAGGCGCTTGGCGACAGGCGTCCCAGAGGAATGGCCGTCGCGGAGGGAAACCTCCAAACAGAACCCGGCTTACAGGCCGGCTGGTATTTTTCTTTCGTGTCCCTAAAGGACCTTTGTTCTTCCGCTCGATGGCCGGCGTCATGTTGAGACGTGCCCTGCATGGGTCTGCGGCCGAGACGTGGTGCGCTGTAGGAGCACGCGCTCTTTATTCGGGCACGACGAGTTTCCGGTAGAGGTGCCACGTCGCGTGCCCGAGGACGGGCAGAACGAGCGCTAATCCAACGAGCAGCGGCACCGCTCCGATCAGCAGCGAAAAGGCGACGATCAGTCCCCATAGCGCGATTGGGATTGGGTTCTCGATCGCAGCGCGCACCGAGGTTCTGACGGCCGTCGCGGCGCTGACGTTGCGGTCGACGAGCATCGGGAACGAGACGACGCTGATCACAAGCACGAACGCCGCAAACAAAAATCCCACAACGTTGCCGACGATGATGAGCTGCGTGCCTTTTGCGGTTGTCGTCACCTGGTTGATGAACTCGGCCGGAGGCGGCACGGCGTTGCCGAAAATTTGTAGGTAAATGAGGTTGGCCGCGTAGAGCCACGCGACGAATATGGCTGCGAGCAACAGGCCGAGACGGCAGATCGCTCCAAATGACGGTCGATGCATGACGTCGAAAGCGCGCATCGGAGAGACGTTAGGATCTTGTTCGCGGCGGCGGCTCAGTTCGTAGAGACCGATCGCGATGAACGGCCCGAGCAATGCGAAGCCTGCCACGAGCGGGTAGAGCAGCGGCAACATCTCGTAGCCGAATGAAAGCCGGTAAAGAACCAAGCCGGCGACCGGATAAATGAGGCAGATGAAGAAGGCGTGCGTCGGTATCGCGCGGAAATCGTCGAAGCCCTGGGCGAGCGCCTCCCACACGTCAGTGGTTGTGATTTTACGGACCGGAGGCTCGTCAGTCCGCCAAAGAACGGCGGCCGGCCAACGCATCTCAACGCCGGGACCGTTGGACGATCGGGTGTTATCGGGATGGGTTGTCGAATTCGCCATGACGGCACCTCGATGGTTGAGTCGGGTGCCTCCAGGCCGCGTTAGGCTATCGGCACTCTGCTTGTGCTCCCCACCCTGACCTTCTTCACGATGATGCGCCGACAATTCAAGGGTCAAGTCAGGACAGCGTGAGTGCCGCACACGCACTCTCTAACCAACTGAAAAATATAAATTTACTCTTCGTTTTTGATTTCGAAGGTGGCGCATCGGGCGCCGCTTTAGGGAAAAAACGAATTGTGCGCAACTCCGCGCCGCGCCATAATTATCCTTAAGAAACCGTTGACGGCCATAATTTCCCATGGCATCCCATATGTGCCCGCCGCACCGGGCAGGACACCGTGGCCGGGCGCCGGTTTGGTAGAGGGCCCAAATCTGAGCGACCGCCACGGCCCCTTTTCTTCATGTTTCGGGCGACACGCGCTTCGCGCGCCGGCCGCCCGAAACGAACCTTCCGGTCCTGTCGGCCGGCTCAGTTTTTCTTTTGTTTCGGGCGACACGCGTTCCGCGCGCCGGCCGCCCGACACGAAACCTTCCGGTCCTGGCGGCCGGCTCCCCGGAGGGGAGTCGCCAGGACCCAGTAAAAGAGTTCAGAGGGGCTTCGTTACTGGGAGATGGACCGCTTTGTCTCGACATTCACAAACAAGATCGACGCCAAAGGCCGGGTCTCAATCCCCGCGCCCTTCCGCGCCGTTCTCGAACGCGACGGTTACGCCTCTGGAAGCGCTGGCGGCATCTACTGCTACCCCGCGCTCGAAGCTCCGGCTCTCGATGCTGGCGGCGAGAGACTTGCAAAAAAGATCGATGGGCTTCTCGCGGGCTTGCCGGACTATTCGGACGAGCGCGATGAGCTGTCTGTCGCGCTCTACGGCGACGTCCAGGTTCTCGCCATCGATGGCGACGGGCGCATCAGCCTTCCTGAGGGCCTTCGCACGCACGCCGGCCTCACGACCCAAGTCACTTTTGTCGGCCTGGGTGACAAGTTTCAGATGTGGCAGCCTGAGCGCTTCGCCGAACGGCGTGAGCGTGCGCGGGAAAAAGTCCACCAGACACGTAAGCTCTTCGGCGCGGGGAACCGTTCATCCTCAGACGAGGATGACGGAAGCGAAGGAGCACGGGGATGACGGCGCGCCGCCGGCCAGGAGGCACATTCACTGAGCCCGGCCGTGCGCGCCACATCCCCGTGCTGCTTTCGGAGGTCATCGCCAGCATCCGGCCAGTAGACGGCGCCACCTACATCGACGCAACGTTCGGCGCCGGAGGCTATACGCGCGCTATCCTCGAAGCTGCGGATTGCAACGTGCTGGCGCTCGATCGCGACCCGCACGCCATCCTCGCCGCCAAGGCGCTGAAGGATGAGTTCGGCGACCGGCTGACCCTCTTGGAATCGCGCTTCTCGGAACTGGATCTCGTGGCGCGCGAGCAAGACGTGGCGCCGGTCGATGGCGTCGTGCTCGACATCGGCGTGTCGTCGATGCAGCTCGATGAGGCGGAGCGCGGCTTCTCGTTCCAGTCGGATGGGCCGCTCGACATGCGCATGTCGTCCTCGGGGCTATCTGCAGCCGATGTCGTCAACGAGACGGACGAGGAAAATCTCGCGCGCATTCTTTACGTTCTGGGCGAGGAGCGCCGCTCGCGCGTCATTGCGC